>JACPDF010000018.1 GCA_016184145.1 Candidatus Woesearchaeota archaeon | reverse complement strand
CCGGAATTAAGCTCTGAAGGCATAGAAAGGGAAGCATTCATAAAAATCAATGATTTCAAAATCATAAAGCAGGAAAAAGACGAGTTAAATCAAAATAAAGAAAAAATTATAGCTGAATTCTCCCTGCCTAAAGGATGCTATGCCACTGTTTTAATTGAGAATTTGTTCGGCTAAGCAGCAATAGCTTCATCCACCAGCTCAAAAACCTCCTCAGGAAGCCCTGAGCCGTCAACATCCACAAGAAGATCTTTATCCTGGTAGTACTTAATCAAGGGCTCTGTCTGCTTCTCATACACTTTCAGTCTTTTTTTAACAGTTTCAGGCTTGTCGTCTTCCCTCTGGTATAAAGTTCCCGAGCACTTGTCGCAGAAGCCTTCCCTGTTTGGCTTTATGAAATCAAGATGATAAATGAAGCTGCATTGGCTGCAAACTCTCCTCCTGCTCAACCTTTTGACAATAATCCCATCACTTGCCTGCAAATTTACGACTTTGTCAACCCTTGCAGCATTTGAGATTTCATCCGCTTGGTTTATTGTCCTTGGAAAACCATCAAGAATAAATCCCTTTTTGCAGTCTTTTCTCTTCAAGCGCTCCTTTATCATCTCAATAACCAGCTCGTCAGGAACCAAAAGGCCTTTATCCATGTAATTTTTAGCCTTTGCCCCCAAATCTGTCTTTTGCGCGACATTCTCCCTTAGCATGTCTCCCGTAGCTATGTGGGGAACTTTCATTTTTTTGCTCAGCTTAGATGCAATAGTCCCCTTGCCGACTCCAGGAGGCCCCAATAAAATTATATTCATCTTTCAGCCTACCCAAAATAGCCTAAATCCTGCTCTATGGATGTTTCCCTGTCCCAGGAATCCTTCATTTTTTCTAAATATGCAAGCAATTGCTTTTTTATTTCCGCCCATTCCCTGTAAAAGCTGTTCAAAAATTCTGCCTGCTTTTTCTCGTCCTGCTCCAGGATAAGCATGATTATGTTCCTGTAGGATTTCATAAGCTTCTTGAATAAGTCATATATGCTGCTTTTTTCTTCGTCCATGAAAAACCTTGTCTCATGCATGCCGCTTAAGGATGCTGTATCAGGCTGCAGCAGGTCATTAATCAAATCAGTATAAAACTCAATCTTTTCCGCTACCTTCCTTAATATATTCCTAAGGACAAAGCTTGTGCTTTCCAGCTCATTTATTTCAAACTCCAAGTCAAGGCCCTTGAAATCAGGCAGCTTGTATTTATTGGCCAGCTTGCTGTATTCCTTTTCTATTTCATTCGTCATTTTAGGCAAAACATAGAATTCAGCAGTTGTATTTATGCTTTATGCTGCTTATTGCCTTTTATACAATCCAATAAGCTCTGCCTTCTCAATTATATGCCCTTCCATTGCCTTTTCCAGCTCTTTTTTAGTTGCTCCCCCTACCAGATTGAGCTCTGTGTCTAAGGCATATAGCTTGAAGAAGTACCTGTGCGTTCCAGAAGGGGGGCAAGGGCCGCCATAACCTGTCCTTCCCCAGCTGTTTTTTCCTCCTACACCCTTTGGCTCCTCATTTTTGTTCATTTTTGTTGTGGTTGAAGGAATATTAAACACTATCCAATGATCCCATGTCCCTATAGGGGCATCTGGGTCGTCATTTATCAGCACCAAGCTTTTTGCATTCTTGGGAACATCTTCTATCCTTAACTCAGGGCTTATATCATTGCCGTCACAGGTGTATTCGGAAGGTATTTTTCCATTATGCTTAAATGCAGGGCTTGTTAATTTCATATCAACCACCTCATTGCCTGAAATTTCATTATTTTCAATTTCATTTGCTTCAATCTCATTATTTTTAACTTGAGCAGTGCAGCCAATAATAAAAAAGGCAAAAATAAAAATCATTGAAATTAAAAATTTCATAATATACTGATTATTTTTTGATAATTAAATATTTTTTCTATTTTTTACATGGATTTTGTTATTGAAAAGCCCCCGGGGAGAGTTGCACTCCCGACCTGCAGATAACTTGCAAAGGTACAAGTCTGCCGCAATAGCTACTATGCTACGGGGGCGTAAAAAGACGGAGATAGGAATATCATTTATAAAATTTTGTTTTGATTTTAATAAAAATAATGAAAAATAGGATAATTGAATTAAACCTGCTCTGGTGCTTCCCAGCCGTAGAGCTTTGGATGGAACATTTCTGGAGTAGGCATCCATGTTCTCAGGTTCAAGTAAGCCTTTACCTTGCTTTGCATCCTGTAGACTTCTCTCCACAGGTCCTTTTCCCTTTTCTCGATATTTGCATGCTGCATCCTTCCCTCATAAGTCTTCTTAAGATGCCTCAGCAGCCAATGCTTTTCCCATTCATGGCCCACATCAGATATTATGCTTGCCTTGAAAAATATCTCTAGCTCTCCATGTATCACTTTCATCTTCTTGCCCTGATGCACAATCTCCATTGGATTGGCTCCAACACAATGCCAGTCTATATCCAGCACATTCAGGAAATATTTGCTGGGCCTTCCTTCATGGTGCTTCATTGCCCTCCACCAAACCCAGTATTCTTTGCCGCCATGATGGATTCCTCTTTGGTACACGTTCTCTGAATACAAGGCTTCCAGATCAGAATGCGCTGAGAGCTCTTCATGCTGCCCTTCAAAACCAAGCCAGTTTTCCTCGAGCAGCATCTCATGCATCATTACATAAAGGTTCTGCAGGGAAAAAATATCCTTGTACTTCACGCTAAAGACCGGAATAGACCTGCATACATCACCTGCATTAACATTAGCATCCTTGCCGAAATCAACCATAAAACTATATCTAGCAAATTAGATTTATAAAACTTTCGTAAGTATACTGGTATATGGTTTTGTATATTAAAAATTTTTCCAGGATAACACAATAAAAAACAATTATAAACAAAATTAATTTCCTAAAGCAAATGCTAATAGGAGTAGTAGGCAAGCCAAGCGCAGGAAAATCAACATTCTTTAAAGCTGCCACTTTGGCAGAGGTAGAGATAGCTAATTATCCTTTTACCACAATAAAGCCAAATCATGGAGCAGGATATGTTAAGGTCGATTGCGCTGATAGGGAATTTAATGTAAAATGCAATCCAAGATTTGGATACTGCATACAAGGCAAAAGGTTTGTTCCTGTCGACCTTCTTGATGTGGCTGGCTTGGTTCCTGGAGCTCATGAGGGCAAAGGCATGGGAAACCAGTTTCTTGACGATTTAAACCAGGCAGACGCCTTGATTCATATAGTAGACATCTCCGGAAGCATAAACGAAAAAGGAGAGCCGGTAGAGCCGTTAAGCTACGATCCTGCCCGCGACATAGAGTTTCTGGAGCACGAGCTTGACATGTGGTACTTAAGAAGCATAGAAAAAGGATGGGAGAAATTTGCAAGGGCGGTAAAGCAGGAAAAGCCGGAATTGAACAAGGCAATTGCAAAGCAGCTCAGCTTTTTGAGGGTAACAGAATCATTGATGGAGGAGATGCTTGAAGAATTAAGTCTTGATGCGGATATAACAAAATGGGACAAATCAGTTTTAATGAAGCTTGCAACTGAATTAAGGAAAGCAACCAAGCCAATGCTGATAGCGTGCAACAAGATAGATATTCCGGGAGCCTATGAAAATTACAAAAGGCTGAAAGAAAAATTTCCCAGGCTAATGCTGATTCCATGCTCTGCCGAAAGCGAGCTGGCATTAAAGGAAGCTGCAAAGCATGGGCTGATAGATTACATACCCGGGGAAAACAATTTCACGATTAAAAATGAAGGCAGATTGAATGAAAGGCAAAAGAAAGCCCTGGATTTTATAAGAATAAATGTCTTGGAAAAATATAAGGCGACAGGCGTTCAGGAAGTTCTTGACAAAGCGGTTTTTGAATTGTTAAAATACAGGGCAATATTCCCCGGAGGGGTTAATAAGCTGCAGGACCAGCATGGCAATATTCTGCCGGACTGCTTTTTATTGCCCCACAACTCAACAGCCTTGGACTTTGCATATAAATTGCATACAGATATTGGAAATCATTTTGTAAAAGCCATAGATGTAAAGACAAAAAAGCCTGTTGGAAAAGAATATTTATTAAAACATAGGGATGTTATAGAAATCGCGACGAGCAAATGACGTATGCGATTGCTGTTTATTTCTCCTGAGCAATTAGTTGTATAAATTTCTGCGAAGCAGAGTAAATGTCAAAAGGACTGGGTTGGGCTAAAATCATAAGATTTATATATTTAAACATATTATACATATTTACACATAATTGGAGGTAAGAACATGACAACAATGACTTTAGCAGTGCCATCTGAACTAAAGGATAAAATGGAAAAATTTCCGGAAATGAATTGGTCTGAGGTAGCTAGACAAGCATTTATGCAGAGAATAAAGGATTTGGAATTTTTAAAAAAATTCAAGTCAGACAGCACTCTTACTGAAGAAGATGCATTAAGATTAGGGAAAGAAGTCAGCAAATCACTCAGCAATAGATTAAGAAAATTAAGGCAGTAATATGGACTTAGTTGTAGATGCAAACATAATATTTGCCGCTCTTATAAAAGAAAGCAAAACTTATGAAATTATCTTTGACGAAAAACTACATCTTTTTACTACTGAGTTTTTCTTTACAGAGTTTAAGGAACATTCAGAAGAAATACAGAAAAAAACAGGTAAAACAGACAAAGAGCTTAATCATTTATTTGATGTTCTGAAAAAGAAAATTATACTTGTTCCTTTGGAAGAACTTTTGCCTTATTTAGATGAAGCTGAAAAAATCAGCCCTGACCCTGATGATGTTGCTTATATCGTTTTGAAGATCAAATAATTAATTTTACATTATAAACACTGCTCTCAAGAAGATTTGAAGAAATTCTCACATTTGCAACTCTTAAACCTTCAGGAACATCATAAACAATTTTTCCCTTTTTCTTAATACCTGGATTTATTTGCTCGAATATCAAAGCGGAGCCTTGGGGTTTAATGTAAATTGCAGCAGCAGTGTTTGGAGAAAACTCTCTTCCTTGGTCATCCACTAATTTTATGAATGAATCAGTTAAATACTGAGCAGTTTTGCCAGTATTTTCAATATCAACATCAAGGATTATGAAAATTCCGTCTGCTTTCTCTCCAAAAAATGTACCACCAACGTCTTGTCCTATCTCTTTGGCAGTAGAGGATTTTGTAATCTTCCACTTAAAATCTCCCGCTTGAATTTCATCTCCCAAAGAATAAGTTTTGGCTTCTGGTTGATTAGAGGTAATCTGCTCTTGCGTTGAAGCTTTTTGTAAGTTATTTGTTTGGGTGGAACCTTTATCTGTTCCTAACAGATTTACCAGAATGACTAGACCAACTATTACAAATAGAGTGATAACCCACCATCTTTTGTACCATGGTTTTTTTGTCTTTTCTTCAACCATAATAAATCCATTAAAAATAACTTATTTATATAGTTTTCCATAGGTTTGGTACAAAAGTTTGGATATTTGGCTATAAATGTTTAATACAAACCTTTGTATATGAGCAAATACAAAGAAATGATTTTGTCTGTTCTTTCAAAAACAGGAATTAAAAGCACAAATGAAATTCTAGAAGAACTTCAAAAGAAAGCAAATAAAGTCATTAATTGGCACGCACTTTATCGTGTTTTGATGGAGTTACAATCAGAGGGAAAAATTGAGAGATTAGAGAGCAAAGCAGGTTTCTTTTGGAAGAAAAAATAGTTTTCGTCTGCCCCCAACTTTTCTCGTTGGAAAACACTAAAAAACCTCTGGTTTTTGGTGCCCCAAAAATGCAGGGCATTTTTTAGGGAATTTGGATGTAACAAAGAAATCGCTTAATCATTTCTTCCTGAACTTTTCAAAGCTCTGCACAAGGTCAATCATATACTTTCCGTCTTCTAACTTAAATATTAAAGGCTCGTTCTTGAACAAATGCACCAGATCAACTTCATATTTGCCGGGCCTCATTACCCTTATTGCCTCAATATCCAGGATCACTGGTTGATCGCGGTCGATATCGCTGCCAACCAAATCAAATATATCCTGCTCTATCTGCTCTTTCTCCTTTTTCGTCAGGATCACTTCTTCAGAGAGTTTCTTTAGCTCTTCCAATTTTTCCTTCTTTATGAAGAAGAATAGCTTGCCGCCGCAGCTACACCCATGCAGTATTTCCTTTGCACCGTCCTCGTAGAACGTGTTGCACCTGACACATTGATGCGGCATTTTCTAAAGCAATATTTTTTATCTTAAATTTTTTCAATGATAACTTATTTTTATCTTAGGATTAACAATTATTTGCTTTGTCACTATTTAATTTCACTCTTTATCTTTTGTGCAATGAAAAATAATAATTTATTCCCTGCGTTTTTGCCTTCATGCTTTGTTAAGGCAAAAACGCTCGGTTATTATTTTTTGTTTTTATTTATTGCGCAAACAAATTATTTGGTTGAATAGCAACAATATAAATTTTTGATTGTGGAGTTAGTTGTGAAACCAACGTAATTGGTGCCGGAAACCCACGCAGTGGGTACCGGAAATCTTTGATTTCCTTATATTTATTTCCGAGCATCTATTGTTATCCCTTTTTCCTTACTTCCTTGGTTAAAAGCTCAATCTTTGTTGGGTCTTTTTTGATGTCTTTTACAATAGACGCAGGCCCTATTATAGTCAGTCCCTGCCTGTCTCCCAGGATCGCATTAAAGAAATTATTCCTTAGCCTCTTGAGGCCTTCCTGCCCTTTTTCCTCGGGGTTGATTACCGCTAGTTCTATGCCCCTGAATTTGCCTTTTATTTCTTCCATCGCTATTGCAATTAAATCAGTTTCCTCTTCCTTCTTTAGCCTTCCCTGCAGCAGCACAATCTTGTTCTGCTTTACTATATCTATGAGTTTCTTGACTCTTCTCGCGCTGCCCAAATCCTCAATCTCATAGTATGGAACAAACTGGAAAGTTACCATCTTCAGCCTCTTTTTAGCCTGCTATGTCAAACAGGGCCTCGTAAAACTTGTCTATATTATTCCCGTATTTTGCGGATATTCCAATGACGTTATACTGTGGATAAGCTGCCTGCACTTTTTTGACGTCAGCTTTCTTTAAATCAGACTTATTCGCAACTATAAGGACAGGGATATTGCGAGCTTGTAAATTGCCTACAATGGTTATATTGACTTGCGTGTAGGGATCTTTAGTTGCGTCCAACACAATAACAACAGCATCCATCTCATCAAGCCATTTTATAGCATCTATGATTCCTTTTGTGGCTTCCTTTGCCCTTTGCTTCGCTTCTTTTTCCTTCATGCCCGCTTTCACAAATTCCTCATAGTCTATTTTAGTGGCTATTCCGGGAGTGTCAACAAGGTTAAAGTCCAATTCCCTTCCTTTTGACTTGATGCTTATCTGCTCCTTGATTTGTATTTCCCTTGTTTCGTGGGCAATATTAGAAACCTCCCCCATGTCTTCTCCCAGCCAGTCTTTGCAAATCCTGTTTGCTAAAGTAGTCTTGCCGCCATTGGGAGGGCCGTATAAGCCTAGCTTTATATCCTTCTTCTTCTTGAACAAATTCTTTAGAAGTTTATTGATAAGATTTTTTAAAGCGCCAATCATATATGCACCACTTTTTACTGTTAAGTTGTCCTTTTTGAGTTTAGATATATATACTTTTCTATTTATTGCCAAAAGCAAAATTTTATAAAAACAGAAATAAATAAATTTCAAATGAATGAATTAGTGAGGAAAGACGCTTTAAGCACCCTTGACAGCGTTATAGGTATTTTAAGGGTAAAAGAGGAAAAAGACACGCAGGAGCTAAAGGAATTAAGCAATCATACAATCCACAATGCGTCCGTCTTCCAGGATGACTGCTCTGTTTCTATTGCTGTTCTGGTTTATGCGCTGTCAAAGACAATAGAAAGGCATCATGATGAGCTGAACTATGCAAAATTCATTAAAATACTTGAGAAAGCCAGAAAATCAGTGGCAAATAATGAAGACCATAATTTTAACTTGTCAATCAAGGAGCTTTTTTCCAATATTTCCCGGATTGACAACAGCCTAAAGGTCTATATGCAAAAAGTGATAACTGAGGCCCAGGTAAAAAAGGGCTGCAAGCTCTGCGAGCATGGCTTAAGCACGGCAAAAGCGTCAGAGTTGATAGGTGTTTCACAATGGGAGCTTATGAAATATCTTGGGAATACAAGCCTTAATGAGCATTCTACAGGCATAGATGTCAAGACAAGAATCAAATTTGCAAGAGGCCTGTTTTCATGAAAGCAATAATTTTTGACACAGGGCCAATAATAACCCTTACAATGAATAATCTTCTCTGGCTTTTAGAGCCTTTGAAAAGGCTCAGCAAAGCGAATTTCTACATAACAGATTTAGTCAAGAAAGAGCTTGTTGACAATCCTTTGACAAAAACAAAGCGCTTTAAGTTTGAGGCATTGCAGGTTTTGCATTACATCGAGAACGGCGTTTTAGAGGTAATAAGCATTGACGGGATAAGAGTACAGACAGATAAGCTGCTTTCTATGGCAAACAGCTGCTTCCGGGCATTTGGCCACACCATGAATCTTGTTCATGATGCAGAGATGTCAGCCATAGCGTTATATTTGCAGAAAAACGCTGATGCATTTGTTGTGGATGAAAAAACAACCCGCTTGTTAATTGAAAACCCAAGGAAGCTGCACCACATCTTGAGCCATAATCTGCATACTAAAGTGGAGGTAAACAGCAGCAGCATGAAGGATTTTCAGAAATTGGCAAAAAATGTCCGCATGATAAGGTCTGTAGAGCTGGTAACAATAGCATATGAAAAAGGCTTGCTTGACCGCTATTTGCCCCATATGGCAGATTCAAGCAAAGAGCTGCTTGAAAGCGTGCTGTGGGGCGTAAAGCTTAATGGCAGCGCTGTAACCAAAAAGGAGATTGAGCAGATAATAAAGATGGAAACTTAGCCTAAAACTCTTTTCATGCTTTCCTTCAAGTTAGGCACAATATCAAATTTTTCTATTTCTTCCGGCTCGATCCATTTAAATTTAGTGTGCTCCCTATTCAATTTTATTTCAGGTTTTTCTTTTAGTTCCGCTAAAACAGGATTCACCAACCATGTCTTTCCAATTTTTTTATCGATAGATTCAAAATAATCCCCATATTTGATTTTTTTAATCTGTTTTTTTGTAATACTTACTTCCTCTTTTAATTCCTCCAAAACCTTTTCCTTCAATGGCCTTACCTCATCCAGATAGCCAGCCACAACCTGCCATTTTCCTCTGTAGGTGCTTACATTATTGCTTCTTTTTAACAATAAGATTTCATCTTTGTACTTTACAATAATTGTTACAACAGGAGCTATGTCAGAATCAGCATAATTTATCCTTCCATCAGGGAATTTTGGCAGTTTATTGTAAAAATCCCTTATTATTTTCATTGTTTTGGTGTCATTCATTTTTATTTTTAATTTTTTATTTTTAATCATTTTTAATCATTGTTCATTGTTTTTAATAAGTTATTGGATAAAAACTTTTATATACGAACCTCTAATAGCCTTCTTTTGGGTGGTTTAGATAACAAAGGGCCAGGTGATAGGCGGGGAATTTGGGAAGATAATTGCAAGGCAGAAAGCCGGGGAAAAGCTTGAGCTAGGGGAATTATTGGTTTCTGAGTCAGGGGAAAACAAGATTTTGATGCAGGTCTTTGATTTGATATACGGCTCCCAGATTTCCCAGCAAAACCTTGAATTAATTTCCGGAATGAAACTGGAAGAAAACGCGGATACTGAATTTTTTGACCGCAATTTGCGAAATTATATGCTGGCAAGATTAAAGAATTTAGTGACAATAAACAAAGAAAAAGCTTTTGTAAGCAAATTAATGCCATCATTCTTCTCTGAGATAAAAAAAGAAAAAAAAGACGATTTATCTTTCCTTACGAAACCTGAAAATCCGCTGTTTATCGGGAATTTAAGAAGCGGGAGCAAAATGCTGGATGTTCCAATTTACCTTGAAGGAAGCAGGGTTTTGAGCCACCATATATTAATAGCAGGCACAACTGGAAGAGGAAAATCAGTTTTAATTTCCAATATTCTATGGAATTTAATTTCCCAGGATTATTGCGGCATTCTGGTTCTTGATCCTCACGATGAGTATTATGGAAGGGATAAGCTGGGGTTAAAGGACCATCCTAAGAATGAAAAAGTTTCCTATTACACCCCAAAAGAGCCTCCGGCAGGGGCAAAAACCCTGAAGATAAACTTAAAGACGATAAAGCCGCAGCATTTTGACGGCGTAGTCAATTTTTCCGACCCGCAAAGGCAGGCACTAATTTTGTATTATAAGTTTTTTGGCAGCAATTGGATTAATAATTTGCTGTTTGAAAGAAAAATCGAAGGCGTTACTTTCCACGATCAGACTGTTGCTGTTGTAAAAAGAAGGCTGTTGCACTTGCTGGATTTAGAAATTCAGGGTGAAAATATAATCACAAAGGGAATTTTTGACATTAACGCAGGAATAAATACAATTTATGATATTATAAAAGAATTAGAGGATGGCAAAGTCGTAATAATTGACACCTCGAGTTTTTCCGGAGCCGTTGAAATTCTTATAGGAAGTTTAATTGCTACTGAGTTATTGAATAATTATAAGTTCTACAAAATGAAGGGCACTTTGAGCAATAGCCCGGTAATTTCCATTGTCCTGGAGGAAGCCCCCCGCGTTTTAGGAAAAGAGATTCTGGAATCAGGCCCCAACATATTTTCCACAATAGCAAGGGAAGGAAGAAAATTCAAAGTCGGATTGACCGCCATAACCCAGCTTCCTTCATTGATCCCAAGAGAGATTTTAGCCAATATGAACACAAAAATAATCCTGGGCATAGAAATGAAGCCTGAAAGGACAGCAATTATCGAGTCAGCAAGCCAGGATTTAAGCGATGATGATAGGAATATAGCTTCTTTAGACATAGGAGAAGCATTAATCAGCTCTAATTTCGCAAAATTTGCCATTCCTGTCAGGATTCCCCTTTTTGAGGAAATAGCAAAAAAGGATATTGGAAGCAAAAAACAGGAGAAGAGAGATTTTAGCGGAATTAAAATAAGCTATAATTAACTTCCGTGCCTATAAATTAGGAAAATTATTATACAACCCAATAAATTGGTATTTTTAAGATGAGCAAAATAGGCAGAATTGCAAGAAAAACTGATGCAGGTCTAATAAGAAGCTTAAAAATAATAAAAACCGATGAAGAGTATATTAAGACGCTATATTCTTACATTGTTGACGACATAATAGATATTGGAAAAAAGGCTGTAAATGATAAAGCGGCTAATATAATTAGTGATTTAAAAAGATTTGCAGATGAATTAAAAGAATTAAAGAATATCACGCACAATAAAAAAGTTAAGGATGATTTGGATAAATTGATTGTAGAAATTGAGAGGTTTAATGCTACTTACCTTGAAGGTGTTAAATCTGGCAGTTTACAGAATTTGCGTGAAAAAATCACTCAATTTATTGTATTTTTTAAACGTGCCTTGAATGAAACAATTTTGAAAGATTTGGAAGAAGAAGCTAAAATGCTTGATGCCGTTGAAAGACTACTAAGAAAAGCAGCATAAACACGATAAATTTATAAGCGAATTTCTATTTCTATGCCTGGGTGGTACCATCAAAAGCTCACGAACGCGCTTCGAAAAAGGGCTTAGGGACATAGAAGAACGGCTTAAGGGCATAGCGGACATAGATAATTTATCAAATTCTAAGGCGGATTTAGAGCTGGAATTAAGAGTGGATTCCGAACTTTCCAATGGTTACCTTTTCAACACTTTATATTTGATGGCAGAAGAACATCGTTATGATTTTTCAAGTAGGAGGATTCCTAGGAAGATCCCATATAGGATCAGTCTCCCCTTTGATAATGGTGAAAAATTAGTCAAAGATTTTAAAGGTCACATACTGGTTAAAGATCAGATACTGGTTGAAGATCAGAGACTGGTTACAGAATTAAGCTATGTTGAAGATGCTCTAGATAACTTACGAGACTTCTTTAGAAGATACGAAGGTAATAGAAAAACTGTAAGCTGCAGAGGAATGGATTATTTTACAATGCAAAGTGTAAGATTTAGAAATGGCCTTTATGTTGTGGGAGATGTGCGTGAAATATCATTGCCGGCAGTATACCACACTCATGACGAAAGGTTTAATAAATTTAGGGAAGGATCTGTTCTAAAATTATAGCCATTATATTAAAAATTTATGATTGCCAATCATATAGAAGATGAACAGCATCAAAAAATTATTAATTTTTTTTCTTTCTTCAGGTATGATTTATTCTTCAGGCATTGCAAATGCAGCTGAAAAAGGGTTAGAAGCAAATACACAAATAAGGATCCTAATTGATCCTGGGCACAGTGAAAGGAGAGCTGGGGCAAAAGGAAAAGCAGGGGAAGAGCACATACTTACCCTTGAAGCTGCTAAACGTTTAGAAGGAAAGTTTCAACAAGATACAGAATTTAAGGTTGAATTAACAAGGGTTAATGGCAATTACAGGCCAGAAATTACTCAAATTAACGCTGCTTTGAGTATTGACGAATTAGCTATGCTTGATTCTATGAATAAGCAGCTCAGAATTAAAGAAGCTGCGCCTAATTGCACGAATAAAAAAGTTATTAGCCTGCATAATCAAAAGGAACTGTATGCTATAGCAAAATATGCCAGCAGTAAAAGTATAGACGCGCTTGTCAGCTTGCATTATGATAGCCATACGACAGATAAGGGTTATTGGGTCTTCATAAATCCGGAAAATAGTAAATTTGGAGAAAGTATGCAGATAGCTAGGAATATCTCTCATATGCTAAGCTTGGAATATTCCCCAAGCCTTGCAGTAAAAAATGGCTGTGGCATAAGGAATAATGCAAAATTGACTGCAAGGGGAATAAGCCTTAGGAATTTGGCATTGCTTAGAAGTTATCCTGGAATAGAGACACCCTCTGTTTTAATAGAGTTAGGAAGTATCGATGATACTGAAAACAAAAAAGAAGCAAGGCAAGATAAGCTGGCTTCTTTAATATACGAAGGAATAAGAAGAAGCTTTGATAAGCATATATCATCCAAAAGCCTTGATAGGGGCTACAAAGTGGCAAATAAAATCTCCCTGACTTTTGATGGGGATTGGCTGAATACTGCAAGCGAGGAAATTCTTTCTACTCTTAAAAAGAAAGGGGTAAAAGCAACCTTTTTTCTGACAGGGGGATTTATGCGGCGGTATCCCAAAACAGTGCTTGGCATCCTTGATGGAGGGCACGAAGTAGGGAATCATACAGATAGCCATCCAAGACTTACCACTTATTCTAAAAATTTGAGGCACGATACCTTAGACGATGTTAGTGAGCTGTATTTGATTGAGCAACTGGAAAAAACAGAAAAAGAGTTCTATAGGATTTCTGGAAAATATATTTCAAATATATGGAGGGCACCTTACGGAGAGCACAATAAGCAGTTGAGGGAATGGGCAAAAAACGCAGGATACCATCATGTAGGATGGACAGTTGACTCCCTGGATTGGGTTGATGACAAGGGATTAAAAACCTACCACACCTCAACAAGCAAAATTCTTGACACGTTGAAGTGCGGCAGCGAAAGTGTTAATAATGGAGCAATAATCCTGATGCATCTTGGGTCAACAAGAAAAGAAGATCAGTTCCACAAAAGACTTCCCGGACTGATAGATTCGCTCAAAGAGTGTAACTACAATTTGGTTAGGGTTTCCGAATTAAAATAAAAATCCCAAATCCAATCATTGTAAGCAACGGAGTATCATAACAAATGAAATTCGCCCATCTGGCAGACTGCCATATTGGAAGCTGGAGAGAGCCTAAGCTAAAAGACACAAGCACGCTGGCTTTTAGCAAAGCTACAGACAAATGCGTAAAGGAAAATGTTGATTTTATCCTGATTTCCGGAGACCTATTTAATACTTCTTTTCCCAGGCTGGATAACCTGAAGACAGCAGTAAACTCATTAAAAAAGCTGAAAGACAAAGGCATTCCTGTTTATATTATTCCCGGAAGCCATGATTATTCTCCTAGCGGAAAAACAATGCTTGATGTCTTGGAAGAAGCAGGATTGTTCGTTAATGTGGTAAAAGGGGAGGAAGTTTGTGGGAAATTAAAGCTGAATTTTACAATAGACAAAAAAACAGGCGCAAAGATAGCAGGAATGCTCGGAAAGAGGTATTCTTTGGAGAAAAAATATTATGAAAACCTGATGACAGAGAATTTGGAGAAGGAAAAAGGATACAAGATTTTTATGTTCCATTCCGGGATAGACGAGCTAAAGCCTGAGGATATGCAGAACATAATAACCCAGCCCCTTTCTTTATTGCCGAAAAATTTTGATTATTATGCCGGGGGCCATGTGCATATAGTTAAAGACACAAAAATAGAGGGTTATGGAACTATAGCTTACCCAGGCCCTTTGTTTCCCAATTCTTTTTCAGAGCTGGAAAAACTGGAAAGGGGGGGCTTTTACATAGTGGAAAATGGAAGCTTAAGGTGGGAGCCAATTCAAATCTACAATATTTTCAAAATAACAAAAAATTGCAATGGGAAAAACCCGGAGCAAGTCTATGATGAAATAACCAGCGAAATTAAGCATAAGGAGTTCAATAATACCATTGTTTTGATAAGATTGCACGGGACATTAAGCTCGGGAAAGCCCACCGGCATTGATTTTAAGGAAATTTTTTCCATTTTGTATGGCAAATCAGCCTATTTTGTAATGAAAAATACGAGTGCATTGACAACAAAGGAATTCGAGGAAATAAAGATAGACGTAAAATCCGTTGAGGAAGCTGAAAACTCAATAATCAAAGAGCATCTGGGCCAGATTAAATTGAAGAATTTTGACAATGAAAAGGAAGAGTTATTGATTAAGAGTTTAATGGAAGCTTTAAGCACAGAAAAGCAGGAAGGCGAAACAAATCCCGATTTTGAAAGAAGGATTAAGGAAGAAGTAAGCAAAGTTTTGGATATCGATGTTAAATAAAATTATTTTATCAGTCTCTTAATAATCTCATTAACCTCTTTTGGAGTCGCTTTTCCTTTTGTTTTTTTCATCACAGCGCCGACAATGAAATTCAAAGCCTCCTTTTCCCCATGTTTATAGTCCGCAACTGCTTGTGGGTGTTCAATTATTGCTTCTATACAGTATTTTTCAATCTCCTTTGTGTCAGAAACAGCCTCCAATTTTTCCTTTTTGACATATTCATTTACATCAAAAGGCTTTTCAATCAATTTTTCCAGCAATTTTTGCCCGACAGAATCGGTTATTTTCTTATTTTCTACTAATTTTAATAAATCAATAATGTGTTTTTCATCAATCTGTATTTCATGAATCTCCTTTTTATTGTAATTCAGAACCCTGATTAGCTCCCTTCTCAGCCATTTTGCAGCCAGTATCGGATCAACTTCTTCTGCCACCTTTTCAAACATTTCCGCAAGCTCTTTTTCCGCTGCCAGAATCTCAGCATCCTCTTTCTTGAGCTTATGCTTTTCAATAAACTTTTTTATTTTGTCATGCGCTAATTCCGGCATTTCCCTTCTTATTTTGTCAACTAAATCTTTTGTAATTTCCGTTTTTACCAAATCAGTATCTAAAATATAGCCGTAATCTTCCTCTGTTTCTTTTTTTCTAAGCAAAAAAGTAATTCCTTTATCAGAGTCCCAGCTTCTGGTTTCCTGCTCTAATTTTTTCCCTTCCGCTATTGCTGATTTCTGCCTTGCTATTTCATAGTTCAAAGCTCTCTCAATTTCCTTAAATCCCGTTATATTTTTTATTTCAATTCTCGTATGATGGCTTTCCTTTATGGAAATATTGGCATCCGCTTTTATTATTCCATTATTAACATCAAATATTTTTAAATAATTTAATGTTGTAATCAATTGCTTCATGAATTCCCTCGCTTCCTCTGCATTTCCTAATTCCGGTTTTGTTACAATCTCCAATAATGGATTTCCGCTTCTGTTGTAGTCAACCAAAACATAAGCAGACTGCTGCATTCCCGAAGGATGGATCAAGGAAGCAGGGTCCTCTTCCATATGAACCCTTGTAATGCCAACTTCCTTTCCTGATTTTAATTTTAAACTTCCATTTTCCCCCAAGGGTATCTCATATTGCGTAATCTGGTAATTTTTGGACATATCAGGGTAGAAATATGACTTTCTTGAGAAAATAAGCTCTTTGTTTATTTTGCAATTCAACGCCATGCATAGCTTCAATGCATACTCAACTGCTTTCTTGTTCAAAACTGGCTTGCTGCCTGGATGCCCTAAACAAACCTCGCAAACTCTCGTATTTGGCTCTTCGCTTCCTTTAGTTGGACAAGAGCAGAATAGTTTTGTGTTGGTGGATAGTTCCACATGACATTCAATTCCGATGACTACGTTGGATTTAAACTCCATTTGAAACCTCAGATAAGTTTTTGGAAAGTAATACTGGCAGGTGTTTTTTGGTTATCAACCAATTATTAGCAGTATGCCATCGTATATCTAATTCTTTAGAAATTTTATAGATACTACGCCCATTATGAAAGAGCTCTAATGCTTTTTTATATTTAGTTATTTGTAGCTCCATATTTTTTATTTTTCTTCTTGCTTCTTCTACAGCTTTTTGAATAGCAATTCGTTTTTCCTGATTAAAAGGAAAATCTATAAACTCTGAAAATCTTATAGTATTTAAAGCGGATATGGATATATAAAACCTTGTTGAGTAAGTTATTAATCCATCTCTTTTCCTAATATTTGAAAGTTTTGGATTTTCAACTGAAGTTGAATTTATTTGGAATTCTTGAAGCATATCTCTAATATCTTCTAAGAAATTAACTAAATCTTCCTTATACTTTTCTATTTTACTTAAACCAAAGGTTATAGGGCAAATGTCAATTTTATTTCTCTTTACATTGAAATGAACTCTATGTGTTTGCAATTCACCTTCGAATAAAGCATTTAAAAATCCTTTTTTAACTTGCTTATCTCCTTGCTTAATCCAGTGCGGAATATTGGTTGGCTGTAAGACTTTTTCTCCTTTTGGAAGACCTAAAGCATATAATAGCTTAGAAAATGAAGAATCCTTAATCCATAAAATCCAACTATCATTGCTGGATATATGTTTTATTTTACCATTTGCTTGATAAACAGAACTATTCCCGAAATTTTCTTCTATTGTAACAGGTAACGATGGAATATTGTTGTTAAAGTGACCTTCAATTTGTAAAAGGTCTTGCTTTTTACCACATATAAAATAAGAACTTAGATCTTTTCTTAAACCACCATCTCCAAATCCCCACCCGAATAAATAAGCTAAATTTTTCTTGCTTATTTTATGATAGTTTTTGAAATATATATTTAAAAGAGTAATTATTGGTCTTGGTGGATATCTTCTATACCAAAATTCTATCAGGCGGGGATTAGCTATATCTAGTTTATGGGTGATTTCTTTTATATCCAATTTTCCGTGCCAACCTAAAAATTCCAAGAACTTTATTCCATAATAATAATCTTTATGGGTACCCATTATCTTATCAATTACCTCTTTACCTAACAAATCCTTTAGTTCTTTAATTATATCCTTAATCTTATCCATTTTTTGAAAATTTTGGTCAGAATTATAGATGTTAGAAACCAACAGGAATCTGTTTAAATCAATTCTTTGCATTTTTTTATTATTAATCATTTAAAATCACCGAATTTTATATGGCTGAAAACTATGTAAATGATTTGGGGTTTAAATAGTTCACGTGAGGATGTCCAGTGGTCAAACCGAAATCATAATTTGGTGGTTGAAGCATTTTATAGGTGATTTGAAATGTGTAAAAATGCAAATTTATTCTAAACTAACGAGTTTTTAACATGGATTCTAGGCTTTAGGAAATAATGATAATAGATTATGGCAAAAACCGCAAATCCAAAAATAACACTTAAGTACATAGTTACAATTGTAGTATTCATTTCAGGGAGGGCTAATTTACTTAATCTTGCTGTGATTATTAGCTGAGAAAATAGTGCAATGATTATAATTAGAGCAAAACGATTGCATACCTTATTATGGAAGTTATAATGCTGGAAATCAACTAATCCTTGCTTAATACTTTTATCTAGTTTAATAATAAAAACTGCCCAAGTAATAGTAAACACCAAATAGAATACCAAAACAAAAAAGAAAATCAGTTTATTAGCCTTTACACTTAAAATAATCACTAAAAGAAAGCAAACTACCATATAAGCCGAAAATGCCGTCTTTAATGATTTAGTTTTGCCTAAATTTTCGAAAAACTTCTCCCAATTATGTTCTCCTTTCATTTTCTATCCCTCAAACAAACTTCCCAACTGCAATAATTTTCCTTCCTCCAAATGATCCCCAATTATCATCATCCCCACAGGCAGCTTATCAATAAAACCAACAGGCACGTTTAAGTGAGGCAATCCAGCTAATAAAGCATCATATTTTTTGAACAGTTTTTTGTATTCATCAATTATTTTTGCCCTTATCTTTGCAGCCTTGATGTAATACGCATCCCGGTAACCTGACATGCGCGCAAAAGTCCCTAAAATGATCCTTCTTTTTGACTCGGTCCCAAAATGTTCGCTTCTTACCTTTGTAAAATACTCATTAAAGCTTCCCTCTAATTTTTCACTTGCGCCATACCTCATTCCGCAGTACTTTGCCAAATTAGTAGAGGCCTCGGAAGTTGCTAAGATATAATAAGCAGCCAAGCCGTATTTTATGGGCAATGATAAAGAAACCTCTTCAACTTTAGCATTATTCTCTTCTAATTTTTTGATTCCATACCTTATGCTTTTTTCTACTTTTTTATCAATATCTTTGAATGTTTCTTTTATTACTCCAATTCTCATATTTTTATTTTTTTTATTTATTGACTCTGAATATTTTTCTATTGGCTCATTTATTGTTGTGCTTTCGTTATTGTCAAAACCAGCAATACTTTCCAATAATAATGCAGCATCATAAGCATTTTTTCCCATTGTCCCTATTTTGTCCAGAGAATTGCCATAATCAATTAATCCATATCTTGAAACCCTTCCATAAGTGGGAGTTAATCCAAAAACTCCGCAAAAGCTTGCAGGCGCAGCTATTGAGCCTCCTGTTGATTCTCCCAAAGCAATATGGGGAAAAGAGGCTTTTTGTGCAATTCCTGCTGCTCCTCCTGAACTGCCGCCGCATGCCCTTGTTTTGTCAAAGGGATTTTTAGGAACTGCAAAACCCAAGCCCACATTCACCGAAAAAGAGCCAAAGCCGAACTCATCCTGCGCGGTCTTCCCTATTATTATAGCGCCTTGCTCAACCGCTCTTTTAATGGCCGTAGCATCAAACAATGGCTTGTAGCCCTTAAGAATCCTGCTTCCGGCAGTGCTCTCAACACCTTTGACACATATTGCATCTTTCGCACTTACAGCAACTCCCAATAATTTTTTATTTTTTAGATTTTTATTACTTTGTTTTAACTGTTTTTTTATCTCATTGGCCTGCTCTATTGCCAAATCTTCAGAAATAACATTAAAATAATTATACTCCTTGTTGATTTTTTTGCATTCATCAATAATCTTATGGGTATGCTCGACTATGTCTATCTCATTGTTTTTTACTTTTTCAACAAATTCTTTAATCATTTTTCTCCTTCAATTGCATTGAAATTTATGGGTTGGCTAACAATAAAAAACATAGCCAAAAAACAAAAACCTGAAGCTGCTTGTGCATTTTAGTTGGTTGTTACCTTATTCATTAGGTCTCCTGCCCTTAGCTGCTCAACAACATCCATCCCTTCAATCACTTTGCCGAAAACTGCATAATTCCCATCAAGGAAATGCGCATCCTCTAAAGTGATGTAGAATTGGGATGAAGCGCTATTTGGATCTTGAGCCCTCGCCATGGCAACCGCGCCTTTAACGTGCGTTAAGTCCTGGCTTACCTCCAAAGGTATATTTTTCCCGCTTCCACCGGTGCCATCTCCATTTGGGTCCCCTCCTTGTATCACAAATCTAGGCTCATACCTGTGGAAAGTCAAACCGTCATAAAATCCCGAGCTTGCAAGCTCAATGAAGTTTTTTGCTGTAATAGGAGCCTTATCTTCATAAAGCTCAAACTTTATTGTTCCTTTGTCTGTTTCTATTGTAGCTATCTTATTTGCCATTTTTCCTCCGTCCTGGGCTGCAGCAGATTCCCGATTGATATTATTCCCTACGCATCCTGCAATCAACAACAAAAACATGACAGAGATTATTGCCCAAATTTTTATTATGCTGGAGACGAGGCTAAAACCATCTGCTTTAGCTTTTGGATATGCCTTGTCTCGGCATGCACAAAAATCTTCCGTATTTTTGGCACACAGGAAATTTTCAATTTCCAAGTGTCCTAAAAATCCGCGGATTTTTATGATTTTCACCTTAAACAGCCCTCGGCCCCTTAAAATAGCCGTCCTTCTTATGCTCTGTAAGGCTCAAAGCCTCTTTTTGAGCAAGGCACTTCTCCTCCTTGTCTTCCCTCAGCATATTCTTTAATTCAACCGGCTGCAGGCTGATATCAGTATATTTAGTATCAACCTCATCAAGCTTTGAGAAAGAGTCCAGGATTTCCTTCAGCTCTTTGACAAACTGCTCTTTCTCCTGTTCAGAAAGCTTTAATCTTGCAACTTCCGCAACGTGCTCTATCAGCTCTTTATTTATGTTAACTTTCATAGCAAAGAGATTTGGAAGTATGTTTAAAAAGTTTGTGTTGGGAATCTCTGAAATTTTGGCTGTTTTTATTCAACCGTAACAGGTTTGCTTGAATAGGATACAGTAAAATTAAGTGTGTTATGATCAATATTTGTGAGTTAAGGAATGATACTTTGTCGCTTAATCTTACCTCACCTTTAAATAGTAATATTTATAAGGGTAAGCTATGCAAGATGAGTAATGAATAAAGTATCCCTGTGGCTTATCCTTCTTGCCGCACTGTCCGGAATAGCATATGCAGAGGGAAGACAAAAAAGAATGAAACAAACTAAAAAATTATACTGGGGGATATTAATCCTCTTTTTTATTTACCCGTCGATTTCCTTCGGAGCCAACATAACGGACGGACTAGTTGGTTATTGGCAGTTTAAAAACTCTTTAGTAAATACCCAGAGCGGAGAGCAAGGATCTTTGATGAATGGAGCTAATTTTTCCTCCGGCAAATTAGGCCAAGGATTAAACTTTGACGGGGTAGATGATTATTTTCAACCCGCTTCAAATAGCGCCTTGAATAACTTAAATTCTATAACAATAACAGCTTGGATAAACGAACGAAGCATGGGCGGAAATGGCTTGGCTCGGGGAAGAATTATTGAAAAAGGAAATGGCGCTGTTAGGCGTTTTGTGCTTTTGGCAGGCGACGAAGATAACTTACAGTTTAATGCGGGATATGGCGCGACTACAGCGGCCACTTTCAAAACACCGTCAAATTCGCTTTCAAAAAATGCTTGGCATTATGTGGCCGTTACTTATACTTTCGGCGATCCGGCAAACATACCGAACATATATATTGATGGGGTCAAACAACAAACGATTCCTAATGATATTTCCTCCGGGAGCCCAGTCGCGGACGATAATGCTATTTTCATTGGCGGTGGCAGACGTTCGTGGGATGGCTTGATTGATGAGGTGCGCATATATAATCGCATCTTAACCTCGAGTGAAATAAATACGGTGTATGCGTATGAAAATCCTCCAAATATCGTCGTCATAATGAGCGACGACCAGGAAGCAAGCTCGCTCGGCATTATGGGAAACGTAAAGAGATTTCTCTCAGACCAGGGGGTGCGCTTCATAAATAGTTTCGTTAACTACCCACTCTGCTGTCCATCGCGCGCTTCATTTTTAACCGGGCAAGCGGCGCACAATACAGGCATTGTGGGAAATTCACCGGGTGAAGGCGGAGGATACGAGCCCTTTATGCGGCAGGAGGGAAACACGCTGCCGGTTTGGCTGCAAGGAGCGGGATACCACACGGCAGTTATTGGTAAATACCTCAATAGCTATGGCGACGGCGTTACCTCTTCCACAACGCATATTCCTCCGGGATGGGATACAGTAAACCTTCTGCCTGATTCTTTGGGAACATACTATTACTACAACTACTCTGTCAACATAAACGGCGCACTTGAGTCACACGGCGCAAGTTCGGCTGATTATCAGACGGACGTGCTCGCCCAAAAGGCGGTCGATTATATTAAAAGTAGGCAAAGTTCTGCGCAGCCATTCTTCTTATGGCTGACACCCATGGCTCCGCACGATTCTTTAGCGCAAAACGATGAAGATCCTTTTTCTTTAAATGCGGCGACGCCTCCTCTTCGTTACCTTGGTTCATATGACAACATATCGATTCCTATGCCGCCAAATTTCAATGAAGCAGACGTTTCCGATAAGCCGTTATTTGTACGAAATCGTCCGCTTTTCGACGCTCCGGCGACCGCCATGACAATCAATAATTGGCGAAGAAAACAGGAAACAATACTCGGTGTAGATGACATGGTTGCGCGCGTTGTCTCTGAACTGCAAAATACTGGAAAACTCGACAACACATTCATTGTTTACACTTCGGACAACGGTTGGGCAAACGGCCAACATCGACGCGTAACGGGAAAACGCAATGTCTACGAAGAAATAATCCAGGTGCCGTTAGTTATGCGTGGTCCCGGCATTCCGGCGGGGCAAACACGCACCCAGCTTGTCGACAATCTTGACCTCGTCGCCACCATTGAAGATCTTGCGCATGCGGCGCCTGGGCGTACACCCGATGGAAGTTCGCTACTGCCAATCATTAGTAACCAAAATACTCCATGGCGCACCGGTCTTCTTATTGAAGGAACCGATGGCAACAACCCATGGCAGACGTTTATCAACGGTAAGGAATATTGGCCCGGGACGCTTGGTCGGTTTTTTGCGATACGTACACCGAACTATCTCTATGCTGAACATACCACTCCCGATATAGGTTTTGAGCGCGAATTTTACGATCTTTCGAAAGACCCATATCAACTCGAGAGTAAGCCAAATGACCCTGTCTACGCAAGTGTTGTCAACGGACTTCAGTCTATACTTTCTAATCTTAAATCTTGTGTCGGAGCGAGTTGTTTTGTTACTTCCCCAGAGCCAATTCTAACTATCACACCACCTCCAGCTCCGGCTCCAACCCCAACCCCCAGCGTAAGCCCAAGAAGCTCCGGTGACGGGGGCAGTGGAGGCGGAGGAACCGTCCTCGCAGACAAATCCACCTCTTCGACAATCGTGATTACCCGTATCAATAAGAATGAGGATAAAAATATCAATGTCAATAGTGAAGCAATTGCACTCACCTCAATCTCCCTCAAACCAACACGAGCATTGTCCAATGTTGAACTTAGTGTCATAAAATTACAGTCGAGACCGGCAGCCATCTCCCTGGCGCCTGCCCCCCGCGTGTTCCAGTATCTTGACATCGCCGCAAATAATGTCCTTGACTCAAGCATTTCCCTCT
>JACPDF010000017.1 GCA_016184145.1 Candidatus Woesearchaeota archaeon | reverse complement strand
TTCTGTTTTAAAAGTTCCTTGCCATACCAAAATCGCAAAAAAAAGTATTGCCGTTATCAAAATACAGACTACAATTCCCAAAATTATACTTAAAATCTTTAATAGCCTATTTTTTATTTTATTAACAAAATGCATTATCAAACAAGAAAATAAGTATGCCAAGAAAATAGCAATTAAAGCGAGTAATAAGAAATCTTGTAGTAAACCAGCAGTGTAACCTTTTCCTAGCGTAAAACCTATAAATGATAAAAACCATATTAATAGACTTAATACTATTGTAAGTATTATCTTACCAAGGCTTGGTTTTAAAAACTCCTTCAAAAATAGATAAGATTTAGATTTTTCCTTTCCCATCTTCACTCCACCTTCACCTCAGCCTTAATTTCACTTGTTACAAAAGAACTCGGCTTAAAACTAAAATCAAAAGTCTGGTTTTTAGATAACAACAACTCTTACAATTCCTGATTTTCCTTTAACCATATCAACATCTCTTACTACTTGTATTGGGATTACTTCAAGAATTTCTAAATCTGTAGAATTTGGAGGCGTTAAATTAGATTCGTACCAGTTTATTGAATTATCATTGAAACATGCACTTAATGCATCAATATCATTATCGTTATCTATGTCTATTGCAAAAACTGATTTTGCATTATTACAGGCAGTACTGATGTTATGGGTCGTCCAGCCCGGTTGAGAACTTCCATTGTTCTCGTACCATGCAATCGAACCCGACGCGCTTAAGACATCATTATCATTATCTTTGTCAATATCTATGGCAAAAACAGAAAATGCCCCGGATGCGGATGTTGATATATTACGTGCAGTCCAGCTTGGTGGACTGGAGCCATTGTTTTCATACCAGGCTATAGTATTGTCAAGGCTAGAAGCGCTAATTACGTCAATGTCATTATCCTTATCTATGTCTATTGCATATACTGATCTTGCTTCATTAGCAGAAGTTGTTATATTGCGAGCAGTCCATGATGGATTAGAGCCACCATCATTTTCATACCAAGCTATTTTGTCGTCAACCTGCGATGCACTCAAAACATCAATGTCATTGTCGTTATCTATGTCTATTGCATAGACCGAAGATGCACGGTTTGCTGAAGTGGATATAATATGTTTAGTCCAATTAGGAGGGGAACTGCCATCATTTTGATACCATGCTATTTCATCATCATTACCATGAGCACTTAGAACATCTATGTTGCTATCATTGTTAACGTCAATGGCAAACACAGAGTAATAGACTATGTCAATATTTGCATATATAAACTGTCTTGTCCAACCTGGAGGAGAACTTCCATTGTTTTCATAGAATGTTACCCTATTATTTGATGAAGCTACTACATCTAAATCGGTGTCATTATCAACATCTATTGCATAAACAGATCGTGGGCCATTAGCAGTTGTGTCTATTGTGCGTCTTGTCCAACCTGGAGGAGAACTTCCATTGTTTTCATGCCAAAGTATTTCATTATTATTAACTGCGGCACTTATAACATCTATATCATTATCTTCATCCATATCTATAGCAAAAACTGAATGTGCACCATTCTCTAAACTACTTATAACATGTGTTGTCCATCCAATAACAGGATCTATTACAAATTCTCCTAAACTATCGATTTCTTTATTTATTTCTAGACTAATATAATTCTTACCATTCAAAGAATAAACAAA
The DNA here is from genome assembly GCA_016184145.1 of Candidatus Woesearchaeota archaeon. Classification (GTDB taxonomy): domain Archaea; phylum Nanobdellota; class Nanobdellia; order Woesearchaeales; family GW2011-AR4; genus JACPDF01. The sequence continues at coordinate 12,638 of JACPDF010000017.1, read as the reverse complement.
CACAGTATAATTTAAACCAATAACATCTTTAAAATCATAATAGTTGTTTCCGAAATATAATGTATGCCCTGTTAAATAAGTTTCATTTAAGCCAGGAATTATTTCTTCTGTAACTTCAAAGACATTGAAGCGAATAGGCTCATTACTTATAGTATACTCTGTTCCATTCCAAACAACAAAATCAGAATCTATTTCATATAAAATATTTAACTTTATATTCTTTTTAGTATTTAATAAATTTTTTAGAATATAAGTCTGTTTTACTGGTCTTTCATCTGTATTAAAAAAGCTAGTATCAATCTCTTCATAAACACTTTGAACTTCTACATTTTGAAAACTAAACTTATTTTTTAATTTTTTTTCAGAAGAGGAAAGAATCTCTTTGTTAAATGATTCAATAGCAATATTATCATAACCAATTGTAAAACCTATCTGTTTAAATCCTTTTAGGTGGTTAAATTTATCAACAGCTACTATATCATTTATGATTGGTTTTGTTTGATTATTATTTACACTAACAGCACTAGCAAACAAGATAGAACCTACTAAAAAAATGAATACAGAAAACAAAACTATTCTTCCATCTCTTTTTTTGTTTAGGATTAAAACCACACCCCTTTAGCAATAAAGCCCTAAATTTATAATTAAATATTTCACCCCCAATTTTGATTGTTAAATAACTAATTTATATAACTTTTCTTTTTGAAAAACTATTTCTGGTATATGTCCCTGAAGAATCATATTCATAAACAGCCCCATTATCACGACCAACAACATAAAAAATTTAAATCTCGAAATGAAACTCCCCATAAAATGACCAATATCTACATCCAATCCCAGGGCTGCAGCGCAAATTTGGTAGAAGCCCAGTCAATGACGGGCTTATTGTCTGAGGCAGGCTTCAGGATAGTCAGCGAGATGGAATCTGATGTCAATATCCTGAATATATGCGCGCTGAGCGGGAATAGCGCTCCTTTGAGAGAGATAAAGAAGTTTTCCGAGCAGTATCCTGATAAGAAGCTGATAGTCACAGGCTGCATAACCGGAGATTTAATAAGGCCTATAAGGGAGCTTAATGAGTCTGCTTCCCTGATAAATACCCATAATATACACCGTGTTGTCGAGGCTGTTGAAGAGTCTTTGCAGGGAAATATTTTGGAGGCTTTAGCCCATGAGCAGCGCATTAAGGACTCATTGCCTAAAATAAAGACAAACAAAATTATTGGAATAATCCCTATTGCAAACGGCTGCGCTGATAATTGCGCTTATTGCTCTTCCAAACTGGTTAAAGGCAATATTTTTTCTTATCCCGAGGCTTATGTTGTAGATGAGGTAAAGAAAGCAGTTGATGACGGCTGCAAAGAGATTTGGCTTACTTCCGAGGACAATGGCGCTTACGGCCTGGACAATAATGAATACAAGCTGCCGGCATTATTGAATGCTATTTTGGAAAAAGCGCCTGGCAATTATAAAATAAGGCTGGGAGCGGCAAATCCAAGGCATGTTTTGGCCATGATTGATGAGCTGATTGCCGCTTACAGGGATGATAGGATGTTCAAGTTCCTGCATATTCCTGCAGAATCTGGAAATAATGAGATTTTGGGCAAGATGGACAGGAAGTACAGCGTCCATGACTACAAGCAGATAGTTGAGAAATTTCGCAGATACATTCCTGATATAACAATAGCTTCTGACATGATTGTTGGGTTTCCGACAGAAACTGAATTGCAGTTCCAGGACTCTTTGCATTTAATCCAGGATGTAAAGTTTGATATACTGAATATAGCAAGATATTCTTCAATGCATAAGCCTGCAGGAGCAGGGATGGAAGGCCAGGTGCCTGTGAACATCAGGAATGAAAGAAGCCGCGAGATGACAGAATTGTTTGAGAGGATTGCCTTGCACAAAAACAGGAATTGGATTGGCTGGGAAGGCAGCATAATAGTTGATGAAAAAGGAAAAGATAATACTATGGTTGGAAGAAATTTCGCCTACGAGCCTGTGGTTGTTCCGGGAAGCTGCAATTTAGGCCAGGAAGTTTATGTCAAGATACTTTATGCAACCCCTTATGACCTGAGGGGAAAAGTTATAGAGAAGACGGTTGGGATGGATTCTTCTAAGGGCAGTTTTTCATAAAAAAGTCGAAAGTTTTATATATTACTTTGTATATACTAAGTAATACCATGCAAGCGATAACTATTAAGATGGAAAATAAGCTATTGGAAGAAATAGACCAAAAGCTAGAAGATAATAGATACAGCACCCGTACGGAATTTATCAGAGACGCTATAAGAGAGAAGCTTTCTGAACTTGAAAAGGAAGAGGTTTTGAAAACCTTGTCTATGCTAAGAGGCAGTTCAAAAAGAAAAACAAGTGACGCTCAATTACATGCTGCCAGCAATAAAGCCTTTGAAATGCTTGAAAAGAAATTCAACATTAAATAAGGTCTTGAGATCTTTTTGGTTTAGTAATGTCTAGTAATTTCTTAAAGTGATTGTCTAGTGTTACTAACGTTGCCAACTCCAAATAACTCATGTTAAAAATCAATTAGAATAGATATTATCGTGATGATCAAAATCCTCTATTATGATGTGTTTTTTGCCCTCGTCAACAGAAAATACAAGCACAAAACTCTTATCAATATGCACTCTCTTTAGATGCTGCAATGGCTTTCTTAAATTCTTATAATGTTGCGGATTCTGTCTGATTTCCCCAATCTTCTTTTCGATAATAAGCAGCTGGTTAGGATTTCTTTTGGCCAGTTTAAAGAATATCTTTTCAACACTTTTTCTTAATTCATAAGAATACATCTTAGCTTAAACCAAAGTGTTTTTTAAAATTATGAACTTTTACAGTAGATTCTAACTGCCTATCTTTCATTTTTTCAATAAACTCAGGCTTAAGTTCCGGCTCTAACACTTCCGTTCCATAATCAAGAATCACTTTTTCTATGGCTTTAGACTTATCAGTAAGATTGTGCTTCGCTTTTACAATATTCAGTATTTGATTCGCTTCTTTTGAAATTTTTATCATAGCTTGAACCATATATACCACCTATACAACATATAAATATAACATATATATAAACCTTTTGTAAAGCTAATTTATTTTATAGGCTTACAGGACTGGTTATAGGTCAAAACCCTTATACCTACTCATCATCCCCAAAGCCTCTGCAACGGGCTTGTAAGTTATGAAGCCGTTATATGTGTTGAGCCCTTTTGCAAATCCTTTGTCTTCCTTTAATGCCCTGATTCCCTTTTCAGCTAATTTAGATACATAAGGCAATGTTGCAGCAGTTAAGGCAATTGTGGAAGTTCTTGGATATGCTCCCGGCATGTTTGTGACACAATAATGTATTATGCCATGCTTTACATATACGGGATTTGAATGAGAAGTTGGTTTAGAAGTTTCTATGCAGCCACCTTGGTCGATGCTTACATCAACAATAACGCTTCCGGGCTGCATCGTCTTTACCATTTCCTCTGTAACAACCCATGGAGCTTTAGCTCCGTGCAATAAAACAGCTCCAACAACTAAATCAGCGTCTTTTACATGCCTTGCGATATTCCCTTTTGCAGATAAAACGCAATTTATATCAGCTCCTATCTCTTTTTTTATGCTGTTAAATCTGTCTTCATGCCTTGAAAATAAGTAAACATTGGAGCCCATTCCATAAGCGTTTTTTGCAGCGTGCTTTCCTACAACACCATCTCCAATAATGACAACCTTTCCATATTTCTTTCCCAAGACAGAACCAAGCTGCATTCCCCTCCCATTATTGAACTTTGCAAGATAATAGCTTCCAATGGTAACAGACATATTTCCAGCTACCGCGCTCATAGGGGCCAGCAAAGGCAATCTTCCCTTTTCATCCTCTACTGTTTCGTATGCAACTGCTGTTGTTTTATTTTTTAATAAAGCCTCAGTCAGTGTTTTGGTAACACCAGCCAAATGGAAATAAGTGAAAACAATCTGGTTTTCTTTTAAAAATTTATATTCTGATTCTAACGGCTCTTTGACCTTAATCACTAAATCAGCAGACCACGCTTTAGCAGTTGAAACTATGTTAGCACCAGCTTTTTTATACTCTTCATTTGAAAAGCCGGAATTCAAGCCAGCGTCTTTCTCAACAAAAACCTTATTCCCTCCTTCCGTTAATTTTTTCGCTCCCTCAGGTGTCAAAGAAACTCTATTCTCTTTATCTTTGATTTCTTTTACTATGCCTATTTTCATATTATAACCACCTTTTTAATAAAAACTTTTATTGGAATTTTTAAAGGTTTTTGTTGGAATGAGAAAATTGTGAGAATATGTTGTTTAACTTTGAGTATGACGCAGGGATTTCTGGGGCTAAAATAGAAATATTTATATAGTATAAAATACTACATTTTTATAGTATAGGTGACTCAATGGTTTACTTTACTGAAATTAAGCCAACAAAACATTACATTGAAGAGCACGAAAAAGAGGTTCCATGGGATAAGGTTGTAGAAATTATATTAACAACAAAAAATCCTAGAAAGAAAGGAAATAAATTTGAGATAGAAAAAGAAGGTTATTATATTTTATTTGAAATAAAAAATAATGTTTTGTATGTTATTAATGCTAAAAAACAATAAACAGGTGATGGGAAAATGAAATGTCCAAAATGTAATTCAAATTTGAGAAAAGTTGAAGTTAGTGTTGAAGGCGCTAAAAACAAGGCAGTAAGCTACCAGTGCACCAAATGTGATTATTTTGAGTTTGAGCAAAAATCTTCTAGGAAAGTGATAGAAGAGCTAAGAGAAGCACCATTGAAAATAAAACAGAAAATAATCAAGTTATCTCAGGATAGATTGGGTATATATTTAAATAGCAATGTGGTCAGAAGTCTGGGAATTAAAAAAGGTGAAGATATTTATGTTTCCGTTCCAGATAAAAAGCATATACTGCTAGAATTAAAAGATTAAAGCCCCAGAAATCGCGAGTAATATTTTTTATAACTGCATATATACAAACTTGGCTGTATTTTGGCGTTTCTGGGCTTTGAAATGCCGGAATTTTTGCTACCGTAAGATTGTTTTTGACACTTACTGTTTATAGTAAAAGGCACAAAAATTTGAGCAATAAATATGCCTTTTACTTATTACGAACGGACAACTATTACTCAATAGATTTTGTCCGTGAGTATAGATTATGCGTTTGCTATATTCGAGGAACTAAGCTATTTTTATGAATATTTAGTTCCTCCACTATAGTATTTATATACCTATTTATAAAGGTTATTATTTTTATATGATGAAGTATGATACTCCAGAAAAATTTAAATATATCCTCTTTTTATTGCGTTCCCGATGGAAAGGAATCTTGCGCTTGAGCTTGTAAGAGTGACCGAAGCGGCAGCGATATCATGCGCCCCATGGATGGGAAAAGGGGACAAGAATAAAGCGGATAAAGCTGCTGTTGATGCCATGAGGCAGCGCTTCAATTTTGTTGATTTTAAGGGAAGAGTGGTTATAGGCGAAGGCGAGAAAGATGAGGCTCCTATGCTTTATGTGGGAGAGGAGCTTGGCACGGGAAACGGCCCGGAAATGGATATTGCCATTGACCCCTTGGAATGCACTTCTAATCTTGCGAATGGAAAGCCAAATGCGATTTCTGTTCTTGCTGCGGGTCCCAAGGGAAGCTTGCTTAACGCCCCAGGAAGCTACATGGATCAGCTTTCTGTCGGCCCTGAAGCTAAAGGATGCATAGACATAACCGACTCTGTAAAAAACAATTTGAAGAATATTGCAAAAGCGCTTGGCAAGGATATTGAAGATGTAACTGTTGCTATTTTGGAAAGGCCCAGGCACGAAGAGATGATAAAGCAGATAAGGAAAGCAGGCTCGAGGGTAAGGCTTATAGAGCATGGCACTATATCTGCGGGAATAGCGCCTGCAATGCCAAACTCTGGCATAGATGTGATGATGGGGATAGGAGGAGCTCCTGAAGGGGTTATAACTGCTGCTGCATTAAAATGTGTGGGGGGAGAAATACAAGGTGTATTAAAACCGCACAAGGAAGAATTCAAAAAGCAGGCAGAGGAAAGGGGCCTTGACCTTCAAAAAGTGTATACAACCGATGATCTTGCAAAAGGGAATAATATTGTTTTTGCAGCCACAGGCATAAGCGACGGGCCTTTGCTTAAGGGGGTTGTTTTTACCAAATACGGCTGGCTTACGCGCTCTCTTGTAATGCGCTCAAAGTCCGGAACAATAAGGTATATTGAAACCCATCATCATGAGTCCTTAAAAAAATAGGGGGTTTAAAATGGCTAATGAAGAGCTTAAAAGAACTATAAAAGACATGGTTATTGCAGGAAAAGGAATTCTTGCAGCTGATGAATCTGTCAGCACTGCTACAAAAAGGCTTGCTTCCATTAATGTTGAATCAACTGAGGAAACAAGGAGGCAGTACAGGAATTTGATATTGACCGCTCCTGGAATCGGGAAGTACATTTGCGGAGTAATTATGTTTGAGGAAACTTTATACCAAAAAACGGATGATGGTGTCTCGTTCCCGCAGCACTTAAAGAATGCTGGTGTTGTTCCTGGAATTAAAGTGGATGGAGGATTGGCCGACTTCAATGATAAAGGCGAGCAATATACAAAAGGGCTGGATGGGTTAGGAGACAGGCTGGAAAAATACAAAAAAGCAGGAGCAAGATTCACCAAATGGAGGGCTGTGTATTCCATATCTGATAATGCCCCAAGCCAGGAGCTTATTAATAAAAATGCTGCTGATTTGGCAAAATATGCAAAGATATGCCAGGAGCACGGCCTTGCGCCGATAGTCGAGCCTGAGGTTTTAATTGATGGTGCGCATTCTATTCAGAAATGCCATGAAGCCACTGAAAAAGTCCTGAAAGAAGTATTCAGGGCTTTGAAAAAAGAAAATGTTGCAATTGGCTTATGCATATTGAAGCCAAGCATGGTCATCTCCGGTAAACAGGCAGAGAACAGGGCAGGAGTGGACGAGGTTGCAAAAAGGACTGTGGAAGTTTTGAAAAAAACCGTTCCTGAAGAATTGCCGAGCATCAACTTTTTGAGCGGCGGCCAAGGCCCGGAAGAAGCTACTCAGCATTTAAACAGGATGCACACTTTAGGCATTGAGCTGCCATGGTATGTCAGCTTTTCCTATGCAAGGGCTTTGCAGGAGCCTGCATTAAAGGCATGGCAGGGCAGGCAGGAAAATCTCAAGAAAGGGCAGAAAGCCTTTTTGAAAAGGGCTAAGCTGAACAGCCTGGCCACAATGGGAAAATATAGGGAAGAGATGGAAAAAGAGGAGTAAGCCAAAAAAAAGAAGGCTAGTTTCAAATAAAAATAAATAATAATCAAATGCCATTGACTTCACAAACAAGTTCACAATTAAAACTTAATATCAATAGTTTAGTAACGATGAAAGGATGAGCGCAATAAAAAAGAAAAATAACCGGCGTTTTTGCCCTAAGTAAACTATAAAGCAAAAACGCAGGATAATTATTATAATTTTTCAATGCCCTGAAATATTAAAAGTGAAATTAAATAATGACTAAACAAATGATTGGGAGCATAAGATAATAGATTAGTAATGCTAAATAAATATAATAAATTTCAAAGGTGAGAAAATGAGCTTGAAAGTCGGATTAATAGGCTATGGAACAATAGGAAAAAGGGTTGCAGACGCGATTATGCTGCAGAAGGATATGGAGCTTGTTGGCGTCACAGGGCATACGTACAACTACAAGATGGAAGTTGCCAAGATGAAAGGCATTAAGATATTTGCCATGAGCGACAAGGACGAGTTTGCGCAAATCTGCTCAACGTCCACAAGGGACTGCATTGTGCCGGAAGGGGACGTCAATAACCTTTTGGACGAGGCTGATATTGTTGTTGACTGCACTCCAAAGAAAGTCGGGAAGGAGAACAAGGAAAAATATTATTTGCCAAGGAATATGAAAGCGATTTTCCAGGGAGGGGAAAAGCACGAGACTGCTGGAGTAAGCTTTGTTGCGCAGTGCAACTATGACGAGGCTTTGGGCAAAAATTATGTCAGGGTTGTAAGCTGCAACACAACAGGATTGTGCAGGACCTTGCACCCAATAGAGAAGCATTATGGGATTGACAGCGTGCACGCAACCATGGTTAGAAGGGCTGCTGACCCGTGGGACATCTATCACGGTCCTATCAATGCAATAGTGCCTGTCCTTGAACTGCCTTCGCATCACGGCCCTGATGTGCAGACAGTCCTGCACAACGTAAACATATTTACAACAGCTATGTCTGTTCCCACAACTATAATGCACATGCATTCCCTGACTGTAGATATGAAAAAGGAAGCTTCTGCCGAAGATATTCTTGATCTGTGGAAAAAAACAACAAGGGTAAGGGTTGTAAGGAATGCTGAAAAGGTAAGGTCAACTGCAGAGATAATGGAGATGGCCAAGGATCTTGACAGAATAAGGGGAGACATGCCTGAAATATGCGTCTGGGAGGAAGGCATTGGAGTAAAGGGAAAGAAGCTGTTTTACCTGCAAGCTATTCATCAGGAATCGGATGTTGTTCTGGAGAACATTGACGCGATAAGGGCAGCAACAGGCTTCAAGGACGGAAATAAAAGCATACAGATGACAAATGAGAGCATGAAAGTCAATGGGTTTTGATCAGTTTAATACAGAAATAATAACTGTACTCACGGACAAAATCTATTGAGTATTAGTTGTCCGTTCGTAATAAGTAAAGGCAAGATTCATGCTCAATTATTTGTTGCCTTTACTATATTGCGAAAATTTAGTGCGTTTGCTATAAATGAAAAACATATACTTTTCAGCTAAAATGCTTACTGCAGTAATTGGATGTTAGATAACAAAATGAAAAATATTAAAAAGCGGGATTAAAAAAGAAAAATATTGCATAGCCTGAAAATGAAAGAGCGCATAACTATAACCCTGGACAGCGAGTTGATAAGGCAGATAGACAAAAGAGTAAACGGGGATTTAATAAAAAACAGGAGCCAGCAGATAGAGCAGCTCCTGGCAAACGCCCTTGGCGCATACAGGCCTGAAAAGGCCGTCATCCTGGTGGGGGGAAAAGGGACAAGGCTGAGGCCCCTGACTTATAAGCTCCCGAAATGCATGCTTGAAGTGCAGGGAAAGACTGTAACAGAGCATCTTTTTGACCTGTTCAAAAAATATGGCATAAGGGACATTATCCTGAGCGTTGGCTACCTGAAGGAAAAGGTAATGGATTTCTATGGGGACGGCAGCAAATTTGGAGTTAATATATCTTACATTGAGGAAGATGAGCCCCTTGGGACTGCAGGGCCATTAAAGCTTGCAAAAAATCTGCTTAATGACAGCTTCATAGTTGCCAATGGAGATGAGCTGAAAAACATAAACATTCCCAGGATGTTCAGGCTGCATAAAAGGAAGGATGCTTCAGGCACAATAGCCCTGACTACAGTGACTGAGCCGAGCCATTATGGTGTAGCAAAGCTTTCCGGCTCAAGAATCCTGGAGTTTGTGGAAAAGCCAAAGCCTGAGGAAGCTCCTTCTAATTTAATCAATGCCGGCTTTTACATACTCGAGCCAAGGATAATAGGCATGATTCCTGATGGCTTTTCAATGCTCGAGAAAGACGTCTTTCCAAAGCTTGCGAAGCAAGGCATGCTGAGAGGATTCCCTTTCGAAGGCCAGTGGTTTGACATGGGCACACATGAAAGATACGAGCTCGCAAAAAAAAGATGGAATGGCATCAGCCCTTATGAGGATGAAACTCTTTATGAGGGTGAAGAGTAAATTTTTTTAAATGTAATTCTTAAGTTTTAGTCTGTTATTAATATGCCAAGTTTCATCTCTTAACAAATAAACAATCTAAGTAGCCTCCACTCTTTCTTTTATTTCTTCATGAACAGCCTGCTTTGTGGTTTCCCAGTAGAAATCCCTAAACTTCCTGACCACAGGATTAGCCATGTTAAGCCTATACATTTTGGCCTTGCCCACTGTTCTGGTGTTTTTAACAATGTTATTTGCTTCCAGATTTTTCCAGAACAGCTTCAAAGTGGAATAGCCAATGCCAGATTGAGAAGCGATATCTGTCATGCTATAGTCAAAGTCCTCATTCACAATGAGAAAATCCATCACCCTCAACATGGGAGAGTCTCCAAAGACCTGCAAAAAGGCTGTTTTTGTTTCCATAGCAAGTTAACTGACTATATTACTATATAAATATTTCTATTTTTAGCCTATATGAGCTATGAATAAACATTAAAAATAAGAAGGATTATAAATAAGTTTCTTTGCAATTTTGGCAATGGGCAAGAAACTTTCTCAGGCAGATTACGACAAGATAAAGCGCAACATTGTCAAAAAGCTCTATGCAAGCAAGGCGTTTGTGAAAGGCCATCTGCTGTATGAGCGCCTAACATCAGGAATTCCATCACACCTAAGCGGTTTCGTGGATGATGTTTTGCATGAATTGATGAAAGAAGAAATTGTGTTGTTGTATGGCAGAACAAAACATGGAGATGCTTACCAGCTAAACGTGAAAAAACTAAAGCAAATTGAAGACTTAATTTTCAACTATAGCAAAGAGCACAAATAATTGAGCAATAATAATATGCTCTTTGCTTACAAAGAAATGCAAAGCATTTCTTGTACCGAAAATTGCAAGGCAATTTTCGCGTATTACGAACGAGTATGTCATGAAAATGCCTTGCATTTTCAGGACACAACAAAATCTTTCAGATTTTGTGTGCAAAAAATGCTATGCATTTTTACGCACCGAAAATCTATGATTTTCGCGTGAATTGCTCAATAGATTATGCGAGTGAGTATAGGTTCATTCTTGTAATAAAATGTGCGTTTGCTACAGATTGGGAATAGGCCGGTAATCGCATTTAGAAAAATTTAAATACTTGATGCCGCAAGGGAAACGCCCAAACTCAATCGAACTCAAATTGTCAAACAAACGGGAAACCGGGGGTGAGAAAGATGCATTGGTATGGGGATGAAGATGAAGATGATGACGATAGCGATTGGTAGTTATGCAGGTGCATTAAATAGATAGGAAATGGAGACAGAATAAGTTATTAGGCAAAAGTTATTAGGCAAAAAAACTGCTGGCAGAAACCTCTCGGCTGTTTTTATTAGGCATATTAAACATGAAAAAAGTACACACAAAAATAAAGCGAAAGTTCAGGCTTAGCACACGTTTTAGGCATTCCGGATTTTTTCATCAGGCTGCTAAGAAGAATGGGCCAAAGACTTTCAAGACAGAAAGCGCTGCGCATGCATGGGCATCATCCCATGGGCTTAAGCCGGAACAGTATGCGCTTAAAAGTGCCAAACGCAATAAAAGATTCCAGATAGTGCTGCATGGCTAAAGACAGGGATTATTAAAAGGAAAAATATAAGTAGTATACAACTTTAAGAAGTTCTCATATTTTAACTTTAGGATAGGCTAAAATGGCGGAAATAAGCGATTTTATAGGGGAGGTATCGGTTGAAAGGTTCCTTTTGTTCCTTTTTGTGATAATCTTTACCTTCATACTGGGCAGCCTGTCGAGTATACTGGTGAGGAGGTTCATGAAGGAAAGGGTTAGGGCAATCATATACAAGCCGATATCCAAAATAGTGATGTACAGCGTTTACGCTCTTGGCTTATTTTTTGCTTTCAACAACATCATTCACTTTAATGTTCCTGCTGGCCTTGCAGCATTAGGAGTATTGGGCATAGCGATATTATTGCCTGCTGTGCCTGTCCTGCAGAACATTGCGGCAGGGATTGTCTTGGCTTTTGAAAGGCCTTTTAACGAAGAAGACATTGTGGAAATCAATGGTGAATTATGCAAGGTCAAGGATATAATGCTAAGGAAGACAAGGCTCAGGGCCATGGACGGAAGGATAATTACCATCCCGAACATTGTTTTTATGACATCAGCCTCGATAATCAACTACAGCAGGGGGGAATTTATAAAGGTAAGTTTAAACATTGATATAGCTGCTGAATCTGACAAGAGCAAAGCCATCCAGGTTATCCAGAGTATATGCTTGGAGAATCCGAACATATTGCCCCATGTCCCGGAAAAGAAATTGAATGCCATCACTAAGTTTATCGAGGTTCCCAAGCACTTTTTTGCCATACCAAAGAACATCAAGATGCTTAATCCTCAGGTTATGATTAAAAATGTGAATAAGGACAAGGTAAGCCTGGAAATATGGTTCTGGATATGGGACATCGCATCAAAAGAAAAAATTGTATCGTCTTTTTATGACAAGCTCATTCAGGAATTTGCGAAAGAAGGGATAAAATTCGGCTAGATCAGCCCGTCAATCTTTGCAGAAAAACCAGATTTGTTTTGACGTGCCGCAACGACTAATTTTCTTCCTTTAGTCTCTTATCTATTTCTGTCTTAAGCTTATTAATGTGCATTTCAAATTGCAGCTTAAACTTAATCCAGTCTTCATAATTTAATAATTGACCTCTGTAGTTGATAGCATTTCTTTTTAACCGGATAGTTTCAAGGAAATTCCAACCCAGCTCTAGTTCAGGATGCTTAAAGCAAATATAGGCATTTTTGCACTGGTGATTTTCAGCTGCAATCTTGAAAAACAGCAAAAATGCTTCAATTAGCCC
>JACPDF010000016.1 GCA_016184145.1 Candidatus Woesearchaeota archaeon | reverse complement strand
TTGTTGGCTTTACAGACGGAGAAAAAGCTAAAGCCTTTGTTAAGCTTGATTACTATGACCCGCAGGCTGGCACTAATTACCGTAAGGTTGCAGAAGGCGAGATATTCACAACTGTTACTTAAACAACTTTTTTTATATTTTTGTAATTTATCTTAAAGAAATTTCAATGATTTTTTTTGTCTTTGTTTGCTGAACTTCTTTCTTCCTGTGGAATATCTTTATAGACTTAATTTTATAGTTAGATAATCCCAAAAAATTCAGAAATAAACTAAATAAAAAATAAATTAAAAACAAAGAAAAATAAAAATATTGAATTAATAGTCCATTCCACCCATGCCGCCCATTCCGCCTGGGGGCATTTGAGGCATTTTGTCAGCTTTTCCTGAGGATGCAATCACATCATCAATCCTCAAGACCATGACTGCGACTTCAGAAGCTGAACTAACAGCTTGCGTCTTTATTTTCAATGGCTCTATTACGCCTTTCTTCCACGCATCCATCACCTTGCCCGTAAAAACATCAATTCCGGCCCATTTCTGCTTCTTTGAATGAGCGGCTTTAAGGTCAGTCATTGTGTCTATTGGGTCCAAGCCGGCATTCTCCACCAAAGTCCTTGGGATTACCTCCATTGCATCTGCAAATGCCTGCACAGCCAGCTGCTCTCTCCCAGATAAAGTGTCAGCGTATTTCCTCATCTGCATTGCAAGCTCTGTCTCTGGCGCTCCTGCGCCTGCTACGACCATCCCTGTTTTCAATGCAGCTGTAACGTCTCCAACAGCGTCTGTCACTGCCCTTTCTATTTCGTTTGTAACGTGCTCTGTCCCGCCTCTTATCAGCAAGGTGACAGCTTTTGGGTTCTTGCAGTCCATAATGTATGTAAATTCCTCATCCCCTACCTTTCTTTCCTCTACAGTCCCTGCAAATCCCAAATCGTCCTTGCTCAAATCCTTCAGGTTAGTTGATATTTTTGCCCCTGTTGCCTTTGCTATTTTCTTCATGTCGCTTTCAGAAACTCTCCTTACAGCATAAACCCCCTTCTTGGCCAGGAAATGCACTGCGACATCATCAACTCCCTTCTGGCACAGCATGACATTCGCTCCTGTCGCTGTTATTTTTTCCACCATGTCCCTGAGCATGTTCTCTTCCTGGTCTAAAAATGCCTGCATCTGGTCCGGTGTTTTGATTTGTATGTTAGCGTCCATCTCAGTCTTCTTGATTTCTATCTCCCTGTCAATCAGGGCTATTTTTGCGTTTTTAACGACCCTTGGCATGTTTGCGCTTAACCTTTCCTTGTCAATTACAATGCCCTTGATTAATTCTGAGTCCTCTACACTTCCCCCAGTCCTTTTCTCTATCTTTATGTTATCCTTGTCAACATAGCCGTCTTCCTCAACCATCTTTACTGCCTTGACAGCCAAAACTGCTAAAGTGTCTTTTGAATATTCTGCCCCTTTGCCCGTCATTGCTGTCTGCGCTATTTTTTTAAGCACTTCCTCATTGTCCGGAGTGATTTTTTCAGCCATCTCATTTAAAATTTCCTGGGCTTTTGCCTCTGCAAGCCTGTAGCCTCTTGATATGACTGCAGGATGGACATCCTTGTCCAGAAGCTCTTCAGCATTTTTTAATAATTCTCCAGCCAAAACAACTGCTGTTGTGGTTCCGTCTCCAATTTCATTTTCCTGTGTTTTTGCAACTTCCACAATCATCTTTGCAGAAGGATGCTCTATGTTCATTTCCTCTAGAATTGTAACACCATCATTCGTGACAGTAACATCTCCCAAGGAATCCACAATCATCTTGTCCATTCCTTTAGGCCCTAAAGTTGTCCTTACAGTCTCCGCTACTAATTTAGCGGCCATTATATTGTTCCTTTGCGCATCCCTGCCTAAAGTTCTTTGTGTTCCTTCCGGCAGTATAAATATAGGCTGTATGTTTTGTGCCATTCTTTAATTTCCCTCCACGATTTTTTATACTCACGGACAAAATTATTGAACAATAGTTGTCCGTTCGTAATAAGTAAAGGACGAATTTAGTTTATGAAAATTTGTGCCCTTTACTATATTAAAATTTAGTTTTTCGTGGAAAAGGTAAGTAAGCAGTTATATATAAGATTATCGGTTTGGTGGGCTTTGCACATAAATTAAGAACTGCACATTAATTATGGTGTTTTGCACATAAATACCAAAATCTTTTTATACTTCTCCGCAAAAAAACATATTAAGGGGTGGTAGCAGTTGAAATGTCTTAAAAGTGACATTAATCTGAATCTTCTCGTACTCATTTTTGTAGCAGTCGTGATGTTCATCCTGTCAAGCGTTTTCTACCATAATAGCATAAATGACATGCAGGAAGAGTATGACAAAAAAGTCAAAAATTTGCAGGAAATCGAGAAAAGACTCACATTAAAGGAGGAAAAGATCAACGAGCTTCTGAAGTCAAAGGACCTGATAGAGAAAGACAAGGAAAACCTCGAGAAAAGCTACCTGGAAATAGTCAAAAACCACCAATCAGAGATTGGTGGCATGTTTTGTGTTAGTAATAATATAAGTGGTTTTTGACTCAGCGAATTCCGCCACTATTTGTCCGCCAATCATAGATATGGCGGAATTTTAGCGTATTAAAAAATCCTTAAAAACAGGCTCTGTAGAAAATCTCGCTTCGCTCGGGTTAGCAGCTTCGAATTTTTAATGTTTATTTTAAAGGCTGACACTCCCCGTAAGGGACTTCCCCCTCGTCAGCTATAAGTATTAATAAAATAAATTCGACTTGAAGGCTGCTAACCTACATTTTCTACAGAGCCCTAAAAACAACAAAATATTTATTTAAGGTGCCAATTAATCCGGTTTAAAAAGCAAAAATAGTGGGAGAGCATGCCTTTAGACGCAACAACAACAAAACTTCTTGTAACTCTGGCAATAATCTTTGTAGGCTACCTTATAGCGAGGTTTGGCAGCCAGCTGATATTCGCAATAGCAAAAAGGAAAGACGTCATAAACATAGGGAATGTGCGGCTTGTCAAGCTTTTTAGGTATCTTGTGCTTATAATAACAATAATTGTCTCCCTGGCGTATCTCCAGGTAAATTTCATAAAAGACACTTCATTGATAAGCAATTTCCTTGCAGATACATACAGCCTGCTGCCAAATATGCTTATTGTAATATTATTGATAGTCCTTGCAATTGCAGCAGTAAACTTGATCACTTTCGGGCTAAGCAGAATATTTGACATTTCCGGAATTACGGAATTCATGATCGAGCAGAAAAAGGAGCATTTCCTGAACGGGACTCTTATCTTTGTGAGGAGCGTGCTTTACCTTTTTACTGTTTTATTCCTGCTCAGCTTGTTTGGCATAGACATCAGCGGCATAACAAGCGCAATAGGATGGGTTTTCTACGGCCTTGCAGCCTTGTTTTTCCTTTATGTATTTTTCGGCACAAGAACCATGGTCGAAAACCTTATAGCGGGCATTTATTTGAGGATGTCGGGCTCCTTCAAATTAGGGCAGAAAGTAAAGGTGGATAACGTTGAGGGCAGCATAAAGTCGATATCAAACCAGGGAGTCTCGATAAAGTCGGATATTGGCTACATAACTTTCATACCAAGCAGGGAATTTGTAAAAAAGGAAATCTCTTTCAGGCATATAGAGACTGATTTGGACACTTTGGAAAAGATAAAAAGCTATTATGTGGAGCAGAAGCCCAGCTATTGCGGCCCAGCGTGCGCATCCATGATTTTAAGGATATTTGGCTACAATGAGCCCCAATCCAAAATAGGAGAGATGAGCAATACTGTGGTTGGAGCTGGAACAAGGCCGGAAGTTTTGATAGATATTGTGCAGCAGCTTACCAAGGATAAGGTAAAAGGATCCTGGATTACTGTGGAAAGGATAACCAGCCTAAAGGACGAGGCAAGGCTTTGGCTCAACCAGGGAGCATTGCTCATAGTTGACTACAAAAAGAGCTTTTTATTTCCCGAGTCAAGCAAGGCGCATTACGCAGTATGTGTTGCAGTTGAGGGAGATGAATTGGTGATTCTTGATCCCAGCGGCAAGAAAGGAGGTGTGTATTTGGCGGATGCTGAAAAAGTCTACAGGGGCATGGATACTTATTCTGAGTTTTTAAAGGCAAAGAGGGGCTATATTGTCTTTGCGCCTGAAGGGACAACAGCTTTTTACAGGATTGAAGAAGGGCTGATTTATGCAGATCCAAGCTTATACAAGGATTTGAGCAACAGGCTGAAGAGCGAGCTTTACAAATTGACCGAGAAAACAGAGCTCCTGGAAAGCGTGCTTCCGTTGAGGGTAAAAAACTTCATCAAGAAATGGCGCGAAAAGGACAAGATTGCAAGATTGTGGAAGCCCGCAAGCATGCAATAGCAAAATATTTTTAATTCTCCAGTTGTTTTTAATGAAAATAATGGGAAAAAGCATATTACTAGCTGCAATATTCTTTGTTTTTCTGATTCCATTATCTTATTCAATAACATTGCAGGATTTAATTAATTTTTTCAACTTTGATTTCCTTACAGTCGGAATAAACGTTACCAGCCAAAATGATTTCATGACAGACAAGGATGGAAATAATCTAAATGACACCTTAATAATAGAACTGGCAACAAGCGGCAATGCGGGAAATTATCTGGTTGTCGTTGATTTATATGATGAAAATATCATTACCAATGAAACCAATAAAACGCTGAGCTCAGGAACAAGCAAGTTCAACATTTCATTCCCAGCAGAATCGCTTACAAAAAATAAATTCAATTATACAATAAAAATATACAGCGAGGATTACGGCTTAAAATACAGCAAAGAGGGCATAGAGACAAGTTATTATCCAAATTATGAGGAAGGCGTTAAAATAATCAATATTTCCGACAAATCAATAGGCAGTAATTCTTTACAATTAAACTTTGCAATTAATTTTACAAAGAATAATTTTTATGAAATATTTGCCTATCTGCAGTACAACGGCTCAATAATTTTTTCAAAAATAAACGGGACTGCAAATGCAGGAGTGAATAATATAATACTAAACTTCGACAATGAGACGATAAAAAGCACCCATTATCGCGGGAGCTTTAATTTGACAAGCATTAAAATAAACAATAAACTGGTAAAAACAGGCTACACAACAGATGTTTATGACTACAGGGATTTCGCGCAAACCTCTTATTTTTCCGGTTTTTCTGATTACGGCTTTGATGCGGATAATAATGGACTGTCTGATTTGCTGAGGCTGAATATAACCCTGGAAATAAAAAATGATGATAGTTACAGGGTTGAGGCTGCTTTATACGATTTGTTTGGCAACTTCATTGAGAAAAAAGAAAAAACATGGCCTTTCATTGCAGGAACCAATCACATTATTCTGGATTTTAACGGGACAAATATCTATGGCAAAAAGCTCAATGGGCCGTATATTGTAAAGTACGCAAAAATTATGGAAAACAACAGCGTAATAGACCAGGTTAATAATTTTTACGCAACCAAAAATTACAATTATGCGGATTTTGAAAGGCCTCAATTGCCGGACCTTAATTTGGCTTTTGAAATTTCTGACGGCTATCATTACGGCAGCAACAATATCTCATTGAATGTGACAATGAATAACACTGGAGATAAAAATGCCTTCAATGTTTTTCTGGAGATTTTTGACAACTATACGTATTCAATCAACAAATCAATAACCATCTTACCAGCAAATGAGCATAAAAAATACTCCGTGAATTTTGTCAATGCACCTGATTTTGAACTCAATGCAATAGCTGATTTTGACGATTTTGTTGAGGAAAGCAGCGAGGGCAACAATATCATAAAAGAGATAATAAAGATAAACAAAAAGCCGGCATTGGAGCATATAGGAAATATAACAGTAAACGAGACCGATACAGTTATAGTGACTGCAGCTGCAGCAGACAATAACTCGGATATTTTAACTTTCTCTGTAAACAATACAAGATTTGCGCAGAATAACAATAATTTCTTATGGCATACCACGACAATGGACTCTGGAAGCTATGCAGTAGAAATAAGCGCCTCTGACGGCTATTTATATGATTCCAAAATTTTTGAAATAATTGTTTTAGACAGGATTGAGCTAGACAGCGATAATGACGGCATTAATGATTCTTTGGACAGGCTCATTGGACGGCCAGATTCGATAAGCACTTCCACATTAAACCTGTCATTTTCCATAGGAAATTCCGCAAACCTGTCGAGAATCTTTAATGGGACTCAAAAAGTTGAGTTTAAGGACAGCAGCACAACAATCGTTGAGTTTGACTTTAACTTCAGCAGCGCAACAATAAACTTAAGTGATATCATAATCAACAAGCAGCCTGATAATTCCACAGGAGCCATAGTTTTCAGCATCAGGAACATGGCTTTGCCAGCAGGCTTTACAAAAACATTTTACCTCGACAAGTTGAACCAGTCAAAGAATGGGATCTGCATAAGGGACATGGAAATGACCTCAATTGCTGAAATAAGCAGCGGCTGCAATGAGGAAGATGAGCATAAGATTGAATGCAGCGGCACTTTGCAGGACGGCTATAACTGCACTTACCTCAACTCAACAAAAAAATACAAAGTTACGGGCCTGAAAAATTCAGGCATAAGGCAGATAGATTTTGAAAAAAGCTCAGAAACTGCAACAACACCTGCTGCATTTGGCGATGGAAGCAGTGGAAGTGCTGGCGGAGGTGGCAGTGGCAGTTCCGGCAGCGGCTCATGCTTGGAAAATTGGCAATGCATCTCATGGTCTGAATGCGTTAATAATTTGCAAACTAGATCGTGTAAAGACCTTAATAATTGCGGCACATCATTTAACAAGCCGACAGAAGCAAAAGCATGCACACCAGAAAAACAGGCATTGGCAGTATTAGAAGAAAAAGAAGAAAAAAATATTGAAGAAGGGGATAAAGAATCAAAAAATAATGCAAAATCCTCTTTGCAGGGCATTACAGGCTTATTATCTGGGCCGCCAGCAGATGCAAACCCAACTATTGGAGTTTTTATAGTGTTTGTCGTTATTGTTGCCGGGCTTTTTGGCTATATCTACTTTACTTACAAAGCTTAATCAAAAACCTTTAAATAACTATACTAAAACACAGTATCTTTGTTTGGGGCTGTAGTGTAGCTTGGTATCACTCTACCTTGGGGAAAGCCTCAACTCCTGCGTAAGGGAGCTTACAGAGTGGTAGCAACCGGGGTTCGAACAGCTGGTTGGAAATAATTGGCTATGAAAGTCCTCGCAGCCCCATTTTTATCCTAATCAAAAAGATTTATATATAAGTAGAGCTAAAAATAAGCCAATAACAAAAGCGGTGAAACTATGGTTTTTTTCAAGAAATTCGGCATTTTTGCATTTGTATTGCTGCTATATGCTTCTTTGGCAAATGCCGCGCTGTTTGACATCAGTGTTGAACCTGTAAAGGACAAGATTTTGATTGACGAATTCGCAAAATTCAAGCTTATCATAAAGAATAACATGCAGCAGGCTGATGAATACAGGATTTATAGCCCTGATTTTCCCATATGGGACGTCAGGACAGAGCCCATTGTGAATCCTATAACGCTTGTTGTGAGTCCGGGGGGGGAAGGAAGCGTAGAGCTTGTTGTTGACCCTCTTAAGATAAGGGACATAGGAACTTATGGAGTTATAGTAAACATAAGGTCAGAAGCTGCAAACCAGCTAAAATCCGTACAGCTGAAGGTTTCCATCTTATCAGTAAAAGGCCTTATCCAAGGCTATGTGCCGACAGTCGTCACTAGCGTCGGCATACCTGAAAAGATAGACCCGAGGGAAGAAATACCGATAAAGATTGTGCTCAACAACCAGAATATAATAAATTATACAAAACTTACCATAAGGCTTGAAAGCAATTCCATACAGGATACCATAAACACTTCCCTAGAGCCAGAAGAAGAGAAAACCCTGATGCTAACAGAAAGGATTGATCCTTTTGCAATGCCCCAGGAAGACGAGCTGGCAGTTTCTGTATTCAGCGATGACATAAGCATCATAAACCCCATAGTAAAGAAAGTAGAGATCATGGAATATACTGACAAGGAGCTTGTAAGCCAGAAGAAAAATTTCCTGAGAACAAAAACTGTTTATGATTTTGTGTCAAATAATCCGTATTATGAGGGAAAATTCAGAACAGAGACCACGCTGCTTGAGTCAATATTCTCATCGGAAAATCCCAAGGCAAGAATTGCAAAAGAAAACGGCAAAAGCTACTTTGTATGGAATGCCAAGCTTGAGAATAACAGGATGAGAGTGACAGTGACGAAAAATTTCATACCGCTGTTTGCTGTAATCATTCTGCTGTTGGTGGTGATAGCGGCATACTATGCATTAAGAGCGCCTCTTGTCATAAGAAAGGAGGCAAGCAGCATAGTAAAGAGCGAAGGCGGAGTCAGTGAGATGTCTGTCATACTGCGCGTGCAGAACAGAGGCAGGACAAAAATAAAAGACATAGAAGTGACAGAAATAATCCCAAGCATCATAAACATAGAAAGGGAGGTCTCCATAGGATCATTGCAGCCTACTAAATTGCTTAGGCATGAGAAAAAAGGGACCACAATTGTAAAATGGGAATTGAACAACCTCGATGTTTCCGAAGAAAGAGTATTGTCCTACAGGATGAAGTCAAAGCTGTCCATACTTGGAACCTTCAGCTTGCCGGCAGCAACAGCAGTTTTCAAGGCAAACGACAAAACATTTACGACAGCATCAAATAGGTTAAATGTCGGCAACTGAATTCTTTATTTGGTTTTTATCGGCTGTTTTTCATAATATTTTTAAAGTATGTGAAAATTTCAATAATATACCCCGCGTAGAAAATAGATATATTAGCTCCACTAGAAATTTTTATCATTTTCAAAGCATGTGGGGTACTCAACTACTAAATTATGAGTTTTGTGTTCTCACGTCACTGGACATTCACGCGTGAGCTATTTAAATACAAAATCATTTACTTAGTTTCATTTAAAAATATTATGAAAATAACGACTTTGCGTATCCACGAAAAAAGCTACGGATAGATAAGATTTAAAAATAACCCATATATAATCAAAGTAACCCCATCTAGCTCAACGGCAGAGCGCACGGCTGTTTCCCTAAAGGAGGCCAGAGATGCGTTCGCTATTTGACAAAGCTATATGCTATGAATGAAAAATAGTCAGTCGTGACCGTGAGGTTGCTGGTTCAAATCCGGCGATGGGGATATTTTATTTTTATAAAATATACATTTCTATACAAATAATAACGAAAATTTTAAATAGAAGTTTTATCAAAGAACTCTTTGATTTCTTGTACAGATTTTGGGCAAAATCAGTAAACTTTATAAATAAGGAAATAATCCTGATTAAAATGCGTGATAATCTTTCTTTAGCTAAAAGGCTATAATTCAAAGCTGGTTTAGTTTAAAGAGGGTTATCTATGCCGTATTTAACAAAATGCCCTGGTAGTGTAGCCTGGCTCAGTATTTTAAGGCTAAAATGCTGTAGGAACTATCATGAAGCCCTGTCACGGCTTCGACCCGGGTTCAAACAAGTCAAAGTACAAAGCTTTTACATTGAAAGTCCCGGCCAGGGCGTTTATATAATAAGTGTATAAACGCGGGCCGGTAGCTCAGCCTGGTAGAGCGCCTGACTTTTATCAAAAACCTAAGGTTTTCGGAACCTAGGCGAAAGGTAATCAGGAGGTCGCGAGTCCGAATATCCCGGAGGGCAGCAAAATCCCTCAGGATTTGGGAGTCTCGTCCGGCCCATTATAGTCAAAAATCAAGAGGTTTCAGCGGGGAAGTATGAAGAAAAAATTCAATGTCGACAAGCATATATTGATGCCTAAGCACGCCAAGCTCGGTGACAAGCAAAAAGAAAAGCTGCTGCAGGACTACAATATTTCTTTAAAGGAACTTCCAAGAATACTGAGTACGGATTCTGCCATACAGGCTTTGGATGCGAAGGCAGGGGATGTTATAAAGATCACAAGGAAAAGCATGACTGCAGGAGAGGCAGCCTTTTACAGGGTGGTAGTTGATGTATAAATACGGAAAAATCCTGATGCAGAAATACTTTGCCGAGCAGAGTTTTGTAGACTCCGATATAGAGTCTTTCAACCAGTTCATGGACAAAGAATTAAATGTTATACTGGAGGAAAACAAGGAGATTGTCCCGACAATAATACCCCACAATATTGATGATTTCAGGATTAAGCTTGACAAGATATGGTCTGTAAAGCCGGAAATAACAGAGGCAGATGGCAGCAAAAGGAATATTTTCCCGATGGAAGCCAGGCTCAGAAAATTAACTTATTCTGCCCCGACTTTCATTGAAGTCAGCGCCCACATAAATGGGGTGCAGAGGGAAAGTTTTGTCACCCAGGTGGGAAACATACCCATAATGCTCAAGAGCAAATGGTGCCATCTGCACAACATGAACAGGAACGAGCTGATAGAAAAGGGAGAAGACCCTGACGAGCCTGGAGGCTATTTCATAATCAACGGGACAGAAAAAGTCCTGATAACCATAGAGGATCTTGCATCAAACAAGTTTTTGGTTGAGGAGGATGCTACAGGCACATCGCCTTTTGTTGGAAAATTGTTTTCAGAGTACGGCTCATTCAAGATTCCGCACACAATGGAGAAGCTTAAAGACGGCTTGTTTTATATCACCTTTACTAGGGTAAAAAGAATACCTGCATTGGTCCTGATAAAAGCCCTTGGCATGCTCAAGGACGAGGAGATAACAAGATTCATCTCAGAGGAAGGGAAGCAGCATGATGAAGTCATCCTTAACCTCATTGAGTTTGCAGGCATCAAGACAGAGGAGGATGCTATTGACTATATTGCAAAGAAAGTAGGCATAACGCAGTCAAAGGAAGTAAGGCTTGAAAGGATGGGCGAAATACTTGACAAGTACCTGATGCCGCACATCGGCATAAAAAAAGAGGATAGGATATTCAAAGCCTATAATTTGTGCAAGATGATCAAGAAGTTCATAATGGTCTCAAGAGGGGACCTTAATGTTGATGACAAGGACCATTACATGAACAAGAGGCTGAAGCTTGCCGGGGATTTATTGGCGGATTTGCTAAGGCTCAACCTCAAGGTCTTGATTGGTGACTTGCTTTATAACTTCCAGAGGATAGTAAAGCGCGGGAAGTTTCCGTCAATAAAAGTGATAATAAGGGACAAGCTTCTTACCCAAAGGATATATTCATCGATGGCGACAGGAACATGGGTCAGCGGCAGGAAAGGAATAAGCCAGAGAATCCAGAGGTTAAATTACCTGGAAACCCTTTCCCACTTGCAGCGTGTAGTAAGCCCGTTAAGCGCTTCCCAGGAGAATTTTGAAGCTCGCGAGCTGCATTCAACGCATCTTGGAAGATTATGCCCTATAGAGACTCCTGAAGGCACGAACATAGGATTGAGAAAAAACCTTGCCCTGTTATGCTCGATTTCCCAGGGATCAGACGAAAATGAAGTAGTAAAACAGCTTAAAAATTTCGGCTTAAAATCCGTCAAATAAAATGGCAGAAGTATATTATAACAGCAAATTTGTTGGCATAGTGGAAGATCCTCATAGTTTTGTGAGCAGGGTAAGGGAAGAAAGAAGGACAGGAAGCGTAACAGACAACCTTAATATATATTATAATGACAAGTCCAATGAGGTGTATATCGAGACCTCAAAAGGAAGGGCAAGAAGGCCCTTGATAATTGTGAGGGACGGCCAGCCGCTGCTGACGGAAAAGCACATAAAGCAGCTTGAAAAGAATGAGATTTCATGGAGCGATTTGGTAAAGCAGGGGGTAATTGAATACCTGGATGCTGCAGAAGAGGAAAATGCGCTGGTGGCATTCTTTGAAAGCGACTTGACCCCGGAGCATACTCATCTTGAGATTACGCCGATGGCAATGTTCGGCCTTACAACTTCTTTGGTCCCGTATGGAAACTACAACCAGTCAACAAGGCTGAATGCAGGAAGCAAGAACCAGAAGCAGGCCCTGGGATTGTATGCGTCAAACCTTGCAGTAAGGATGGACATGGATGTCAATCTGCTGCACTACCCGCATATTCCCGTAGTAAAAACAATAATGCATGACATGGGCAATTACGACAAGCATCCCGCGGGGCAGAATATTGTTGTGGCGGTAATGAGCTATAAGGGGTATAATATGGAGGATGCAATCATATTAAACAAAGCTTCTATTGACCGGGGCCTTGGACGCTCTACATACTACAGGCCAAGCATCGCCGAGGAACTAAGGTATAGCGGCGGCTTAATAGACCAAATCAGCATTCCAGATAAAGATGTAAAAGGCTATAAGAGCGAGAAGGATTACAGGTTTTTGGAAGATGACGGCATAATTTATCCTGAGGCGCAGGTTGCTGAAGGAGATGTTGTCATCGGAAAAACTTCCCCGCCAAGGTTCTTAAGCTCGCTGGAAGAATACAATCTAACTGCTGGGACAAGAAGGGAAAGCTCTGTGAGCCTAAAGCACGGGGAAAGGGGAATTGTTGATTTTGTCTTATTGACGGAAAACGAGGAGGGAAACAGGCTTGTGCAGGCAAGGTTAAGGGATGAAAGAGTTCCGGAAGTAGGAGACAAGTTTACGAGCAGGCACGGGCAGAAAGGGGTTGTTGGATTGATTGTTCCGGAAGCGGACATGCCTTTCTCCGAGTCAGGAATCATTCCTGATTTGATTTTCTCGCCGCATGGAATTCCGTCAAGAATGACAATAAGCCATTTGATAGAGATGCTTGCAGGAAAAGTCGGGGCTTTATCGGGAAGGTACATCAACGGGACGACATTTGATGCAGAGCCCGAGGAAAAATTAAGGGAAGAATTAAAGAGCATGGGCTTCAGGGAAAATGGCGTGGAGACGTTCTATAATGGCGTAACAGGAGAGCTGTTAGAGGCAAAAATATTTGTCGGAAACATGTATTACCTGAAGCTGAAGCACCTTGTTGCTAACAAGATACATTCAAGAGCCCGCGGCCCGATACAATTGCTTACAAGGCAGCCAACCGAGGGAAGGGCAAAAGAAGGAGGCCTAAGGCTTGGGGAAATGGAAAAAGACACTTTTGTCGCTCACGGAGCATCGTTATTGCTGAAAGAAAGGTTTGACTCTGACAAGACAATTGTCCCTGTATGCGAAAGCTGCGGCACGATTGCAATCAAGGATGACTACAAGGGAAAGAGCTACTGCCCTATATGCGGCGAAAATGTCGAGATAAATGATGTGGAAATAAGCTACGCATTCAAGCTCATACTTGATGAGTTCAAGTCATTGGGAATACATCCAAAACTGCAGTTAGAGAACAAATATTAGCATTGCGAAAGCTCCAATAATAAAAATAACAAAAAATAAACAAAATTTGAAAAAATGGCAAAAGAAGAAAAAACCTTGCTTGAAGAGGGAACAGAGGAGCAAAAAGAGCAGCCTCAGGGAGAGAAAAGTCCCGAGCAGTTGATAGAAGAACTGCCTGCTGAAAGCGCAGAAGGAGTTGTTAAGGAAGAAAAGAGGAAAGAGGAAATCGAGCCTGAGGAAAGCCATGTCTTCAAGCAGGTAAAAAGCATTGTCTTTGCAATGCTAAGCCCGAAGGTTATAAAGGACATGGCATCTGCAAAAATTGTCACACCAGAGCTTTATGACAAGGAAGGCTACCCTGTAGATGGCGGCCTTATGGATATAAGACTGGGCGTAATTGACCCTGGATTAAGGTGCAAGACTTGCGGCAGCAAATTAAAGGAATGCATAGGCCACTTTGGTTACATAGAGCTGGCAAGGCCAATCATACACGTCAAGTTTGTAGGCATAATCATGAATCTATTGAAGTCAACGTGCAGGGACTGTGGAAGAGTATTAATACCCCAAAACAAGATCAAGAAGTACAGGGAAGACCTGGATAAGGTGGAACAGGAAAGGGGAGCTGAACACAGGAGGAGCAAGATAAAGGATATAATATCAAATCTCAAGACGATAAACAAGTGCCCGCACTGCAAGGCAAGGCAGAAAAAAATCACACTGGACAAGCCCACTACTTTCATCGAGGAAGACAAGAGGCTAAGCCCCATTGAGATAAGGACAAGGCTTGAGAAAATATCGGATGATGATCTGGCATTGTTTGGATTAGTTGCACCGCACGCAAGGCCTGAATGGATGGTCTTAACTTTGCTGCCAATACCTCCTGTCACAATGAGGCCGAGCATCACGCTTGAATCAGGAGAAAGAAGCGAGGACGATTTAACGCATAAGCTTGGAGATATAGTAAGGATAAACCAAAGGCTTTTTGAGAATATAAACGCAGGCGCTCCTGAAATCATAGTTGAGGATTTGTGGGATTTATTGCAGTACCACGTTTCAACTTTCTTTGACAATGCGATTGCCCAATTGCCGCCGGCAAGGCACCGTTCCGGGCAGCCATTGAAAACTTTGACGGAGAGAATAAAGAGCAAGGAAGGAAGGATAAGGCATAACTTAACTGGAAAGAGGACCAATTTTTCTGCGCGTACAGTAATAAGCCCCGACCCTATGATTGAGCTTAACGAAGTGGGAGTTCCTGATATCATTGCAATGAAGCTTACCGTCCCTGAGAGAGTCACCAAATGGAACATTGAATACTTAAAGAGGTTTGTCGAGAAAGGGCCTGGCAAATATCCTGGAGCTAATTACATTATAAGGCCGGATGGCAAGAAGAAAAAGATTACTGACGAGACTAAGGAAGCTTCTCTTGAGGAAATACAGCCGGGCTATACAGTCGAGAGGCATTTATTGGATGGGGATATTGCTGTTTTCAACAGGCAGCCAAGCCTGCACAGGATGAGCATGATGTGTCATAAGGTTAAGGTCCTGCCAGGAAAGACATTAAGGCTGAATCCTGCAGTATGCCACCCTTACAACGCTGATTTTGATGGTGACGAGATGAACCTGCATATCCCGCAGACAGAGGAAGCAAGGGCAGAAGCTGAGATACTGATGGAAGTGCAGACGCAGCTTATATCGTTAAGATATGGATTGAGCATTATCGGATGCGTGCAGGATGCTATATCCGGAAATTATCTCCTTACAAAGGGAATGACAATGAGCAGGCACGAGGCAGTTGACCTTTTGTCTGCTGTCGGCTTTGAGGAATTTTCAAAACTGCCAAGAAAGGAAAAGATTGACGGCAAGGAAGTGTTCTCTGTCTTAATACCGGAAGATTTCAATTTTATGGGAAAAACAAAGCAGGACGAGGAAGTCATTATTAAAGATGGAAAACTGGTTGAAGGCTACCTGGACAGGAGCAATCTTGGAGAAGGCTCCGGCTTGTTATTGAGGAATCTGCACCATAAGTATGGGAAGGAATTTGCAATTGACCTTCTTGGAAAGATATTCAGGCTGGGAATAGAGGTATTGCTCAGAAGAGGGTTCACCTCTGCTATTTCAGATACAGACTTGCCTGAGAATGCAAAGATAAAACTTAGGGAGACATTAGACAATGCGGAGAAGGAAGTCGAGCGCCTAATAAGCCTGTACAAGGACAACAAGCTGGATACATTCCCGGGAAAGAACTTGGAGGAAACCCTTGAGCTAAGGATACTTGAAGTATTGAATAAGGCAAGAAACACCACTGGGGAGATTGTTGCGGCTTATGCTGACAAGTCATCACACACAATGATAATGGCCCAGTCAGGCGCAAGGGGAAATCTGCTTAACCTCGCGCAGATGGCAGCTTGCGTAGGGCAGCAGGCAATGAGGGGCAAAAGGATAAATAAAGGCTTTGATGGAAGAACATTATCAGTCTATAAGAGGCAGGATTTAAGCCCTGAAGCAAGGGGCTTTATAAGCAACGGCTTCAAGACTGGATTGAGCCCGGCAGAGTTCTTTTTTGGATCAATGACGGGGCGTGATTCATTGATGGATACTGCCTTAAGGACGCCAAAGTCAGGCTACCTGTACAGGAGGCTTGCCAACGCGATGCAGGACCTTAAAGTTTCTTATGACGGCAGTGTAAGGGATGCGCAAAACCGCATTATTCAATTTTCATACGGCGAAGATGGCATAGACGTGTCTAAGTCTGAGAAAGGAACAATCAATGTAAAAAGGATAATAAATTCAATGGTGTAAAAAAAATGGACAAGCTGTTAAGTGAGTACCAGGAGAGGCTTCCAAGCAGGCTCATCGAGGATATACGGGCAAACAGCCAGGGCATAAACCATGCAAAGCTGAAAAAAGTGCTCGACATAGTTGCCCAGGAATATGAAAATGCAAAAATAAGCCCCGGGGAGTCGGTTGGCATACTGTCTGCTGAATCAATTGGAGAGCCTGGAACGCAGATGACCCTTAACACTTTCCACTTTGCAGGCGTCGCAGAGATGAACGTTACAGTGGGGCTGCCAAGGATCATAGAGATACTCGACGGGAGAAAAGAGCTGGAAACTCCGGCAATGGAGATTTACCTCAAGCAGCCATACTCAAAAGGAAAGGACATAAAGGAATTTGCATTGAGCATAAAGGAGACGAAGCTTGGGGATATAGCTTTGGAGTTTTCAATAAGCCTTGTGGATTCTGAAATAGAGGTAAAGCTTGACAAGGAAAAGATGAAAAGGGTTGATATTGCAAATGCGCAGGTTTTAGCGGCCGTTTCAAAGCAGATGAAGGGGTTTAATGTAAAGGACAACAAGGATTCAATTGTGCTCAGGAGCAAGTCAAAGGAAGAAAGCATAAACCAGGTGTACAAGGCAAAGGAATCTGTAAAGGAAATACATCTTAAAGGTGTAAAGGGGATAGACCAGGTCCTTCCTGTAAAAAGAGACGAGGAATACATAATCATGACCTCAGGCTCAAACCTTTCCGAGGTGCTGCAGCTTGAAGGTGTGGATGGCTTTAGGACGACAACCAACAACATATTTGAGATTGAGAAGATTCTGGGCATAGAAGCAGCCAGGCAGGCAATAATCAATGAAGTGTACAAGGTCATAGAGAACCAGGGCCTTAATGTCGATGTAAGGCACATAATGCTTGTCGCAGACACGATGTGCTTTTCCGGCCAGGTAAAGGGCATCACAAGATATGGGGTGATAAGTGAGAAAGCGTCTGTTTTGGCAAGGGCAAGCTTCGAAACTCCGATAAAGCATATCATAAATGCCGCTTTGATTGGAGAGGTTGACAGGCTCGATTCTGTTGTTGAAAATGTAATGCTCAACCAGCCTGTGCCTATAGGGACAGGAATACCTAAATTAGTGACTAAAAGCGATAAAAAATAAAGCAATAACCAAATTCCATTAAAAACAAATAACAATTCACTACCGCCAACAATGAGGCGGGTGGGAAAAATACGTACCAATGATGCGAGCCAGTGAATTATGAGCGAGTTCGCAAAAAAGTCGCTCACTCGCATCTCACTGTGGCGAGCCTAAAATCAAAGGAAAGAATAATTATCCAAAATTAAAGCAGAATAATCAAACAATAATTTCATAGAATTAAAACAAAGCGACAAAAAGATAATAATTAAAAAATAAAGTAATAAAATATTTTAAAATAAAATGGCCAAGGCAGTAACATCAACGGAAATAAAGAAGCTTTTGAAATCAAAGAGCCTCGTCATAGGCACAGAAAACACTTTGAAGAACCTCAAGCTTGGCAGGATTGACAGGGTTATTTTGAGCTCCAACTGCCCCGATAAAGTGGCCGAGAATCTGAGCTATTATGCCGGGTTAAGCAACGCAGAGACTGTAAGAGTCACTTATCCGAATGAAGAGCTGGGAGTGATATGCAAAAAGCCGTTCTCAATTTCTGTTTTGTCAATTCTTAAAGGTGCGAAGTAAGTGGAAAGGATAAAATACAATTCTGATGTTATGAAATTCATGTCCCTGTTCGAGAGCCTGACAGGAGCGAAATTAAAGGACTGCATAGCCAATGGCAGTATCATGTTCATTGTGCAGGAAAGCGAGATGGGAAAGGCCATTGGGAAAAAGGGCAGCAACATAAAGAGAATGGAGAATTTGCTGAATAAGGGCGTAAGGCTTGTCGAGTTTAATGGTGATGTGTGCAAGTTCGTAGCCAACCTTGTTTATCCCTCAAAGGCCGATGACATCAGGGAAGAAGATGGTATTGTCAGCATATATGTCCGGGATGCCAAGGCAAAGGGCATAATAATAGGCAGGGACAGGCACAGGATAAACATGCTCAACAGCGTTGTCAAAAGGTACTTTGACGTTGAAGAGGTTAAGGTTGTCTGAGAATACAAATTTAAGAGAATCATTGAAATAATAATCCATAAGATTTAAAAATAACCATAGTTTCTCGTTAATAACATGGGAAAGAAAAGCCGCGGATTGAATGCCGGAAAAAAGCTGAAAGAAAGAAGGAATAAAAGCAGATGGGCCAATAAATGGTTTGTCCGCAGAGTGAGAAGGCTAAAGGAAAAATCCGACCCCTTGGAAGGGGCATCGCAGGCAAAAGGGATTGTCCTAGAAAAAGTGCAGCTGGAGGCCAAGCAGCCTAACTCTGCCATGAGGAAGTGCGTAAGGATACAGCTTACTAAGAACGGAAAGCAGGTAACTGCTTTTTGCCCTGGAGACGGCGCCACTAAACTTATTGACGAGCACGATGAGGTTATTGTGGAATGCATTGGAGGGGCAATGGGAAAATCCAAAGGAGACATTCCTGGAGTCAGATGGCAGGTAATCAAGGTCAATGACCAGAGTTTAGATGCTCTGCTTAAGGGAAGGATAGAAAAGGCAAGGAAATAAGAATGCCAATACGGTTAACAAACAAGTTCACAACAATTTGATTAGGTTTAATGTGATATATAGTTCATAATCAAATTAATAAAAATAAATCATAGCCGGCGTTTTGCATTAAAAAAGCATGAAAGCAAAACGCAGGGAATTATTAAAAAATATTTTTATTGCCCCGTGAAATAAAATTCATATTAAATAATGACAAAACAAATGGATGTGAACATAAGATAAAAATAAATTTATTGAAAATGTCAGACTTAAAGGCTTTCAACAAATGGGACGTTATTGGCATCAAGGTAGATGACCCCGGGCTGCAGAACTACATTTCATTGCAGCCGAGAATCGTCCCAAAAACAGGCGCAAGGTATGCGAAAAACCGCTTTCATAAAAGCAAAATCTTCATTGTCGAGAGGCTGATCAATAAAGTCATGATTCCGGGGCATAAGGGCAAGAAGCACTTTAAGACAAGCAATCATATAACCGGAAAGGCAAACAGGGCGTATGAGATTGTTGAGGACGCTTTCAAGATGATAGAGGGGCAGATAAAGGAAAACCCAATCAAGGTCTTTGTAAAGGCTTTGGAAAATGCTGCCCAAAGGGAGGAGATAATAACAATTGAGTATGGTGGCGCAAGGTACCCAAAGGCAGTTGAATGCTCTCCGCAAAGAAGGGTTGATGTGGCATTAAGGTTTATGACGCAAGGGGCCTACCAAAAATCATTCAACTCAAAAAAGCATATTGAAAGCTGCTTAGCTGATGAAATAATCAACGCTTACAGGTTAAGCAGTGCAAGCAGCGCAATTGCAAAGAAATTGGAAGTTGAAAGGCAGGCAGATGCCTCCAGGTAAGTTCTTATTCTTTGTTTTTAATAAAAGTTCTTATCCCTTGAAACTTCATTAATCAGATTGTCTGCAGTCAGCTCATCGTATTTCGCAAGCCTGTTCTTGCTGCAGTATGGGCATATCGGAGCAATCCTTGAGCCTTTCCTGAGAAAGAACTTGTACTTGCAGTCAACGCACATCACTTTGATGCTGTCAAGTGTGGCAGATGATAATTGTGAAGCTCCGGGGCTTCTTGCCTTATTCTCTCCAAGCGCAGGCTTGTCATTCCTTTTTGCAATTATATTATAGCAGTTTTTGCAGATAAGCTTCTTCCCGTCGCTTGAATAGGTCATGCTGTCAAATCCGAAACTCAACTTGCAGATAGTGCACATGTATTTTGAAAGGTCGTCTTTCATGCTCTTACCTTGGTTTCTTGTTGCCAAAATAAAAAATCTTGCCTATAGGCACGTCTTCCGGGCTATAGTCTCCATATCTTGGCTTAAGATCGTCATTTGGCTTTGGCCTTACCGAATTTGAGGGTATCTCCCTTGCGCCATACTCCAAAGGCTCCTCAGCAACAGGCGCTTTTGCTGCAATTCCCTTGCCTAATTCCTTTTTTATTGAAGCTATCTCATCATTAAGCTTGCTTATCATGCTGCTGAGCTTTGAGATCTCATTGGCTATCTTCTTGTTGTTCATATCGAGCATTATCTCAAATTTCTTCTCAAGCATATAGTCTTCCGTATTCGGGCTGTTGGATATGTTTTCCATTTTCAGTCATGAAAGTTTTCCTTTATGAACTCTACCATAACCTCATTTCCTGCAAGGCCGTATGCTTCCAAAGCCTTTGATATGTGCTCATCCTTAAGGCATAGGTCTCCTGTAACGCTAAGCTTGTCTTTTGCTTCAGCAAGCTCGAATGCCTTTATTGCATATCCAAACTCTTTCTGCTCAAGGCATTTGTTCCCTAATTCCACTAACTGATTCTTGTCCTTTATTGTTGAGAATATCTCAAAAGCATAGTCAAACCTGCTCCTGCTCACGCAATGCTGGCCAACCTCTATGAGCTTTGAATTGTCCCCTATGGCCAGGAATGCCTTTATTGCGTGCTCAAGCCTGGTGTCAGCGAGGCATTTCTTGCCTAATTCAAGCAGCTTTTCCTTGTTTCCTGATAATTTATATGTGTCTATGCAATTATCTAGCTGGAATAATCTTTCATAGTCCTCAGCTACCTTGTTTAATTTTGCCTTGTTTGACGCAAGGACAAAGCACTTTACAGCATCATTCAGGTTGCCTTTTCTTACATATTCATCTCCTAATGCCGTAAGCAGCTCAAACTTAAGCTCAGGGCCGAACATCGACAGGTTAAGGTTACTGATGCCTTTCCCCATTAATGCCGGAACAAGCTTGGCAAACTTTCCCATGTCATGCCTCTCGTTTAATACAGCCTTATTGTCCTCTGCTATATCCATGACCATTTTTTTAACGATTTTTTCATTTTCCATATTCTCACCCTCTCTTATAGTTTTATAATTACTTGCTCCCCGCATTCAAAGTAGCAATTTGGCTTTTTGCCTTTCTTTCTCTTTTTCTTGCCTTTAAGCAAGAGCGGAAGGCTATAGTAACGCTAGTATATAAATGTTACGTTTTTGTATACTAATCTACTAATCCAGATATTAAGAAAATAGGGATTTTTGGGGAAAATACAGGAAAAAGTCCGCATAACACTTGCTTTTTACAAACATAAAATGTTCGCAAAAAGCGTGTTATGCGCACTTTTTGCTTTTAAACCAAACCTTTAAATATTCAAATTCTATTAATTTCTTTATGGAAAAAGCTACCTTTGCTGCAGGATGCTTCTGGCATGTTGAAGAAGCCTTCAGGAAAGTTAAAGGAGTAACAGATGCTAAAGTAGGCTATACCGGGGGCAATGTGGAAAAGCCAAGCTATGAGATGGTATGCACAGACAAAACAGGCCATGCAGAAGCAATAGAGATAACTTTTGACCCAAAAATAGTGTCTTATGAAGAATTATTAAACGTTTTCTGGAAAATACATGATCCCACGCAAATAAACAGGCAAGGTCCAGATATAGGAACTCGATACCGCTCAGCAATTTTTTATCACAATGAAAAACAAAAGAAAGCGGCAGAGAAATCAAAAAAAGAGCATCAGAAAAACTACCAGAATAAAATAGCGACGGAAATTGTCTCTGTAAAGGATTTCTACAAAGCCGAGGAATACCACCAAAGATACATGGAAAAAAAGAAGAATCCTATAAACAGGATAACAACTAAGCTCAGACACTAGAAAATTTCCCTTGTGATTTTTTTAAGAGTAACCTTTTCCTGGCTTTGGTCAAAAGATACAACAAACTTGCTAAAAAATCCCGCTCTTCCCAGGAGTATAGGAAAGTCATAATTGCCGAGTATAACTTTTACAGGCATATTGAAATTATATTTTTCGTGTCCCTTTTCCACCAAAACATTAACGCTTACCTCAACAGAATCCACTTTCCCTCCAATGCCGTAAGCCGGAGTCCTTTTTCCCTTAAGATCCAATCCAAGTATTTCTGCCACTGAACTTGGCATAGCGGATATGTCCGCACCGGAATCCAAAAGAGCTATTGTCTCAAATGTTTCCTTGCCCTTAAATACCACCGGAATTGAAGGTGTTTTCACTTCCGTGCCATCTGGCCGCTTAATAGCTTAATAGTCTTGTACCTGAAGCTGATAGCCATTTTAGAATTAAAATATCATTGTTTCCTTGTCAGGCACCCTAGTGAGCAAAGGTCTCTCTGAAGGGCATTTTTCTTTAGCCTCATTAAAAACTTTTTTTGGGTCCTTCCCATGAGATACTATTTTCTCATTGCACACCGCAATCCACTCCCCAATATAAGAATCTATATTTGTTTTCATAAAAAACTGGTAATTTCTGTTCATTTTAATCTATTCAGGATATTATTCCATCTTTTATAAATATTTCTATCTCTAAAACATATTAAGAGCTTACATACCCTTTAAGCAATAACCTTCCCAAAGTGCTTAACTGCACTGCTATCCTGCCTTTGCTTTCTGTTGTTTCCACTAAACCCATATCCTTCAAGCCTTCTGATTTCAGGTTTCCATTGATATGATACGAAATCAGAGGCAAGCTCATTTTTGTTTTTTTGCTTAATTCCTCAAGAGAGGCGCAGCATCCAGGCTTACTCAATAATTTCAGGATGTCCATCTTTTTATC
This sequence comes from Candidatus Woesearchaeota archaeon, assembly GCA_016184145.1. Lineage (GTDB taxonomy): Archaea > Nanobdellota > Nanobdellia > Woesearchaeales > GW2011-AR4 > JACPDF01. Next base: position 506 of record JACPDF010000016.1, on the reverse strand, counting down.
TGTTAACATGTTATAATAAGAAAACTTCAAAACAGGAAGCATCATTGCCATATCCCCCTCAACAGACATTGCCTTTAAGCCATTTACAAAAGCTGCAGAAGTTGCTGCGCATGTAGTCATCCTGTCTCCTGTAGCAGTATTAACTATAATGTCTTTATCCTTTTCAAGAGCTTTTATTTCAGCAATTTTTTGGAACATGCTTTCCCATATGTTACCCTTTATCTCGACAATCTGGGCTGGAATCTTAAACTTATCAAGATCCTTTTTAGCCTTATTTGCATCGTCAAGCTTACCCTCTGGAGAGATTAAAATAACCCTCTCTGTAGGAAACTCCCTTAAGCCAACAAACAAAGCATCCATATTGTCTCCAACCGGAGCAACAAAAACTTTCTTTTCCATCAAAACTTCCTTTTAAAACAATTTTTTTATTTGTAAATATAATGTTTATTTACTTTTAAAGGTTTTGCTTTAATTATTAAATTTTTGATTTAATATCTAAACATAGA
>JACPDF010000015.1 GCA_016184145.1 Candidatus Woesearchaeota archaeon | reverse complement strand
CTGTTTAGGCAATAAAAAACAAAATATATTTAAACCGCCCAGTAAATAAACTAATCATGCGGAGGGAAGGCTTTATTGAGAACTTCATTGTAACCATAGTGGCTTCTTTGATTCTTATCGTTATGGGCATGATATATTTTATTGTCACTTTGTTCATTGTAAAGTTCAGCTCAGCTCTTATAGGTTATAGCCCGGATGCAAACTGGGTTGTTGTTTCTGCCGCTATAATAGTGGCCGGCATTATGATAGGTTCTGCGATAAAGAACGGGTAAATCCAGGTTATACCAAGAAAGCATATTTAAGATAAAATCAAATAGTAAATAATAAGCATGACCAAAGCAAAAAGAGGGTGGCACAACCCTCCACGATCTATAGAAGCGCCTGAGGAAGGCAAATGTCCTTACTGTAACAAGCATATAAAATCCTTAAAAGACCATATTCATGACAAGCACAAGTTAGAAAAGCTTATCAAGAAAAAATAACGGGTTTCTCGGATATCTAACCTGCTTTAAAAACAAAATCATAATATTTAAATATTTTATATAAACTTTTTTTATTAAAGGTGAGAATATCGAAAAAAACACAGATATTGCAATAAGATGCTATAAATGCGGCAAAGAGTATAATATGGATATGATGCGCATGGATTCTAATGGGAAAAACCTAGTATGCAGAAATTGCTTGGAGAGAAAACCTGTTGAAAAAAGAGAGCAAACCAAGATCGCTCCTGAAAACAAAGCAGGAAAAAATCAGGATACTTCCATGAAGGAGTATTTCTGCAAAAAGTGCAAATACAATTTTACCAGGGCAAAGCATTTGGTTATAAGCGCATGCCCTTACTGCGGAGCTTCCGGCTCCATAATGGCAAAAGGCAGCACAGCCAAGATAATTGCAGATGCTTCCAAGATGAAAGGGGATTTTGAGTTCTAAGAAAAATGAGAGATGTGATGGTTGTATGCAAAAAATGCGGCAATAAGGCGCCTGCCTCCTCTATGACCTTGGATATAGATGAGGGGCTCATGGTGTGCCAAAATTGCATAAAGAACAAGAAAATAAAAAAGGAAATAGAGAAAGAGATATTCCATAAAAGAGAAGGCAGCAAAGCAGTTAAAGAGGAAATTCCACAAAAAGTGCCGCATAAATGCAAATATTGCAGCTATAAATTTATGGTAAATCCGGAAACCAAAGTCCCCAGAAATTGCCCTTACTGCAACAAAGCCATAAATTTTGGTGGCATTTAATCTTCTAATCTGAGAGATACGGCAGCCGGGACTTTCCAGCCATAACTTTCTTGCGAAATTTAACGGCCATCGAACCCGGACCTCAAGCTTGGGAAGCTCGAATCAAACCACTAGACCACTGCCGTATACAACAATAGAAACAAAGACAATTTAATAAATCTTATTGCCAAAAAACAATTATTAAATAAAAGAAAAATTATTCCTTGTCTTCCTCTTCTGCGGAGCTTGGCAAAGCAGCCTTGCTTATGATCATTATGTCTCCAATGGACTTTACAAGCTGGTGAGGCACAATGACCCCTTTGGCACTTCCTAAGACCTTGTTCAGGAAAGAGTTTTTAGTGGCCCTTACTCTCCATCCAAATACCTTGTTCTGGGTTATGATTGACTCTTCAACATCCCCAAAATATTCACCTATATCTGTAAATACCCTCATGTCATAGGTTTCAGATATCCTTTTCATCTTAAGCATGGAACATCACCTTTATAATTCATAAATCTACAATGCACAAGTATATAAAATCTTCGATTTTGGCAGCAAGGTTTTTAATTCAACAGTGGTTATTTGCCATGATGCAATACAAAAACCTTACGATAATAGGAACGTCCCATATAGCAAGGCAAAGCCTGGAAGAGGTAGGGGAAGCCATAATAGAAGGAAAACCAGACATAGTGGCCCTGGAATTAGACAGGAAGAGGCTTTATAGCCTTATGAGCAAGCAGGAAGGCAAAATAAGCATCTATGACATAAGAAGAATAGGACTTAAAGGCTTTATTTTTTCCCTGATAGGCGCATGGGCGGAAAAGAAGCTCGGGAAACTAGTCGGGGTGGCTCCAGGCTCAGAGATGAAAAAAGCTGTAACACTGGCAAAAAAACATAACATGAAACTAGCCCTGATTGACCAGGACATAGAAATAACATTAAGAAGGTTCTCCAAGGCACTTACATGGAAAGAGAAATGGAACTTTATGGCGGATATTATAAGGCAGATATTTACGGGAAAGAAAGAGATTGAGTTCGATTTAACAAAAGTGCCAGATAAGAAAATAATAAGGAAGCTTATAAATAAAGTAAAGATAAGATACCCAAACATCTACCGCGTTTTGATTGAGGAAAGGAATGAGGTGATGGCAAAAAACCTGGAAAAAATAATGGAAGAAAACGAAGACAAGAAAATACTCGCAATCATAGGAGCAGGGCATGAGGAAGATATCCTAAATATCATAAAAAGGCCTAAAATATCTTATTCTATCAGCATAGGCAAATAATAAATGCAGCTCTGTAGAAAATCTCGCTACGCTCGGGTGCCATCGGTTCGCACTTTATGTGCTTTGCAAAGGTTGACATGCTGGAAAACCCAAGGGTTTTCGGCACACCGGAAATCTCCGATTTCCCAGTGTCCCCGTAAGGGACTTCCCCCTGTCAACTTAATTATTAGTTAACAGGTGCTCACAAAATTGATGGCACCTACATTAATCGGCAAACTCAATAAATGCAATACATTTAAATATTATATTTGTAAAGATAAATTTATGGCCGAGGTAGTTGATTTATGGGACAAATTGAAACGATATTTTGCTTTTACTCCTAATGAAATCAAAGGGCTTGTAATAGCAATCCTTGTAACAGCCTTCATAATCTCTTTCAATGACTGGGGAAAAGGGAGCGAAGTGGACATTTCTTTCGGGTTTTTCAATTTCTTCAATGCAATCCTCATAGTTACTCTGTCTTTTCTGGTGCATATCTCCACGCAAAGAATATGGTCTTTAGGCACAGGCTACAGGCTGGAATGGAGGATGTGGGGATTTGGATTATTATTGGGCTTGATATTTGCATTCCTTACAAACGGGAAGTTCTGGCTCATACTGCCTGGAGGCATTATAGTCTATCATCTTGGCGGGCATAGGCTTGGATGGTTTAGGTACGGGATAAACTGGTGGGCCCTTGGTTTAATTGCTTTAATGGGCACTTTTGCGACCATGCTCCTTGCAGTCATATTTAAGGCGATAAGCGGCATTTTTGTAAATGCCTTGATACAGAAAATGATAACCTTCAATATAGTATATGCCATGTACAGCCTGCTTCCAATACCCCCTCTTGATGGGAGCAAGACTTTTTACGGCAGCAGGATGCTTTATGCCTTTTCAACAGCCGGTCTAATAGCTGCGGCAGTGATGTTAACTTTAAATATAAGCATATTAATTGCAGTTGTATCGTCCTTATTAATAGCAATAGCGCTTTGGATTTTATACTACGTATTTTTTGAATGGAAGGCTTGGTACCCGTAAAATGACAACCTTTTTTTTCAGGAGCTGGGCGGAGTTTTTCTTTTTCGTACTTATGGTAATAGGGCTCATACTTTCCTTATGGGCGTCATCTTACAGCGCCTTTATCAGCTACATTGTTGTTTTCCTGAGCGGGATGATAGGCGGCAGGATTCTTTACGACAGGAAAGGAAAGCTTACCTTCCCTTATTACATCATAATACTTGGTTTCCTGATAGGATATCTTATAGGCACTTATTATGGCAGTAGGAAGGTTATCATAATTTTATTTGTACTTGGAATTTTATTCAGCTACCATCTTTATAATAAAGGCTATGTAAAGGATAGGCTATATTAGCTTCTGTAAAGTAAACTTGCCCAGTATTTACCAATAACCATACAAAAATCTGCTCCGCAATTCTAGTGCGAGAGTGAATTGTGAGCGAGTGAACGAACTCACTCGCATCTCACTGCTGTCTTGCCATGCTCGGAAATCTTTGATTTCCGGCATACCGAAAATCCTTTGGATTTTCCAGTACATCGCAACGCCTCGCTAATTATTAAATAAACCGCGAGGCAAAAATTAGTGTTAGACAATTTTTGCCGAGCAGTAGATATTGTCGCGAAGCGACGGATTGAGTTTCAAACTCAATTTTAATGTCTGCTCAATAATTTCACTTTATAACTTCATAATCTATTTAAATACAAAACGCATTCTTGGCTTTATGGTCGGAATAAGGAACTTTACGCCAAGGCTTTATCAGGAAACAATAATGGCTTCCTGTGCCAGAGGGAACTGCCTCATAATATTGCCTACTGGGCTAGGAAAGACTAAAACCGCTATATTGGCTGCTGCGCAAAGGCTCAATTCCTATCCAAAATCGAAAATTCTGTTTTTGACGGTCACAAAGCCTCTTGCGGAGCAGATACATAATGAAGCAAAGGAATGCCTTGATATTGGAGAGGATAAAATAGCGCTTTTTACAGGCTCTGTAAGCCCTACAAAAAGGGAAGAGGAATGGAAAAATTCTGTTTTTGTTGTAAGCACGCCGCAATGCATAGAGAATGACATGATAAACAACAGGATAGACATAGAAAATGTCTCTTTGCTTGTAGCTGATGAGGCGCATAACGCAGTTAAGGATTATTCATATACTTGGGTTGCAAAGCAGTACCATAAAAAATCAAGGTTTGCAAGGATAATAGGATTGACCGCGAGCCCCGGCTCGGACCTGGAAAAGATACAGGAAGTGTGCAAGAATTTATTCATAGAGGAGATTGAGATAAGGACAGACCAGGATCCTGATGTAAAGCCTTATGTCCACGAAATAGACATCAAATGGGTTGCAGTTGAGCTGCCTCAGGTATTTAATGACATCAAAAAATATCTCCAGGATTTTCTAAAACAGAGGATGGAGAAGTTAAAGAGCTGGGGAATTTTAAGAAGAGCTGATTTAAGGTATGTAAGCAAGACAGATCTATTGCAGCTGCAAGGGGAATTAAGAGGAAGGGCTTCCACTGGAGAAAAGGATTTTACAATATGGAACGGCATCTCTGTTTTAGCGGAAATAATGAAAGTGCATCATGCCCTTGAGCTTTTGGAAACCCAGGGAATAATCCCATTGTACAGGTACATGGAGAGGTTCAACGTAGAAGCAAACAGCACCAAAGTAAAAGCTGTGAAGAATATTGTCAAAGACCTTAATTTCAGGTCAGCTTTCATCAAAGTTTCTAAGCTTTATGAGGAAAAGGTTGAGCATCCAAAATTAATAGAGCTACAAAAAATAGTAGAGGAAGAGGTTAAGGTAAATAATCAGAACAAAATAATAGTCTTTAGCCAGTTCAGGGACACCGGCGTTGATATTGTTGAAAAGCTGAATACAATTGCCGGCGTAAAAGCAAAGCTTTTTGTCGGCCAGCTTAAGAAAAGCGATACAGGCATGAGCCAGAAAGAGCAGAAAGCTGTTTTAGGCGAGTTCAGGAACGGAATGTTTAATGTTTTGGTTGCAACGTCAATAGCCGAGCAGGGCCTGGACATACCTCTTGTGGACACAGTAATATTTTACGAGCCTATACCATCTGCAATAAGGCAGATACAAAGAAGGGGGAGGACCGGAAGGCATGGAGAGGGCAAGGTTATAGTCTTAATGACAAAAAACACAATGGATGAGGGCTATAGGTGGTCTGCACATCATAAGGAAAAAAGGATGTACAGGAATTTAGAAAACCTCAAAAGGAAGCTTGTTTTGGTGCAAAATACAAAAGAGGAAAAGATAACAACTTATATGAAAGAAAACAAAATAAAAATTTTTGCTGATTACAGGGAAAAAGGAACTGGAGTATTAAAAGAGCTGATTGAGCAGGATGTTGAGCTTAAGCTTGATTCTTTTCCCAATGCCGATTACATATTAAGCTCAAGAGTAGGTGCAGAGTTCAAGACCGTGCATGATTTTGTCGAGAGCATAATTGACGGGAGGCTGTTGCAGCAGGTTAAAAATTTAAAAAATAATTTTGAAAGGCCATTGCTGGTAATAGAAGGGACTGAAGACATATATTCTGTAAGAAATGTGCATGCAAATGCCATAAGAGGCATGATGGCTGCAATTACTGTTGATTTCGGAGTGCCGATATTATACACGAAGAATGTCAAGGATACTGCCTTGATGCTCAAGACTATAGCAAAAAGGGAGCAGGAAGAGATTGGAGTGGATTTTAATGTCCATCCGGAGAAGAAGAACCTGAGCATAAAGGAGCAGCAGGAATACATTGTAAGCTCTCTCCCAGGCGTTGGTGTTACATTAGCAAAGCCTTTATTGAAATATTTCAAGAGCGTTAAAAATGTGGTGAATGCAGAAGCCAAGGAGCTCGAGAAAGTCGAGAAGATTGGAAAGAAAAAAGCGGAGAAGATAAGGGATATACTGGATAGAGATTACCAGACTTTAGAGTAAGCTGCAATAAACAAAAATCAATAACTGATTAAAATAATAATAAAATTCTCATTTCCAAAAATATAATGGTAAAAATAGGAGCTGCGCAGATTAGAGTAACTAAAAATGCCAATGAAAATCTCAATAAAATAATTAATTACATTAAAAAAGCTGCTTCCAGGAATGCTGATATTATATGCTTTCCTGAAGGCTCCTTAATCCATTCCAAAAATAAAAATTACATCAAAAAAATTCCAATTAATAATTATATCAACAAAATAAAAAATGCCTGCAAAGAAAATAAGATTCATTGCATCTTTGGAACTGCATTGATGGAGAAGAACAAATTATACAACACCGCTTTCTTTATCGATGACAAAGGGAAAATAATTTACAAATATTACAAGAAAAATCTGTGGAAATCCGAAACAAAAGTGACAATAAACGGAAAGCGCAATAAAATTGTAAATACAAAATTCGGAAAAATTGGCCTGATTATCTGCTGGGACATCGCTTATCCGGAATACGTTAAAGAGCTTGGAAAGAAAGGAGCGTGGATTATTTTTTGCCCATCGTATGTAATTAATTACAAAAGGGAATTGGAATCCTATGAACAACTGCCGTTGGCAAGGTCTTTTGAAAACTCATGCTATTTTGTCTATTGCGATGCTTATGCCAAAGATACGGTGAAGTACAGCTATATATGCGGGCCTTCAAGAATCTACTCAAAAATAAGGAACAAGGAAGGCATGATTATTGCTGAGCTTGACAAAAGAAAAATAATGCTTTTGAAAAGGTATTATGGGCTGGTTAAAATTTCATAGCCTTTAATCTGCTAACGCGCTCGTTCATTGGAGGATGTGTTGATAATAATGCCATAAATGCCTGGCCTTTGAACGGGTTTGTTATGAACAAGTGGGCTGTTGCCTGGTTGCCTAACCTCATTGGGTGCTTTCTTGCGTCATTCTCAAGCTTTCCCAATGCTGATGCAAGACCCCCACCATTTCTCAGTATGCCCGCTCCTGTGGCATCTGCCATGTATTCCCTGCTTCTGGAAATTGCAAGCTGTATTATTGTTGCAATCAGAGGAGTAATAATAGCCAATAATATTAAGCTGATGACATTAGAATTTTCCCTGTCTCTGCCGCCAAATATAGCTGCCCATTGTGCCATTGTCGCAATGTAAGAAATCACACCAGCTATAGTTCCTGCTATTGTAGAGATTAAAATATCCCTATTTCTCACATGCGCGATTTCATGAGCTATGACTCCTTTCAATTCTTCATGATTCAATAAGTTTAAAATTCCCTGAGTGGCTGCAACAGCAGCATGTTTAGGATTTCTTCCTGTTGCCATCGCATTTGCGTTGTCTGTCGGGATAATATACACTTTAGGCATAGGCAATTTTGCCATTTCAGAAACTTCCTTTACAATTTTATAAAGTGGATGATTCTTGTCAGGAACTTCCTTGGCCCTGTACATCATCAGCACAATCTTGTCACTAAACCAATAGCTGCCGAAATTCATCAGAATAGCAAAAACACCAGCAATATACAATCCAGAAATGCCGCCTAGCAACTGGCCCACCCACAGCAATAAAGCTGTCAATAATCCGAGCAATACTATTGTTTTGAACTGATTTATCATAATGAAACCACCAAGAATATAGTATATTTTCCTTATTTAAAAATTTAATGTTTTAAAATAATTTTCAAGCCCTTCAATTTGCCTTAATTTCGTCTCTTTAAATAAAAATTTCCTAAAGCTATTGTCTACTTTCACTCCAAAACTTTGCAGTCCAGAATTCAATTTGCCGTACAATTCCCTGCCTTTTTTATCCAAATCAGTTAATATAATGCAGTTTTTATTTTTTCCAGCAATGTCCTCTATTATCTCAAACAATGGTTTTTTATTTAATTCAATAATATTTTTTACCCCAAGTTTTCCCAATGCCTTTTTGTCTTTCTTGCCTTCGACAATAACTATGCTGCCAGAATGCCTTATTTTCTCAATATTATCTAAAAATTCTTTTTCTATACTCTTATTTTTTAGGGTCATCGATAATAAAATTATTTTGTCGTATTTGTTATTGAATTCTTTCCCTTTTTAACTTATCGACAACTGTAGGGTCTGCCAAAGTTGTTACATTACCTACATCTTCCTGGCCCTCTGCTATTGCCTTTAAAATTCTTCTCATTATTTTTCCACTTCTTGTTTTTGGAAGGTCTTCTGCAAACTGGACTTTCTCTGGCTTTGCTATATGGCCCATGTGCTTTGCTACATGCTCAATTATATCATCTTTCAATCTGTCAGATTCCTTGTTTCCTCTTTTCAGGACAACAAAAGCGTATATCACCCAGCCTTTTATCGCATCAGGGACAGGAACTACAGCAGCCTCTGCAACAGCTTTATGGCTTACAATATGGCTTTCAACTTCCGCAGTGCCTATCCTATGGCCAGATACTTTAATTACGTCGTCACTTCTTCCTAAAATCCAGAAATAGCCGTCTTTATCATATCTTGCAGTGTCTCCTGCAAGGTAAATGTGCCTGAATTTTCCGAAATAAGTTTCCTTGTACCTCTCGTCATTGCCCCATATAGTCCTTAACATGCCAGGCCATGGTTTTTTGATAACTAGGTCACCGCCCTCATCAGGTTTTGCCCTTTTCCCGTTTTCTTTCAGCACATCAGCAACTATTCCAGGGAATGGAAATGAGGCCGAGCCCGGCTTTAATGGCGTAGCGCCGGGAAGAGGGGTTATTAAAATTCCTCCTGTCTCTGTCTGCCACCATGTATCAACTATAGGGCACCTTTTTTTGCCAATGACATTATAATACCAAATCCATGCTTCAGGATTTATCGGCTCACCAACAGTCCCCAACAATCTTAAGCTTTTTAGGCTGCATGATTTTGGCCATTTGTCCCCTTCTTTCATCAATGCCCTTATTGCAGTAGGGGCTGTATAGAAAATGGTAACCTTATGCTTATCCACAATCTTCCAGAACCTGTTTGGCTTCGGATACATCGGAGAGCCTTCATACATCAGGCTTGTAGCTCCACAGGCTAAAGGCCCGTAGACAATGTAGCTATGCCCCGTTATCCAGCCGATATCAGCGGTGCACCAGTATATATCATTATCCTTGACATCAAAAACCCATTTGAAAGTCTGGTAGGCATAAAGCAGATAACCGGCCTGAGTATGCAATACTCCTTTAGGCTTTCCCGTTGTTCCTGAGGTGTATAAAATAAATAAAGGATCTTCCGCATCCATGCTCACAGCATTAAACTTATCTTTGATGTCCTTGCCAGCTATTTCCTGGTGCCACCATAAGTCCCTGCTTTTTTTCATCTTTACCCTATTCCCGCATCTTTTCACAACAATAACTTTTTTGACAGAGCGGCATTTGCCGACTGCCAAATCAGCATTCTGCTTTAGCGGGATTACCTTTCCATTCCTATAGCTACCGTCACAAGTTATCACTAATTTCGCTTTGCTGTCAATAATCCTGTCTTTTAATGAATCAGAGCTAAAGCCTCCAAAAACTACGGAGTGTATAATTCCTGCGCGGGCGCATGCCAACATGGAGATTGCGAGCTCCGGTATCATCGGCATGTAAATGCATACCCTGTCTTTTTTCCTCAGCTTATATTTTTTGAGAACGTTAGCAAACCTTGAGACTTCCTTCAACAATTGAGAATAAGTATATTTTTTCACTTTCCCATCCTCAGCTTCCCATATTAATGCAGTTTTACTTCCATTTCCTGCTCCAATATGCCTATCTAAACAATTATAAGAAACATTTAATTTTCCGTTAACAAACCATTTATAGAAATCCCCTTTCTTTACCAACACTTTTTTCCATTTCCTGAACCAGTCCAGCTGCAAGGCTTTCTCTGCCCAGAATTTTTCAGGATTTTTTACAGAATCACGATAAATTTTCTTATATTCCCTCATGCTTTTTACATAAGAGTTTTTACTGAAACTCTTGGAAGGCCTGAAAACCCTTTTTTCCTTCAGTACAGAAGCAAAAACTTCTTGTTGCGCCATCTTTTGTTTTCTAGCCAAAATATCATATTTAAAACTTTTGTTAGTATCCTGCTAATAATTAAGCCTGTACCTTAAAATAGCTGCTATGCCCCCAAGGCCGTTTAGCTTTTTTCCAGCCTCGTGCTCTGAGCTTATTATGACTACATCCCCTTTAGCTCTGTCAACGTTTTTCATTATATCCTCTATCTTATTATAATCATTTTCCTGCCTTTTTTCCTGTATAAAACTGTCAGTTACCAATAAAATCCTTACTGCGCCGGCATCAGCGGCATTTTTAGTCTCTTCAAGGCCGTAAGAAGCCATGCTGTTCTTTGCTATCTCTGCGAGAAGCTCGTCAACCAGCTTGAATTCCCTTGAAATCCTATCCTGCTTTAATGCCTCTTCTGTCTCGGGCCTTTTCAGCACCTCATTTATCGCGTTTTCCCCGACAGAAGAGCACGTTGCAAGTATTATCCTGCTTTTTAGCTCATCACTGCTTATCTGCTTCATCAAATCCTCTTTCCAGAATGCTGGGCTCGCAACAATGATTTTGCTTAGCTCGTACCTTTTATTGTACTCTTCCAGCTGATTTATAATATCCTTATAAAAAGTGCTCTCTACTTTCTGCACATCAGCTTTTTTCTGCACATTGCCCTTAATTTCAGAAAGAAGCTGGTATCCATATTTTTTTATCATGGCAAAATATGCCTCTTCCCTGTCATGCACGCATATCAATATTTTTGACCTAGCTTCTTTACTCGCTTCCTTTAGCTTGTCAATCTGGAACCTTAGCCAGTTCTGCTTTATTATTGTTATAATTGAATTTTCTTCTATGCTGAATGTATGGTAAGAGCCCAAAGGGACATCTTCAGGGCCTTCTTTCACAGTCCCGGAAATCCTCAGTATATTGGAGGTTTTGCTGAACTCCAGCTTTTCAACCTCGATAAGCAGAAAAACCGGCTTTTTTACCGAATCCTGCTTCCTCTGGTTGTCTAGACCTATCTTTATCTTCCTGAGAGTCTTTCCCTTAACCAAATCTTTGGCGTCTATTATCTGGTTCAGGTACCACAAGTCATCAAGGTTTTCCACCTTTATTTTTGCTTCTCCTCTTTTGAAATCTGAATGCATTAGTTTCATTTTTTGATTTTTTAAGCAATACACCATTTATTAGGAATTTATGAAACCCCTAATCAAAAGATTTAAATATAAAACTATTCATTTTCTACACAAAGGTAGATAAAATTTTTTAAAAAGGTGATTATATTTTGAAGAAAGCACAGGGCGGCTTAAATGCGGCCATTTTAGTAGCAGTCATAGCTGGTTTGATAATTTTGTATATATTATTTCTTCCTGCCCAGGAAAGAGAAGCATTGCTTGAGAACAAGACAGTAAAGAAATCAAGCAGCGATGATAAAGAAGATGAAAACACATTGTTGAGCGTATTCCCAAACAGGCTGGAGGAATCAAGCGAGGTGGAGGATAAGGACATACCAAATATATTCCTTTTTGAGACAACAAACGCAAAAGAGCTTGAAAGGATAAATCCTTTCATAGTGAGGAAAGGCTGGTTTGATGAGAAAACAAAAACTGCAGCTTTCACCATGAATAACCTGGAAACCACGGATAATGTCATACTTTCTTTTAAGGCAAAAAAACATGAAGGCATACTGACAATCAAGCTCAATGGGGAAGTTGTCTTTGAGAATAACATCGAGCAGGAGACGGTAGCGCCCATAAAGCTGAAGAAAGACCTGCTGAAAGAGGACAACAGCCTTGATTTTACAGTATCTTCTGTAGGCTTGAAATTCTGGAAGACAAATGAATACAGCCTTGAGGATATTAAGATTATTGGCGATATAACTGACAGGAGCAAGCAGGAGAGCAGGAACATATTCACGCTTACGTCGAAAGACCTTGCCAATATAGAAGAAGCAAACTTAAGATTTGTGCCATACTGCAAGAGTGTTGCTGATGTTGGCACTCTGGATATCACAATAAATGAAAGAAACCTCTTTTCCGCAGTCCCTATATGCGATGATGCATACAAGCAGCCTATACCAATCGGGCTTCTGGATGCGGGAGAAAACAAGATAATATTCAAGACAAGCAGGGGAAGCTACAGCGTAGAGCAGATAAAGATAGAGTTCGAGGAAAAGGAAGTGGAAAAGAAGGTTTACTTTTTTGAGGCAAACCAGAGCCAGATAGACGACATAGAAAGCGGCGATAAAGATGCAATATTAAGGCTAGAGTTCGTGGATGACAAGGAAAACAAAATGGCAGACATAAACATAAATGACCATTTTATAACGCTGGATGATGACGAGAGGATATTTACAAAGAATGTCAACGAGTTCATTAAGGAAGGCAACAATTTCATTGAGATAAGGCCCAGGACAAGGCTGGACATAGTGGAGCTAAGCATAAAGCTCGAAGAAAGATAATAAAAAGAGAGGTGGCTTGGGAAGAGTTCTGTCAGATTTGCTTAATTAAAGATGCCAAAAACTTATATTCAAAAATCAAGAAAGATTTTTAATGGGAAAAAAGGCCAAGCTAATTCTAATCCGGGGGCTTTTACGAGGGTTGCCGAGAATGAGAATAAAAAATCCAGCGGCAACGGCACCCTTATCGTGGTATTTGCTTTTGTGCTGTTTTTATTTGATATCATCATAGATTACCGAGGATTTAATATTGTAGGATTAGGCCAAATATCAGGATTATTTCAATTCTTCAAATCATTAATATTCATAGTCGGTATAGCGGCATTTTTTTATTTCTTGACTTCCAGAGATAAAAGCCCCAGAGCAATAGCTTCATTTATTATTGCAGCACTAATTATCATAATCACCCTAATATTTTTGTTTAATCTAGATCCTGCCCCAATATACCATTTCATTTTTATTTTGGTATTTTGGGCGACTTTTGTAAGGCAAAGGGAAGATGCAGCCACTGCAAATCTCATTTTAGTTGCAGTTTTATTTTTTGATTTGTACTTTAATTCCATCATCAATATCTTTGCCCCCCAAGTTGCAACATGGCTCGAAGGAATCCCTTTTTTATTCTTCCTTACACTAGGATATGTTTATGAGCAAACAAACAATAAATTGGCGATTACTTTTATTGGATTGATTTTATTGTGGTACCTTTTTACTTCAGGCCAAGCTTTTGCATCTGGGCTGAGAGCCGCTGCTGTTGAAGTTGTCGCTACAGAGCTTCCAAACTCTCCACAAGAATGGCTTGACATGACATTAGAACGGCTTTTTACCAAACCATATGACAAAGTTAGCAAAGGTGTTAATGCCTGGATTAGCGGCCAAATCCAATACGCAATAACAGGAAAAGTCGAGAAAAACCAATATGAGCCCCTGGGGGTTTATCTCGAAAATGTAAAATCTGCAGACGCTAAATATTATGAAAACGAGGATGTGGTAATATGGGGGACGGTGAGGGCAAGGACTCTTGACGACCCGGTAAATGTAAAGATTGGCTGCTATGCCAAGGACGGCACCCAAAAAATAGAGACAAAAAATGTTGATCCTAAAGCTACTTTCCCTGTGTTTAAGCTGGAAGAGCAGGATTTTGCATGCACTTTCAAAAATAGCGATTTCAAGAGCATATTAAAATCAGGCTCCAACACAATAACGACATTCGCA
>JACPDF010000023.1 GCA_016184145.1 Candidatus Woesearchaeota archaeon | reverse complement strand
CTGTCATAAGCAAAGCTCCAGAAGAATTAACCATAACAGCAATAACCTCATTTTTTTTGTTTGATGCCTTTACAACAGTCCAGTTTATTGGACCTGTTATTGGCATTGTTAATTCTACGCTTAAAGTTGTGCCATTCCAAATTCTATACCTTGGTCGTGCATCACCTTCTTCGCCATAAACAAGTAATCCTTCAATGCTTGTATTGATTACAGGTGGTGGCTGGTCATTCGCAATCTGCCACTGCCTCGCTTCCTTGAATACACCAATTTCTAATGGACCTAAAACATAAAATTCTGGGCTTATATCAGGAGCATCAAACTCGTATCCAATATTGTAAGTGCTGCCCTTTGCCAAATCTGTTATCCATATGATTTGCTTCGCATCTCCAACATCGTTCACAATTATATCGCTTTGAGGAGTTATTACAAAGCTTGAAGGCACATACTCTATTATTGGCCCAGAGTAATCGTCATTTGCATTGACTGTAAAGTTAATTCTGTAAGGAACAATTGGGTAAACCCTAGTTGGACCTTTCCTTGCAACATCAAATGCAACATTACTTTGAACAGTAAAATTATCCTGTACGCTTCTTACACCATTTTGCGTTACAGCAGTCAAATTCATTAAATAAGTTCCAACACCGCCAACAGAATAAGTTGCGTAATAATCTGGAAGTTCTGTGATCCCCAAAACATCGCATTCTGAGCTTATTTTTATCTCGTTATTTGAAGTTGTTAATGTTGTTGTTTCGTTTAATGGATTTTTTATTGTTAATGTCAAATCAGCATTACAAACTACTTTGCCACTGTCGTCTAAAACAGCAATTCCAATAAAGCTGTCGTCATTTGGCAAGTAAATTGATTTATTGATATTAATTGCCAAAACCCCCCATGTGAAGTCCTGTTGTTGGGTGTAAGTAACACCATCCTTCACAAGCTCCAATTTCAATGTGTATTTTCCAGCCCTGAATGCTCTTTGCCTTGGCAATTTTATTTTGAATTTGCCTTCTCTTAGCTCTTCTATTTCTGGCTCTATAGGGGTTAAATCGCCTTTGTCATCATAAATAAGTGGCTCAATAGTATCATTTGCTTTAACGAATTTTTTCTTTTGTTTTTTGGCTGATGTCTCAGCTTGAGTCGAAAACTTCTGCTCCTGTTCTATTTTCTCTTTTAGCAGATTCGATTCTGTCTCTCTTTTTTCTGGCTTTTCTTCATAAATCTCATACTCGTCTTTCCATTTAGTCTCCTTAATCAATTCCTGCTTTGTCAAATATTCAAAGTCACCATCAATGTCCTCGTCAAGCATAAAGTCCCTTTTCCTTAAAATTAGATTTGGAGTTACATTGGTTGTAATGTTGGTTACAGTAATCGAAAACAAATTAGAAGTAACCAAACTATCGCTTTTATTCGCCGTTATGAAAGTAAAGCCAATGCCAACAAAATCTTTGTCTAACAGAATAACTGCTATATTGTTTTCAAATACTATTGTTATATTGTCAATTTTAAAGTAAGTGAAAATGGTGTTATCATCAACATTTTTGAAATGCTCGCCTAAATTAATTGTTATGTTCCTTCCTTTATTTATTACATAATTGCTTATGTTCTTAATCAATTGTGGGGCTATGCTCTCTTTTAATTGGCTAACTGCATAATTAATATTATTTAGAATTATCTTTCCATTGTCAACTTCGACAATGAGATTATAGCTGCTTTTGTTAAAATTAAATAATACACAGGTTTCAATGCATACACCCTCAAAGCTAAGCAATCCTTCTTCTTTAAATACAGCACTTAAGTTTGACCAAGAACTGCTGACAATATCAATTCCTTCTAGTGAGTAGTTTGCATATACTATCTGAGCGCTAACTATGTTGTTATAAGTAGCCCCGAAGGAATTGTAAGCTAAGTAAAAGGGCTCATTCCAATCGCTTCTTGACGGCTGTAAATTAATTAATGCACAGCATTCATTATTGCCATAGCAGGCAGTTGTTGATTTGTACGCATCAATGCTGTAGATTTCCCATCTCGTGCAAAGCTTAGACTTATCCACATTCCAATTGAAATGGCTGTTTTCAACTGTAAAGTCTATTGCATTAGTTAGTAACTCACTGCCATCATTATCCTCATCATAAGGAGTATCTTTATTATATTCTAATTTTATTGTTATGGATTTATTATTGACTGGTTGTGATATGTTTTGAGATATGTTTATTGTTCCATTGATAATTGGTTGAGTTAAATTTATTGTTTGATTATAAAAAGTTTCATTCTGAATTGTTTCATTTATGATTGGGGTTGCGTTTATTGTTTCATTAATTGGTATTGTTATATTGATTGTTTCACTTATTGGAATTTTCTCATCCTTATCTTTGTTTTCTGTTTTATTCTTATCATCTTTGTCCTTATCCTCTTTTGTAGCAAGTGCAGTAATTTTTTGCAAACTTGGAGTTAAATTTATCATATCGGTATCAAAAATAAGGTACTTAATGCCTTCATTTTCAATGTAAACTCTTGCTTTTGTATTATTCTGCAATTGGCCAAACAGCTTTATGCTTTGGATATTGCCTAAGTTATTGACTTTCCATTCATATTCAGAGCTTGATGTAAAGTCTAGATTTATTGTGTCATTGAAATAAAGCTCTTTTTCATACGATACTTCATACGATACTAGTCCAATTATGTATGGCTTTAGTATAACTAACAACAATAATATTAGCACTGTTGAAATCAATAATGGCAATAACAATCTAAAAGACAGTTTATTTGTTTGAGTAATCTTTATGTTTTCTCTTGCAGAAACTAAGGATTCTCTTAAATCGTGGAGATGTTTATCTGTACTAAAATCAACACTTCCATTTGATTGCAATTCATTCTTACTTCTTAATCTTTTTTCTTGCTTCCTCATTTTCTGACATAAGCTTTAGAATTACTTCCTCGTATGGCTGCCGAGGATGAATTTTTAATTTATTTAGAAACTCAACTGTACTTTTTTTTAACTTAATTGTTGTTATATCCTTCATTTTGGTATACTTTAGTATAATTATCTATGCTGGTATATACTTTAGTATACCAATATTTAAAGCTTACTGTTTTTGGATATTGTCAACCATGATGAATATAATAAGAAATTTAAATTTAGAAAGCAATAAAACTAAAGTCCCAACTCCCTAATTATTCATATAGATTTAAATAACAATCAAATTTTCTTTACTCCATGAAATGCGAAATCTGCAGCAAAAACATTGAAACGACGTTCATGAACAAGGTATTAGGCACTTACATTAAAGATGAAAAGGGCAAAAAGCATGCTGTCTGCCTTGAATGCCAGAAAAAATTCAATAATATAAAAAAGGAAATTTTAGAAAATATTAAGTAATGATGCTGTTTCTTCAATTGTACTGCCCCTGTAGCTCAGCCCGGCAGAGCGATGCTTTCGTACAACCTCATGAAAATGTCAAAACATCTTCATGAGGTTGACCAAAATCGGGCTTTTGCTGTGCAAAAGTCTTTGAAAGAAGCATAGGTCGGGGGTTCAACTCCCTCCGGGGGCTTTTGACAAGAAAAATTTGGAAATCTTAATATAATCCAATTTTTATCTTACCCAGATGAATCCCATTTTATTGGCTTTGGCTGCATCAGTGCTTTTCGGCCTGAATATGGCTTTAATAAAGATGGCCATACACAGGAAGCCCTTTGTATTAAATGCGATTATAACTTTTTTCACAGCAGCAGTTGTAATATGGATTTTTGTCCTTTTTGGCAATGCAAATTTGCCTGCTATATCTTCATTGCCTTATTTTGTTCTTGCAGGGATTTTAGCCCCTGGATTGTCTGCAATATTGAATTTTGAAAGCTTGAAAAGGGCGGGTGTTTCGATAACATCCTCTTTGCTGGCAACCGCTCCGTTGTTCAGCACAGTTTTTGCTGTGTATTTTCTCAAAGAAAGGATAAATCTTCTTATTGGATTCGGCACACTGTCAATAATTCTTGGTATTGTGCTGCTTTCATGGTTCAGGCCAAAAAAACATATCAAGCTTGCTGACCTATTGCTGCCCTTAACAGCGGCATTGCTCATCGGCATAGGCGCAGTTAGTTCCAAATTCGGCCTTAATATCTCAAATTTGCCGTTGGGCGGAATTGCAATCGCAGTGACGGCTGGAGTTATAACCCAATTCATCTTTATAACCGCCTTGGGAAAATGGCACACCATATCAAAGAATGCTTATGATTTGAAGTACTTCGTTATAGCAGGAATTTTTGTCGGCATAGCCTTAATCTCCCTTTTCTTTGCCCTCTCCTTAGGGGATGTTGTAGTAATTTTCCCTTTGAGCAACACCCAGACTTTGTTTGCGATATTATTTTCATGGCTTTTATTCAAAGAGCATGACCACATAACAAGGCATACCCTCATCGGTGCAGCAGCAATAATAATAGGCGCTTCCTTGATTTCAATAGGGGCATGAGTATAATGTTAACCAAGAAATAATTTTATAAATAGGCTCTTTTATTATTCTGAAGATGAAAAAAGTCGTGGTAATAGGCGCTGGATTTGCAGGATTAATGGCCATAAAGCAGCTTGTCAAATCAAAAAATCTGGAAATTACCCTGATTAATGACAGGGACTATTTTCTTTTCACTCCAAGGCTTACAGAACTGTTAAACAACAGCATAAGCGAAAAAATAGTCATAAAGCCAATAAAGGAAATTTTTGGCAATAAGGTTGATTTTATCGAGGGAAAAGCAGATTTTATTGATTTTGAGCATAATGTTATAAAAATAAAAAAAAGATATGTAAAATATGATTTTTTGATAATGGCCCAGGGAGCAACAACAAACTTCTTTGAGAGCAAAAATATAGAAAAATACACAATCGGCTACAAGGATTATGGTGCGGTTTTAAAAATAAAAGAAAAAATAAAAAACAGCATTAAACAATATTCAGAGACAAAAAAGAAGGAATTTCTTGCATTTGCAGTCATTGGGGCTGGCTTGACTGGGATAGAGCTGATTTGCAGCTTAAGGGAATTTGTTGTTGAGGAAATCAAGAAATATCCAAACATAGATAAAAAGGATGCGAAATTCCTGATATTGCAGAGCGGCAGCATAATAGTGCCCCAATTCCCTAATAGAGTGGGAAAAATAATTGAAAAATACTTCAGAAAAAACAGCATAGAATTAATGGCAGGGACAAGGGTAGAAAACATAAAAAATAATGCAATCATATCTGGGAATAAAAGCCTAAAGGCAGCAACAATAATCTGGACGGCAGGCATAAAGGCCAATACAATAAAATCAAATCCAACATTAGCCTTGGACAAAGGAAAAACAATAAGAACCACTTCCAAATTAAAAATTCCCGAATATGTCGATGTTTATGCTGCGGGAGACGCAGCCTTATTAATGGAGAATAATGCTCCATTGGCTTCAACAGCGCAGACGGCATGGCAGGAAGGAATCAATATAGGAAAAAACATCTTAAGAAGAATAAACGGAAAAAAGGAAAAAGACTTCCATTACTTCCACAAAGGCACTTTAATAGTCTTAGGCAGGAATCATGGGGTTTTTACTTATAAGGCAATAACCTTTGACGGTAAATTTGCATGGCACTTTAGGCATTTATTTTACAAATTCAGGTTCTGGCAGATAACCTAGCTCAGTTAAATTTTTAAAGCCTGCAAAAACCAAAGGGCATATGACTTTAGTTTCAAGCTTTAATAAAACATTCGAAGCGTATAAAGGCAAAGCAGCGATAGAGTTTGACAATAATGAAGTAACATTTGATGAAGTAAACAAAAGGGCAAATGAAGTAGCCAACGCCTTAAGCAAAGCCGGAATTGGTAAAGGCGACAGGGTTGCTATATTTCTAAGCAACAGCATGGAATTGGTTTATTTTTTTGTCGGGGCATTAAAAAACGGCTCAATTGTCGTTCCGATGAACATTTCCTTCAAGGGCATGGAAGTAAAATACATGCTGAACGATTCCGGGGCGAAGGCTGTTTTAACGGACAAAGAAACCTTGCCGATAATAAAAAATGTATTGCCGGAGCTTAAAGGCTTGAAGCACATAATAACGGCTGGCTGCAGCGAATTTACTGACTTTAACGATTTTATAAGCGGCGCTTCAGATGGGGAGCCGGGTGTTGAAATCAATGGCGAAGACGGCTCTATAATATTTTACACTTCCGGAACTACTGGAAGGTCAAAAGGTGCTTTATTAAGCCACCGTAATATGGAGTCTGATTTGGACGCATTAAAGGAAGCATGGCGCCTGACTGACAAAGACCGATTATTGCTGGCATTGCCGCTCTATCATATCCATGGCTTGGGAGTGGCTTTATGCGGCTCTTTCTACAATGGCTACAGCCTAGTCTTGAGAAAAAGGTTTGATGCTGAAGAAACTCTGAAATTAATACAGGATAAAAAATGCACCCTGTTCATGGGCGTCCCTACAATGTACATTAAGATTTTGGAAGTCAATGAAAAATACGACACCAGCTCTATGAGGCTGTTTATCTCGGGTTCAGCTCCATTGTCTGCAGAGACTTTTAAGGAATTTAAGGAAAAATTCGGCCACAATATCCTTGAAAGGGCAGGAATGTCCGAAACAAACATGAATTTTAGCAACCCTTATCACGGAAAAAGAAAGCCAGGCACTGTTGGACTGCCATTAAAAGGCGTTAAGGTAAAGATAGTAGGCAAGAATTTCAGGGAAGTTCCGAAAGGCAGGGAAGGGGACATACTGATCAAAGGCCCTAACGTTTTCAAAGGCTATTGGAACGCTCCTGAAAAAACAAAGGAAAGCTTTCATGACGGTTGGTTTATAACCGGAGATGTGGGAAAAATAGACAACGACGGATATATTACTTTTCTTGGCAGAAGCAAGGATTTAATAATCTCCGGCGGCTTGAATATTTACCCTGCAGAAGTTGAGGAAGTTGTCAATTCCCATCCTGCTGTCTTGGAGAGCGCTATTATTGGCGTGCCTGACAAGTATTTCGGGGAAGCTGTCAAGGTTTTTGTTGTGCTGAAAAAAGGCAAAAAAGCAGCTGAAGAGGAGATAATAGCATACTGCAAGGAAAAGCTTGCAAGCTACAAAAAGCCAAAATATGTCGAATTCATAGATGCTTTGCCGAAAAACTCAATGGGCAAGGTGCAGAAAAATGTTTTGAGGGAAAGGGAAGCCAGCAAGTAATTTATTCTAAACCTTTTTAAACAATAATTTTTTTCTAAAGCATTCATGGAAAATATATTGATAGGAAAAAATAAAACAAACAAAATCCGCTTTGAGCGCGCTATATTCATCTCATGGTACTGCTCTTTGGGAGACTGCGCTTACTGCTATATGAGCACGCAGAAAAACCTTATTTCTGACCCCAAAAAAGCAAAAAGAAGCATGGCATCAATTTTAGCTGAAGCTTATTTGTGCAAAAAACTTGGCTGGAAGCTGGGAAATTTAGCAGCAGGCTACGGAAGCTACACTCATGAATCAATTTTAGAATTGGCAAAAAACGTATATGAAATCTACGGGGACAAATTCTGGCTCAATATTGGCGTTCTTCCAGAGAAAACAATAGCTGTATTAGAGCCTTATCTTAAAGGGATTTATGGAGCCGTTGAAACAACCAATGAAAAAATCCACAAAATTACAGCTCCAAACAAGCCATTAAGGCCGATAGAAAACATGTTCAAAACATGCGAAAAATACAGCCTCAAAAAGGCAATGACGTTCATTGTTGGAATTGGAGAAACAATAGACGACTTCGATTCATTAAAAAATTTTATTAATAAAAGCAAAATTGATAAAGTGGTTTTCTATGCATTAAACCCTATACAGGGAACAATGTTTGAGGAGTCCAAAGGCCCGGAAATCGATTATTACCTGGAATGGATTAAAATGACAAGAGGCGAATTTCCAAATCTGGATATTGTTGCTGGGCCGTGGGTAAACCGCGTTGGCCACATAAGCGCGATGCTTAGCGCAGGAGCAAATGCAATAACAAAGTTTCCTGCAATAAAGCTGTTCAACACCAATTTTGCAAAAACAATAGAGGAGGAAATAAAAAATTCCGGCTACCAATTGGAAGGGACTTTCACACAAATGCCGATAATAGACTTCAATGAAATTAAAAAATTGGATTTAGGCAATGAATTAAAAAATAATACAATAAATAAAATTGAAGAATACCTAAGAGTAATGAAGAAAAATAATCTGATTTCTATAAATTAATGTAAATGAGAAAAAATATTATCAATGAATAATTTGCGATCATAAAATACTTATTGGCCCAGCTTATGCCAGGAAATTTGTAATCGGAAAAAGGCCACAAAAACGGAGTCGGCAAAAAATCCCTTTTGTGGGTTGGAATGTCAATCAGCACATGAATCGGCCATGCCAATAGGAACAGCGGCAAAAAACCATAAATCAAAAAAACAATAAAAAAAGCAGCCCCTATAAAAAAAATGCTGTGAGTTATCCCATACAAAGTGAAAACCCATTTTGGTATCAAGCTTAAGTCTGGTTTTTTCTTCCAGTTAAAGCCGTTCTTCTTTGGAAAAAACATAAACACAGTCCATGATAACAAATCTGGCAGCATTCCAAACAAGACAGCCCACCATACAAATTCGTAATTATGGAAGATTATGTAAGACCACAACGCATGAGCTAAAGTGTCCATTTTTCCATCCTAGCCTTGCAATATCCTTATTCTTATAATTCTATCATCGTTAGCTGCTGGTATTCCTCTGCCATCATTATTGGATGTGGAAATATAAAGGTAGCCAGCGTACTCAACCGCTTCCCTAATTCTTCCCATATTGCTAAACAATTCCTCTTCATTCAGGATTGTTTCATAATTTTCATCAAAAACAATTTTTCTTAATTGAGTTCCCCGCAAAGCAGCTACATACAAATCATTTTTATAGAATGCAATGCCGGCAGGTGCAAGCGTGAATTCTGTATAGCATCTTATAGGATATGTGTAATCAGAAGGCTCATCGCATTCAGTCGGCCATCCATAATTTTCCCCTTTCTTGATTATATTAATTTCATCATTTTGTGTTTGGCCGTGCTCCGAAGCATACATCTGCTTGTCGGCGTTCCATGCCAGGCCCTGGGGATTTCTGTGGCCGTAAGAATAGACATAGTTGCCGAATGGATTATCTGCAGGAACGGCTCCGTCTTTGTCAAGCCTCAATATTTTCCCGGACAGGGAATTTGTGTCCTGCGAACTCGATGGCACTGTGGCATCCCCTGTTGTTGCATAAAGCTTTCCATCAGGGCCGAATTTTAGTCTGCCGCCATCATGAAATCTTGCTGCAGGAATTTTGTCCAATAAGATTTTCTCATCTACTAATCTGTTGGATTCAAGCTTGTATCTGGAAATCCTGTTCCATGTGCCATTATCTTCATAAGTGTAATACAGGTAAACAAGCTTATTTTCTTCGAATTCAGGGTCGACAGCAATACCCATCAGGCCGCTTTCCGAGATTTCGCTGGCTGGAATCTCTGCAATTACAATCCTTTCTTTCTTGCCAAAATCATAAGTGCTTACTTTTCCAGGCCTTTCAGTAAAAACCATGTTGCCATCAGGCAAAAAATCTATTGCCCAAGGAGTATCTAAATTTTCAACCAATATTTCCGCCTCCAAATCTTCTTTTCCATCTTTGGATAATATAAGATAAAAAGCAATAATAAGAAATACGGCAATTGCCAAAAAAACAATATTTTTTCTTTTCATTGTCACATTACAAAATTTTTTATTCGTACCTCAAAGCATCAACCGGCTTCAGCTTAGATGCTGCCCTTGCCGGCAGGAAACCGGAAGCAGCTCCTACAGCAAAAGAAAACATAAGGCTGCCAACAATGAGCCACCATGGAAATGCGGGCTTCAAAAGGGCGAATCCAGCAGATGCCGCAAAAAGGCCACCTAATTTTGCAAGCCCATAGCCAAGCAATATTCCGATAGCTCCCCCTATAAGCCCAATAGCGCCTGATTCCATGAAAAATATAAAAAGTATTGTGCTGTTCCTTGCGCCAATTGATTTCATTATCCCTATTTCCTTGGTCCTTTCAAGAACTGCAGTGTACATTGTGTTCGTTATGTTGACGGCAGCAACCAAGACAGAAATTCCTGCAATAATCGCCAAAACAGCATTGAGCACGAGCAATATGGTGCCAAAGGTCTCAAGCAATTGCTCAAAGGTCTGTATGAAAAATGTCTCTTCACCTTCTTTCTGGTTTTTCTCTTTCCTTAATTTCTCTTCGAGCTTTGCAGCAAGTTCTGACGGATTTACACCCTTGTCAGCCCTTATGTAGATAAAGGCATATTCATCCTTCTTGCTGAAAAGCTCTTCCGCATCATTAATCGTTATGTAGAAGTTGGAATCATCCTGCGAATTTCCAATCTCTTCATAAAAACCTATTATCTTGAACTCAACATCGTTTACGAATATCTTATCCCCTAATTTCAAAGGCTTTGAAAAGATTTTGTCAGCAAACTGGTAATTATATCCTATAACAGCCTTATTTTTGTCTCCGCTCTTGAGATTCCTGCCTTTTAGTATATCAATGCCTCCAAAGGACTCGTCTATCAGCCTCTGCTCAGAAGGTATAGTAGACATCCCCATGACAAAAACCCATTTTCCCGGCTTGTCAACATCTAAAGAAATTTCTGCTTGCTGCATTACCACGCCACTGGCTTCAGAAACATCCTTTACCTTCTTGATGAAATCCAAGTCATCTTTTGTCAGAGGAGTACTGGATGTTCCTGGAGGTCCAAAGCCCCTTGGCTGGGCTATGAGCTTGTCTGCTCCCGCCTCTTGGCCAATTTGGTTTACATATGAACTTAAACCCTGGCCAAAGCTTACTAAAGCAAAAATCGCCATTATGCCTATGAGTATGGAAACTATGGTAAGGATGCTTCTCATCATCCTGTTTTTCATGCTCTTCACGACATAAATTATTACATCTTGCAGCATTTTATTTTGCATACCTCAGCGCGTCAACAGGATTTAATTTTGCAGCTTTTATAGCTGGCAAAATCCCAAATAAGCTCCCCAATATGAATGAGCCTAAAACCGAGCCAAGCACAAGCCAGGGGCTTATCTCTGCTCTTATAAGATCAGTGCCTAAAAGGGATTTTCCAATGAATGCGAGCCCTAACGCCATCAAAACTCCAAAAACTGCTCCAATAATTCCGCCAATGCTTCCAATTAATCCTGATTCTATAAAAAACAGGGAAAATACTGAGCTGTTCCTTGCGCCTATTGATTTCATTATCCCTATTTCCTTGGTCCTTTCAAGAACTGATGTGAACATGGTGTTCATTATGCCTATGCCTCCCACAATTATTGAAATGCCTGCAATTATGTAGACAAACAGCTGGACAGCAAATAAAGTTGAAGTTACCTGCCCAAGAATCGCCTGCGGGGTTTGCACAGTAAAATCCTCTTCCCCTTCCTTTACACCCCTTTCATTCCTCATTACTTTCTCAACTCGTTGCTGGACAGCAGCTACATCTGCGTTCTGCTGCACCTGTATCACAATCACATCATAATCCTTGTCAGGAACGTCCATCACATCCCTTAAATCATCCTCATTCATAAAGACTACATTGTCAAGAATAAAGCTTCCCAGTTTTTTTAATATGCCCACCACTTCAAATTCCTTGCCCTCGATAATTATCTTAGAGCCGACAACAACCTGCTTTCCCAGGCCCGCATCTTTTTTTCCAAGATTGCTTCCCAGCACGACCTTTCCCTTGTCTCCATCCTTAAGCAATCTTCCGGATTCTGCTTCCAGATTCTGCGCTTCATGGATCAGCTTTCTTGCTTCCCTGTCAGGCATGCTTGCAACATAGCTAAAAGTGGCATGATCATCCTGCTCTATTTTTCCCGGCTTTATCAATCTTCCAGCAGCTATTTTTACGCCGCTTACTTTCTTTACTTCCTCAAGGTTGTCTTTTGTTAGAGGATTTACAACCGCTGTGCCAGGAGGTCCAAAGCCGCCAGAAGCCTGGACAGCAAGTTTGTCCGTTCCCAGGTCTCCAAACTGCAGGCTTATTGCGGTCTTTAATCCCTGCCCCATGCTTATGAGCGAAACAACTGCTGTTATGCCAATGATTATGCCAATCATAGTCAGCCATGACCTCAGCTTTCTGTTCCTGAGGTTCTTAACAGAGAAAATAAAATAATCTTTGATCATTTGTCAAAAACCACCAGTCAAAGACCAGTGGCATGTTTTCATTAGTTTCATATTCAATGGTTTTTGATACTCGGAATTCCACCAATGATGGTGGTTTTTGAGCACTACTCATTCCACCAATGGTGGAATTCCGTTGTTTTAGTACAGGAAAAGCCATTATTTCTTCCTGCTTCTTTTCCATCTTCTGTAGGCAAACAGCCCTGCTGCAACTATAAGAACTACAATAAAAAAGCCAATCTTTCCGTTTCCTGCTGCTAATCCAAGCTTTTTGGCCTCTGATGCGCTGTATAAAGGCATTTCAATGTTCATATCTGTCTTGTATTCATTATTATTCGCATCCATATACTCGATGCTTATTGGAAGAATTACTTTTTTGTCTTTTTTATTTTCCACATAAATCTTGAACTCTGCTGTTTCATAGTCGTCAGAGTCTATATTCCCAAGATAGTCCTCATCATTCGACAATATCCTGTAGTCTTTGCTGGGCATGAGCTTTACATTTGCAAATTTTATGTCGGTAACTCCCTTGTTCACAACTTTTATGACTATCTCTCCAGGCTTTTTGGTTTCATAAACCTCGGTAGCGTCCAATGTGACGCTTATATCTGGCCTGGCTCCTACAATAAGCCCTATTGTGCTGTTTTTGGAATATGGTTTTCCAAGCTCGTCAGAGTAAGTTATTTTTAACGGCACCTGGTAGGCTCCTGAAGCGGCTTCCGGATTAGCCAGTATTTCAAAATCAAACTCATAGCTTTCCATTGAATCAATTTTGTAGATGCTTTTCTCGTTTGTCGAGCCTAACGGTATGAAAGGCAGGCCTCCTAGCTCCAGCCTTGCCTTTATGTCTTTTAATGCGGAGTCGGCTTCATTTGACACCATTATTTTTACAGTGTTGCTTGCTCCTGGCTGCAGGATCTTTTCACCTATGCTTACGGAATTTACAGAGAGAACTGCATCATGCGTCTGAACATCAACTTTGAATTCTTCAGGCTCTATCCACGAGTATCCTTCTATCTTGTACCTTATCTTAAGGTCGTTTTCCCCCTCAACAGCATTCTCGTCAACTCTCAGCCTGTACTTTACAATAACCCCTACATCCCCTCTTTGCATGCTCTGTATGGTCCCAAGATTCCTTATAGCATTTACTCCAGTATCCAATGAGAATGGGTATTCTGGCAGCAATTCCACTATAACATTTCTTGCCTCTCCTGTGCCGTTATTGTCGAACTTGAACCTCACATCAACATACTTTCCAGGCTCTGCAGGGTCAGGCTCCTGGTTAACCAAAGTAACAGCTATATCATATATCTTTGCAGGCCTGTATGTTTTCTGTGCTGCTAAAACTGCAAAAGCTGAAGAAAAAAACAGCAATGCAATAAAAAATACTGACAATTCTTTTCTCATCTTATTGTTAGCCTCTTTTCACTACCCTTCCATCCTTGAGGTGCTCAATCCTTTGCGCATGCCTTGCGACATTTGCATCATGGCTTACCATTATTATAGTTTTTCCTTCCTTATTAAGTTTTTCTAAAAACCTTATTACAATCTCCCCTGTTTTTGAGTCTAGGTTGCCGGTAGGCTCGTCTGCCAAAACAACTTCCGGGTTATTTGAAAGGCTTCTTGCTATTGCAACCCTCTGCTGCTGGCCTCCGCTAAGTTCATTCGGCTTATGCTGCATCCTGTCTCCAAGCTCTACCATTTCCAGAAGCTTTTTAGCCGTTTCTAATCTTTTTTCCCTGTCGGTATTCTGAAAAAGCATGGGCAACGCAACGTTTTCCAATGCCGTTAATGTGTTCAGCAGATTGAACTGCTGGAATATGAACCCTATTTTTCTCCCCCTTATCTGCGCTAAATCTGATTCTGAAAGCTTTGAGATATCGTGCTGATCAAGGTATATATGGCCTTTTGTAGGTACATCCAGGCAGC
Source organism: Candidatus Woesearchaeota archaeon (assembly GCA_016184145.1). Taxonomy (GTDB): domain Archaea; phylum Nanobdellota; class Nanobdellia; order Woesearchaeales; family GW2011-AR4; genus JACPDF01. The sequence continues at coordinate 57,782 of JACPDF010000023.1, read as the reverse complement.
CAATCATATTGACAGCGGTTGATTTTCCGCTTCCAGAGGGGCCCATTATCGCTACAAACTCGCCTTTCCTTATCTCAAGGCTTAAGCCTCTCAAAGCCTCCACCTTGACTTCTCCCATCTGGTATATCTTCCAGACATTGTCCAGCTTTATTATTGTGTCTTTCATCATCTTTTAACCGGTTTTATCGCCTTTCCATAAAAATAATGATTTAAAACCCTTTTAAGTATGCATTTTTAAGAAGCCTTATCAGCTTTAGTGCTTCTTCTTTTGCATATTCAGCCTCTTTATAGCTAATTTTTTCGCCATAATAGTTTATGGAATTTCTGAGCTTTCTCAGATTATCAAATTTTATCGCAATTATATCCTCATTTTTCTCTTTTAGGAAATAAGTAAATGCCTCATGCGAGTAGACTTTAAATCCTTCTTTTAAACAAATAGCCTCGACTATTTCCCTTAATGCCTCATAGTAAGTTGTTAAAATGCTTCCTGCGCTTACTTCATTGATTTTTTGATTTTCTAGAAACAATAAATGATTATTTGAAGTTTCCAGTAAAGATTTAACTTTAGAAACGTCCGGGCTTCCTTTCCTGGCTTTGCCTTGTTCTATGAAATCCTGAAATCTCATGCAAAAACCTCAATGTAGCCTTTTATAACAATGCCATTGATTATACCGTTAGCTAAATTTTTGTTTTCCTTTTGAAGGTTTATAAATTCTTTTTTGTTTTTGATAAATAGCTGTATTCTTGCCTTAATTTTTTTTTCAAATACGCCTAAATCCAATTCTTTTTTTACATTGCTTACAGCAAATAAATCAAAATCGCTGTTTTTATCATTTTCTCCTTTAGAGCAAGAGCCAAAAAGCACAATTGCTTCAGGATAATGCAGTTCCTTGTCTAAATATTCGATTAGGCCGGAATGCCTTAATAACTTTATATTAAAATATACCTTTGCGTCTTTGTAAAAATCATTTTCGTTGTTTGCTTTAAACAATAAATGCCCTTTTTCATACTTTTTTATAAGCAGATTTTCCTTGTGGAGCTTAATAAGATATTTGGATGCGGTTGTAGGATTTACCCTTGCCAATCTGGCCATTTCCCTGACATGAAACCATCTATTTGCATCTTCAAAAAAATGCACCAAAAATGAATCTATGTTTATTATTTTAGACATATGTGCATTTAAATAGACAGCTGTTTATATATTTTTCGTTTTATTTTCAAATAAAGACTAAAAAATAATCCTTTTTGCTTTCCAAATTCTTCATTTTTATTGTTTTTAAACTCAGTTTCCATTTGGAAATATCTTACAAAAACCTTTAAATACAGCAGTTTTCCACTTTTTTTCATGAGAAAGCATCACGACAGGGCTGATAAGACAAAAAAATTCATGGTCTACTTCATAGGCTTTATAATGATTAGCAGCGTTTTTGGCGTTATATTCTTTGGATTTGGCTCCAGTAGGGCAAGCGCCGCATATAACGGCTTTAAGTTTTTCAACAGGGGCGATTTCTGGTCCACTAATATAGACGGAAGAGAGGCCATGTTTACGTATTTTCCCTCGGAAATTGAGGCTATACCAGCAGACGACAACGCGATCAGCAGGCTGAAAAACAAGCCGCAGATTGACATAACCTCTGACATCAACGATACATTTGCGGAGGGAATTGCCCTTGCACAATACCAGATGGGCATCACCCTAAGCAACTTTAATGTTTTTATAAGGAGCGGCTTTACAAACCAGACAAAATATAATGCGCCGGTAATAACATGCAGCAATTCCACAAATTTTGTGCCTGTAGTTTATTTTACAAAAGGGAATGCCACCAAGATTTATATGCAGGGCAATTGCATTATAGCAGAAGCAGCAAGCAATGCAGATGTCATAAGGCTTAAGGACAGGCTTGTATACGGCATTCTGGGGATAATAAAATGAAAGCATACTCACTATTTTGCCTTGAGGCAAACTCCAATGCAATGAGTCTCCTACGGAGACTCGGAACGATGGAGTCATATTATCAACAAAGGTTCGTAGCTTTCATTTTAAATACAGCCACTTACGTTCCTGTATCCCTATGGGATATTTATAATAAAAAGGTTTGTTTAATACGCTAAAATTCCACCAATTCTATGATTGGTGGATAAATAGTGGTGGAATTCGCTTAGTCAAAAACCACCATAATACATAATAAAATTATTACATGCCACCCATCTATGATGGGTGGTTTTTGACAATGAAAGAAATAAAATTAAAAAAGCTTGAGGAAAGTTTTGAGGAAGGCGTCATAAGCAGGGAAGAGTATGAAAAAAAGAAAAAGGAAATAGAGGAAATACCGGAGAAAAAAACACAGACTGAAAAAGAAGAGCCTAAAGAGGCAAAATTCAAGTCAGATAAAATTCTTATAATAGGCGCTGTTTTATTGATGCTGCTTTTTGCTGTTGTATTCGGAATAAGGCTTTTTACACAGGAGCAGCCTAAGACAATTGATGATCTGCATCAGCTCAACTTCAAGGGAAAATTAAAGCCGGATCAGGGATACTTGTACAAAGATGTTTATTCTTTCGTAAAGTTTGAGGATTTATGGTATATTCAGCTTGTAAGCCCACAAAAGACCAGATTGTATAATGTGCAATTCAGGTACGGGCCGAAGGAAGTGGAGGATATTAAGATAAGCGGTGCTTTGGATTTCAATCTTTTCAATAACGCTACCGACTATTATGTTACTTTTGACCCTACTGGAAAGGATTTTTCGCGTGTAGCTCTTGCAGTTGCAGACTTTGAACGGCATATGGCAGATATATTCTTTAAGCAGCCTATAGCAGCCTGCGACAGAAATGAGACTTTTGCGTGCAGGGACAGGCCGATAATAACATGCGACAATACAGATAAATTTGTTTTATATGTGAAGGAAGCGAATGAAAGCAAAGTTTCTTTTGACCGCAACTGCATTATTGTGGAAGGCAATGGCTTTGACTTGGTCAGGGGAATAGACAGGGTTCTTTATGTATTCTATGAGATCATGGAGCAATAGAAATTAAATGCTCGGGCATATTGTTTTCAAAAACAATAGAATTAAAAATAATTATAACTTAGTCTGATAAAATGCCTTTTTTTGCCTTTTCAGAGATATTGGATATGGTTATAATGACCTTGGCAGTTGGGTATATATTCTCTGGCGTTTTCAAGAGGCCTGTTCCAGAGGATTATGATCCTTTGAAGCACTTTAAGGCAGGCTTTGACTTTAGTGACTTAAAGTTTGCAGCTTTGGTCACTGCTCCCGCAATTATATTGCATGAATTGGGCCACAAGTTTGTTGCCTTGGGCTTTGGCTTGCAGGCACAATTCCAAGCAGCTTATTTTTTCCTTGCTTTGGGGCTGATTCTAAAATTAATGAATTTCCCCTTCATATTCTTTGTCCCTGCCTATGTATCCATATTGGGCCAGGCAACTGCTTTGGAATCCTCTTTGGTGGCTTTTGCGGGGCCTGCCATAAATTTGATATTATGGCTAGGCTCATTATTAATGATAAAGCAAAAGTTATTGCCAAGAAAATATGGTGCAGCTTTATTTTTGACGTCAAGGATTAATATGTTCCTGTTTATCTTCAATATGCTGCCCATACCCGGCTTTGACGGCAGCAAGGTGTTTTTGGGTTTGGCGCAGGCATTCTTGTAACGAAGCTGAATCAGATGATTTGAGGTTTTGGCGTTATTGATATTAACTTTATAGTAGTAAATAAATCAGAAGATTTATAAAGATAAGGTTTATACTATTTGTTATGGAATATGAAACATTAGAAACTCAATTGTACCAAAGAATAAGCCAAGAGGGAGGGTTAGCATTTTTGCTTGTTCCCGGATCTATGTTACTAGCTGCAAGAAAAGAGGACAAAGAAGGCTTAGTTCCTAAAAATTTCAAACCACGGATGTATAGAATGGCAGCTGCACATGACGTTGGAAAACTTGCTGCTTATTCTCTAGCGGCTTATGGCTTATACTTATTAGCAGAAAAATTATTCTAAAGTTATAGAATTAAACGAAGTTGCCTGAATGTAGGAAATGAAACAAAGACATAAAAAAGCTGGCAAATCTTCTTTAGGCATTTAACGATTTCAGAAAGCTATACTATATGGCAAAAAACCGCAAACTATTTATATGGATTGTTTCATACCTTATTGATGCAACGAGTAAAAAACTTAATTCTTTTTGACTTAGGGGATGGTGTCCATGACTAAGTACATAGTTGTAGCTGGGGGAGTAATGAGCGGAGTAGGCAAGGGAGTTACCACAGCCTCAATAGCAAGAATTCTCTCAGAGCATGGCTTCAGGGTAACAACAATAAAGATAGATCCTTACATTAATTATGATGCAGGAACATTAAGGCCGACAGAGCATGGCGAGGTATGGGTTACTGATGATGGCGGCGAAATAGACCAGGATTTGGGAAATTATGAAAGGTTCCTGGATGTTGAGGTCCCGAAAAAGAACAACATAACCACAGGGCAGATATACAAGACAATAATTGACAAGGAAAGGGAAGGGAAATATCTTGGAAAAACTGTGCAGTTTATCCCCCATGTGCCTGATGAAATAAAAAGAAGGATAGCAGAAGCAAGCAAAGAGCATGATATTTCTATTGTTGAGATTGGCGGCACTATTGGAGACTATGAAAACATACCCTTCCTTTTTGCGATGAAAAGCATGGAAAGGGAGCTTGGAAAAGATAATGTCATATACATTCTTATAACATACCTTCCGATACCCTCCCATATAGAGGAAATGAAGACCAAACCCACTCAGCAGGCCATCAGGCTGCTAAGCGAAAATGGCATTTTTCCGGATTTCATTGTCTGCAGGGCAAAAAAGGCCCTTGACAGGGTAAGGAAACAGAAAATAGAGACATATGCAAATATCCCCTCAGAGCATGTGATTTCAGAGCCCGACATAGACACCATTTACTCTATACCTTTAGACCTGGAAAAAGAGCAGCTTGGCATCAAAATCCTGAAAAAACTGGAATTGAAGCCGAAAAAAGAGCCAAACTGGAATGAATGGAAAAAATTGGTAAGCAGGATAAAGAATCCAAAAAAGGCAGTTAAGGTTGCTATTGTGGGAAAGTATGTTGACATCGGAGACTATAATTTAGCTGATAGCTATGTAAGCGTCAACCAGGCTTTGATACATGCAGGCGCATCTTTGGATGCAGGGGTGGAGATACACTGGGTTGACTCAAAAAGGTTTGAGGATAATAGCAGGAATATTGGTATTCTAAAAGAGTACAATGGGATTATAGTGCCAGGTGGCTTTGGCGCTTCTGGAGTAGAAGGAAAGATAAAAGCCATTAATTATGCAAGGACGCATAAGATGCCTTACCTTGGCTTGTGCTATGGGCTTCAATTGGCAGTTGTTGAATTTGCAAGGAATGTATGCAATATGAAAAATGCAAACACAGCGGAAAACGAGAAGACTAACGCTCCTGTAATTGACATGCTGCCAACACAAAAAGAGCTTATGGAAAAATCGCAATACGGAGGCACAATGCGCCTAGGCGCTTACGCTGCTGTTTTAAAGGATAAAAGCCAGGTTCTGAAATTGTACAAGGAAACAGGAAGGCTGAAAGAGGATGAAGAAAAAATCGGCAAATTAAAGAAAGACAAATCACAGGAATTTAGGTTGGGGATTTTAGACCACGAGAGGAATATTGTGCTGGAAAGGCACAGGCACCGCTATGAAGTTAATCCCAAGTTTATTAATACTCTAGAAAAAAATGGATTGGTTTTCTCCGGTTATCATTTAAGGGAGGACAAGACAAAATTGATGGAATACATTGAGCTGCCAAAACATCCCTTCTTTATAGGAACGCAGGCGCATCCGGAATTTAAGTCAAGGTTAGGCAATCCAAGCCCTTTGTTTTATGGGTTTGTAAGGGCTAGCACAAAAAATAATTAAATGACCACATCTTTGAAATTATTGGGTGGACGGCTGGTTTTTTGGTTGCAATAGCTTTGTCCCCTCAAGTAATAAAGGCATGGAAAACAAAATCAACTATACTCCCGGACAAAAATTTTTATACAATGAAAATCAGAGATTTTCAAGGTTTTCATAAATTCAAACCAATAGTTGTCCGTTCGTAATAAGTAAAGGACATATTTATGTCTAAAAATTTGTGTCCTTTACTATAAGGATATTTCTATATTGTGGAACTTGACTTTAATGTCGGGATTAGCGCTTTGGATAGTTTACGCAATTGCAAATAAGATTGCCCCATTGGGAATTTTTGCCTTAATAGAGTTTTTAATGGCAATGTCATTGCTGGTTTTAAAATTGAAGTATAAGTGATTAAGCAATCACTTCAATATCTCTTTTTCCGACTTCTTTCCGCAACCTTTATAAAAACATTATTTTTCTTTTCAGGAATGGAAGAAGCCCCTAAGAGCAGGTTTTCCGGCATTAAGCATTTCTATGAAAGCCAGTACAAGAAGCTGCTAATACTGCCGTTTTCCCTTCTTTTGATAGCAATGCTTCTTATCGGCTTTAATTTCGCAACAACAGGGGATTTCATAAACAGGGACATCAGCCTTAAAGGCGGCGTTACAGTTACAGTATCAACCCAGCAGAATATTGATATAATTCAATTGGAAAAAACTATTTCTTCAAAGTTCCCTGGCAACGATATAGCAACCAATTCGATAAGCCAGTTTGGAAGGCAGACAGGATTTATAGTTGAGGCTGACGTTAGCCAGGAGCAAACCGCCAAGCTGATAGAGGAAATCGGGAATGCGCTAAACAAAAAGCTTTCAGCACAGGATTATGCTGTCGAGGTTGTCGGGCCCTCTTTGGGAGCTTCATTTTTCAAGGAATTGCTCATTGCATTATCAATTGCATTCGTCTTCATGGCATTGGTTGTGTTTATTTCTTTCCGCACTTTTGTGCCCTCTATGGCGGTAATACTTGCAGCTTTTTCTGATATGGTTGTAACCTTGGCTATTGTGAATTTGCTTGGCATGAAAATCAGCGCAGCGGGAATTGCAGCTTTCTTAATGTTAATTGGTTACAGCGTTGATACTGATATCTTGCTGTCAACCAGGGTCTTAAAAAGAAAAGAAGAAACAGAAATGGAAAGAGTCTATGGGGCAATTAAAACGGGCTTGATGATGTCGGCTACGGCTATTGTAGCGGCAATAGCTGCTTTGCTGGTAACGCAATCAGAGGTTATAAGGCAGATTATGATAATATTGCTAATCGGGCTTTTAGTTGATTTAATCAACACATGGATACAAAACGTTGGAATTTTGAGGATTTACCTGGAAAGAAAAGCAAGGAAGCGGCAAAATGTACTACAAAGCTAAAAAAATAATCAAGAATGTCAGGGTGATAATCTTCCTGGTTTTATTAGTATTGGCTATAGTTTCAATCAATCCAAAGCCATGGGTGGAAGGGGTTGCAATAAGAAGCGTAGTTTCAAATTCAGCAGCTATGGAAGCGGGCATCCAGCAGCCTACCCCCACAATAAGCCCTGTCAACAGGGAGAGAATATTGGAAATTAATAATGTGCCGATTAAAACAGTTGAGGACTATTATAATTTTGCCAACTCATTGAAAATAAACCAGTCATTGCAGATAAAAACAAATAAGGCATTGTACAGGCTGAAAGTAAAAGAAGACATAGAAACAATAAAATTAAATCAGACAGAGAAAAAGGAAATAGAGGAAATAACAGCAAAAAACCGGACAGTTAATGGCGCTGTAGTGGAGATTAACGAGACAGTAAAGAGAATAATAGATGTTCCAAAAACAAAGCAAGTAAGCAAAGGCCCGCAAGACATTGGAGTAAGGGTTTTCAAGGCTCCTAAAACAAACATAAGAAAAGGCCTTGATTTGCAGGGAGGAACAAGAGTTCTTTTGCAGCCCGAAAAAAAATTAGCAACGCAGGATTTGCAGACTTTAATAGACAATATGGGGGAAAGGCTTAATGTTTACGGATTAAGCGACTTGATAATAAGGGATGCCTCTGATTTGGTTGGCAACCAGTACATACTTGTCGAGATTGCCGGGGCAACAGAGGAGGAAATAAGGACTTTGCTTGCAAAGCAGGGAAAATTCGAGGCAAAAATCGCGAATAAGACTGTTTTTATTGGGGGAAAAGACATTGTTTTTGTATGCAGGTCAGCTGACTGCGCAGGCATAGACCCAAATGCAGGCTGCTCAAGCTCAGGAAGCCAGGACTTATGCCGCTTTAGGTTCTCAATTTCAATAACCCTGGAGGCTGCGCAAAGGCAGGCGGACATAACGAGGAACATTCCGGTGGCAGGTGATGGAAGATACTTATCTGAGCCATTGGAGCTTTATCTTGATGATGCAAAAGTTGACGAGCTTAACATAGGCGTTGAGCTGCAGGGAAGCGCAACAACAGAGATACAGATTTCAGGGAGCGGTGTCGGCTCCAACCAGCAACAGGCAGTATTTGATGCATTGGGCAATATGAAAAGGCTGCAGACAGTCCTCATTACCGGCTCTTTGCCAATCAAACTGGATATCGTAAAGATAGATGCAATCAGCCCATTGCTTGGAGAGGAATTTTTGAGGAATGCAATTATTGCGGCTGTTTTGTCTTTAGCGGTTGTTTCTGTTGTTATATTTGCAAGATACAGAAAATTGGTGATTTCAATTCCAATTGTGATAGTTTCGGCATCTGAAATTATATTGCTGCTGGGGGTAGCGGCATTAATAGGATGGAATATTGACTTGGCGGCAGTGGCAGGAATTATAATAACAGTAGGCACTGGGGTAAACCACCAGATTGTCATAACCGACGAGACTTTAAGGGGGGAGAGATTTGCCGCAAACTGGAAGGAAAGGATAAAGAGGGCTTTCTCAATTATAATGACGTCCTATTTTACTGTTTTTGTTGCCTTAATACCGCTGATATTTGCCGGAGCCGGATTATTAAAGGGCTTTGCAATCATAACAATATTGGGCGCATCAATCGGGGTATTTATTTCCAGGCCGGTGTTCGCAAGAGTAATTGAGATTTTGTTGAGGGATTAGAATAGTATGAAAATCAGAAAGAATAATCCAAAAAATAATCAAAACAAAGCTGCAATAAAAAAAGGAATGCCAATAAGGCTCGCAAACAAGTGCACAACTAAGGCATTAAATCCAATAGTTTACAAATAAATCAATAAAACAATGCCAATAAAAACAAAAAAATAATAACCGGCGTTTTTGCCTTAGCAAAGCAGGATGGCAAAAACGCAGGCTATGATTAAATATTTTTCAATGCAAGAATGATATCAAAAGTGAAATTAAATAAACCATAGCAAATAGTTATGCATCATAGGATAGAAACTGATTATTATTGGAAAAATTCAAATAAAAATAATTTTGGTTTGAAAAATGGCAACTAAAGTTTGGGCAATGGGAATGGTGCTTTTTTGCACATTGCTCACTTCCACAGCCCAATTGTTCTACAAATTTGGGGCAGAGCAGCTTGAGTTTAACCTATTAAGCATAATAACAAACCTGCCTTTGCTGATGGGAGTCTTGCTGTATGCTGTTGGCGGCATTTTGCTTATCCTCAGTTTTAGGGGAGGAGAAGTATCTGTTTTATATCCTATAATTGCAACAAGCTACATATGGGTAAGCTTTTTGTCAATTTATTTTCTAAATGAAGAGATGAATCTTTTCAAATGGGCAGGTGTTTTTACAATAATGTCAGGCATAATTTTGATAGGCTATGGCAGCAATAAGGCAGAAGGGCAGGTGGTAATGTAATGGCAACAGAGCTTTGGGCTGTTGGGCTGGTGGTTTTGGCCACTTTTGTAGGCGCATTTGGGCCTATTTTATTAAAAAAAGCATCCGCTAAAAAGCTTTCCAGCATAAAATCATTGATGGCTAATTACCATCTTATGGGGGGAGTTTTTTTGTATGCTATCGGAACAATGCTTTTCATCCCTGCACTAAAAGGCGGAGACTTGTCTATTTTATACCCACTTGTTTCCCTGGCATATATATGGGTCAGCTTATTGTCAATTAAATTTTTAGGGGAAAGAATGAATAAATTGAAATGGCTGGGCGTCATATTGATTATTATTGGCGTCAGCTTTATTGGCCTTGGAAGCTAGCCTGAAAATTTCTCTGCTTCCTCAAGATATCTCTTTACATCCTTGTCTTCCAGCTGCGCAAAGTCCTGGTAGAAAGAGCCGACAGAGCCGAAAAACACAGGCATATGCAGGCAAACAGCTTCATCAGCTGATTTCCTGATTTTCTCAAAGCTGTCTTGCGCTGCAACAGGAACCGCTGCTATGACTTTCTTTGGCTTCTGGCTTTTTGCATACTCAATTGCAGCCATCATTGTAAAGCCTGTGGCTAAGCCGTCATCAACCAGTATTACAATCTTGTTTTTTAGCACGGGTATTTTTCCTTTGGTATATTTTTTATATCTCCTTCCTATCTCTTTTGAAAGCTCCTTGACAGCGTTTTTTATGTAATCTTTTCCTGCTTCTGCCGCGTATCCCTCGCTTATTTTGTAATGGCCTCCAGGTCCTACAGCGCCTATGGCAAACTCAGGGTCGGAAGGATAGCCTATTTTCTTAGTTACCAGGACGCTTAAAGGAACTCTTAATTCTTTTGCTGCTTCAAAAGCTGCTTCTATACCCCCTCTTGGAATGCCCAGTATTATCGCATCCTTTTTGCCCTTGTATTTTTTAAGCCTTTCCGCAAGCTTTTTTCCTGCTTCGCGCCTGTTTGAAAAGAGCATTTTAACAAAGTTATTTCATATATATTTGTATATATAAATATATATCATTAAAGTGGTCTAGTTGAAAATAATAAGAAAGATTTAAAAGACTGTTTTAATTATTGAATACTTAATGGTAAAGCCTAAGGATAAGATAACTATAACTGTGTTGTCCATACTTTTACTTATAACCATTGCATTATCCGCTTATTCTTATATAGGATTGAAAAAAGACCTTAATAATCTAAAATCTTCCTCTAAACAGCTTGAGGAGAATTTTAAGGTATTAAAAAATAATTATGAGTTGTTAAAGAAAGAAAATAGTAAATTAAAAGAGGAGAATATTGGTGTAAAGGAAGAATCTGTTTCTATAAGCCAAAAAATGAAAGAGGTAGAGACTAGCATGGACCAGACAATGGACAAATTGAATGATTTTGAAAACACAGTCCAAGATTCTATTAATTGGTTTAAACAAAATATTAACTTAGAAAATCTCGATATTTATGACGGGATGAAAGAAGAGCTAAAAGGTTGCATGAAAGCTAAAGATACATGCGAAATTGACTTGTCATGCATAAACGAAGTCAACGCTAAGAACAAGTTCAAGTATTATCTAGATGAGATATCTACCGGAAAAAGTGATTTTCTGAAAAATCTTAGCCTGATATATGATGACAAAGGAGGGGACTGTGAAGACTTCTCCCTATTGTTCAGGGCAGAGTACAATTATCTTGTAGGCGAATGCCTGGTAAATTATACGAGAGAAGAAATAACTCCAACAACCGAGGAAAAAGAGATTGAAGGCACTTACATGTATATAATTTGCGGATCATTTGATCCAGGAAAGATTGTGCAGGACTATGCCGGGCATTGCCTTGTAGCACTGGCAGAAAACCCAATAAACAAATCATCGGATATATATCAGAGCCTTAAATCCAGCACGCTAGTTGAACCGCAGAATGGGCAATTCGTGGCTGAGATGGCGGATACAGATATTATAAGATTATTTGATGATGGCATGGTCCCAAATACCTATTACAGGGTTTGGATGGTGATAGTAGATGATGATTTAAAAATATTTTATGAGCGTGCTGAAGACATTAAATGGATGGGCTACTTTGATTTTCTGGAAGAGACAAAACCTTTAAGAGAGAAGGTTGAAAAATGAGAAAAAGCCTGCTTTTCATACTGGTATTCATTGTTTTAATAGGATGCCAGCAAAACAAGGTAAACAGTTGCAATCCTCCAATGATTGAAATAGGGGGAGAATGTTGCTTAGATGAGAACATGAATTCGATATGCGATAATATCGAGCTGGCGGACAATGAAGTGGAGGAAAAAGACAGAACAGAAGAAGTTGAAGAAACAAGGTATATAAATATCTCTCAGCTTGAAGATGGCATCAACGAAAGCTATTATCCATTAAAAAAATATAGTTTTGAAGATGTGGAAAGGGTTAATATGACAGGAATAGAAAACACCTTTGATGTCAGGGGTTCTGCCAGATTTAATATCCTTAAGATTAAAAAAGAATATAACTTTATTGAAAATGAGCGGAACTTTACTGATTTTGTGCAAAGAAGATACGATCTGATGGTAAAGAACTGGAATATTGACTCTAAAGACTGGATAGATTATAATGGCCTTACAAATCAAGAATGGAGGGAAGCAGTATACCATTACGACCACAACTTGGAAAAAATAAATATATTTGGAAAAGATAGTTTTATAGAAACACATCTGGTAATGTACGACAAAAAAGACTCGCTTTTGGATTTGGATTTAAGCTACAACATTAATATATGGTGCACCCCTGAGCTTGTTGTTGAAGTCTATCCCAATGAGCACTGGGGTTTCTATTATTATATTGGCAGCACAATAGAGGCAAATAGGAAGTTTATTGAGGGATTAATGGATGGGGAGAGAGAACGTCTCATTCTTGATGCCGAAAAAGTGCTGAAGGTATGTTCAGAGCAAACCGAGCCGTTAGAGCTAAAAGATAATGAGATAATCTTCTTTGGGAGGGAAGGGTTTTACCCAGAAGAGGTCGAGATAGAAGCAGGGGAAAAGATCTTGATTCATAACGAAAATGCTAAATGGGAAGGGGTAATGTTTATGCTTATGAGTGATAGTCCTAAAAAGACCATAAAAGGCCCATTGATAGCGATAGGCAATACTAGCGAGGTTGCTATGGAAGAGCCTGGAACCTACACTCTTTTTTCAGTGCAATACAGCCCCAGAGCAAAGGTTATTGTAAGCTAGGTATAAACCTGCCAGAAGTTCCAATATTTCTGTAGAAACATTTATATAAAAACATAAAGCTTATCCTAGCAATGCCAAAAACAATAATCCTCTCATTAGGCGGCTCATTAATTGCTCCAGACAAAATAGATGTATCTTTTCTAAAAAATTTCAGGAAAACCATTGAAAAATATATTAAAAAAAATTACCGTTTTGTTGTTGTATGCGGCGGAGGCTCAATAGCAAGGCAATTCCAAAAGGCAGCTTCCAGGAAGAAGAACATTACAAGCCGCGATTTGGACTGGCTGGGCATATACGCAACCATGATAAACGCAAATGTTGTCAAGCAGGTTTTCGGGAATTCTGCTGATAAGAACATTATTCAAAACCCGACTAAAAAAATTGATTCCAATAAAAAAATAATATTAGCCTCCGGATGGAAGCCGGGATGGTCAACTGACTATGATGCTGTCTTGTTGGCAAAGAACCTTAAAGCAAAAACAGTAATCAATATGAGCAATGTTGATTATGTTTATGATAAAGACCCTAAAAAGCACAAAAATGCAAAAAAAATAAAAAATATCTGCTGGAAACACTATAGGAGGATGGTAGGAGACAAATGGATTGCCGGATTAAACGCACCTTTTGACCCGATAGCGGCAAAAGAAGCCGAAAAGTCAGGAATAAAAGTGATAATTATAGGCAAAGATTTAAGAAATTTTGAGAATTTGCTGAATGATAGGAAATTTAATGGGACTATGATTGAGAATTGATGACTATTATTTCTTTCTGAAAAATAAGCGATAATACAAGAAAATCCCCATAGTTACTATTAAAATCAAAGATACTATACCAACCAATAAGTTTGGTTTTCCCTCAACTTCAGAAACAGCCATTCCTGTTATTTGATTTTTACTTTCTTCAGTTTTGGCTGTATCATTTACACTTTCCTCTGCCCCCTTAATCTCTTTTTCCAACTCTTGAATTACTTCGCATTTTCTTGCCATAGCAGGTACACTATCTATTGATGGGCACTCTTCACTCTGTGTGTGCTGCGCAACTTTTACAAAATCACATTTCCTTGTTTCCCAGCCTGCCTCGCAAGCAGACCAGTCTGAGCAGCTCCAGTCCATGTTGCAGGTGTAAGACAGCCCAGAACCTCCACCACCACCTCCTCCGCCTCCGCCACCACCTCCTCCGCCTCCAGATGGTGGGGATGGTTCTGGTGCAGGATTGAAAGTATATTCTATTGCTCCTGAGTGTATTAATCCTTCTATTTTATATTTGTTTCCTAAATCGGTGCATGCGTAATCACTCCTTGTTGCACCATCACATATCAAAGAAATTTCGCTTGAATTAGAACAATCAGACGTTATTTGATTTATTGAAAGAACTTCTTCGTCTTTAATGCACACTCTATTGCCGCTTATTTTGTCCATATAAACTGTTTTAGTTTTATTCTGGGAGGTTAGATCTATTCCGGAGATGAAAATTGAGCCTTTTGTTGAAAGATTATTTTGTTTTTGAATTGTTATATTGAAAAAATTTAATTCAAAATTAATAAAACTGAAATTAAAGAATAATATTGTTTCGTTTCCTTCTGATATTTTTATACTTTCATTTTCTATTACAAAGCTAAGGTTATTAAGATTATGGGAAATATTTGTAAAATTGCCAAATAGGTGATCATTATTATAATCACACACTTCTTCAAACTCTTTATAATCACCATTGTACAAATCTTTCTCTAGATTAGTTTTAGAATAACAGTTATTCAAGTCAAAAACTTGGTTGCACCTTTTTCTTTCATCGGAACCGCACAAGAAATTTAAGCATTCCCATTTCGTCACGCAAATATTATTAAAAAATTTAAAATTTAAAAAATCACTATTGTAATTGTCATCAATATCGTTACATTTGACTTTAATATTATGTTCACCCTCATCCAAATTTGTCAAGTTTATCGAATGAATAGTGTTAAAATTTGTAATGTTAAGTATTGTTGTACTGTTAATTTCCGTCCCTAAAAAGAAATATGCGTAGTGCAAACCTCCAGCAAAATCTTCATATACAATCTCATCAACCCCAATTATGGTTCCATCTATAAGGTAATCAATAAATCCATTTTCCAGCTTTGATATCGTTTCACCATTAACTGTGAACTGTGCTTCAGTAGGACTTACAAAATTTAATGTAACTTCATAATCATAATTGCCTATTGAATAAGTTTTAGTCTCCCCCTCCACTAGTACATCAAATATTGAAACATTAACATCGACTAAGGTAGTTTCATTTATTATTAAGGGATTGGTTAAGTTGTTGTATGTACCATAATCAAGGCTATACAAACAATTCGCAGATTTGTTCGTAGACACATCCAAATTGACATAATCGCCATAAAAAATCGAGTTATTAATTGGGCTATTAAATGTGATTTGTAAACTTTGGTCTTTTATTAATTTTCCGGTGTCGAAGCCAAGAAATTCTGTATATGGCTTTCCTAACGAATCTGTGCAGTTTATCAGGATTGTATGCTGCCCCTCTGCCAAGTTATTTAACGTTTTTTTGTAGGTATTTTCTGTTTGCTGGGGTGTTGTAATATAAACAAGCGCTTCTCTCTGTCTTTCAGGGTATTCAATTACCAATGTCGCTGGCTCATCTGATGGCATATTGTGGGTTATAAACGTCCCATAGCTTGTATAAGCATAAGCTACATTAGTCTCCCCACCTGGAGTCCTGAAATTCAAATTTCCTGTCCTTTGAATGTTAACAGAATCAGAACTCACATATACATAACCGGTTAAATCTGTGGCTTGTAAAGTCTCGACATTATCTTCTGCATTGCTGTCTCTATCATCATCTGGTGTTTTAACAGCGAAGTCTATCCTATTGGCAGTTTCATTTGTTATGTTTATTTCTGCGCCATACCAAGTAGTTATTGATATAAACTCTCCTGAGGTTTCTAAAATACTATCCGCATCTAAATCAACTTGTATGTCAAAATCATTAGCAGAAATACTTGCTCCAGGCGCTTTATAGACTTTGAAATCTGCACCGCCTAACTTTAAAGTTGCTAAGGGGCTGGCGTCTGTATAAGTCTGTTCTATTGTCTCTCCATTACCCAAATCCTTAAATTTCAATACGTGGCTGTCTGCAGTGATCTTATCAGCGCCTTTATACTGCAATGCGTATGTTTTTCTTTTTCCTCTTTCTTCGCTGCTGTCTGTGAGAATTAAATAATCATCTTTGGTTATAACCAGATTTTCTCTATTGACTAATGCCCTGTTTTTTTCTCCAAATTCTAGTGTTGAAGCCCCGACAGCTTCTGCCAAAGGCAGGCTTGCTTCGCTTCCGTCTCCATCTTTAAACTTCAATATGTATCTACTAGGACCGCTAGTTGCGATTTCAATAGTTTCTATTGGTTCGTCAGTTAAGCCCCAATACCCTATGTCCCAATTTTGCGTAAACAGAACTTGCGGCTCACTCATATCAGGATTCTCGCTTAATTTGCCTCCTGCTGGCACATAAAAGTCATCGTCTGCAGTCATGTTTACGTGTATCCTGCCTATCTTAAATGTGCTGTTGTTGTCACTTCCCTCTATGATGGTATACGCATCGTCTATTGTTTCATCATCAATTTTTAGGTTATTGGAAGATGCAACATCTCTTATGTTCGTATCTGTTAACTCCACTTTCTGTGCTCCCAAGAAGAATGTTACGGTGTGGATACCGCCAGCATAATCTTGGTACAATATCTCTGAAACACCTATTGTGGTCCCATCTGATATTTTATCTGTGTCTCCATCAAGCAAATCTCTTGTGCTTTCTCCGTTTATTGTGAACTTAGCGCTGTTCGAGTCTACGTAGTCTACTGTAACTTCATAGTCTTTTCCATCGGTTGTGTATGTTTTTGTGTTTCCTTCCACTAGTGTGTCTCTTATAGCTCCAGAAATCAAAATTAATTTGACATTATTTCCAGTTGAATTTACTCTTTGCGCTTGTACGATTGTATATGTTTTGCCAAACATAGTTATATCAACATCTTCAAAATCCGTTAAGTAAAGGCCTGTTGTTGTTGCTGTTCCAGTATTGTCATCAACATCCGATTCAAGAGAGGTTGTAAATTCCAAAAGGTATCTTGCTATTTCAGTTCCTGATTTGAAGTACAGGAAATCTGCTGTCACGTCATTGTCATCTTCTGTGTAGATGACATAACCTGTATTTACTTGAGCTGCTGCTCCCGGCCCTAATAGATATAGGTATTGGTTATATGGAGCATCCCCTTTTGAGTTTGAAACTGTGCCAGATGCCAAGGCATTTAGCTCTGAATCGTCTATAAAGGTTGTGATGTTTCTCAAAGTTTCCCTGTTTGTTCCAATTAGAAGGTCTTCGCTTATCTCCAATATTTTTGTAGAGGTTCCAACTTTCCATGCGTCACTTGTTACCACGACTGTTCTATCCAAAGAATTAAATATGCCGGAATCCAAACTATATCTGCATACAGCATATCTATCCGTTGAAATGTCTAAATCTACGGAAATGGAATTGATTATTGAATTGTTTGTTGGCGAATTTACAGTTATTGTCAGGTTGTAGGGGTTTGATATGTTTGCTATACCACCTCCACCGCCTCCACCGCCTTCACTAGAGGCAGGCTGAGGAAAGGCAACATTAAAAGATATTGTAACATTTTTTTTGTTCAATGCCACATCCTTGCAACTTACAGTGAGATTATAGCTTTTATTTTCCAGATTATCGATATAATGCTTATGTATAGCCCCTCCTGTATTATTCATCTGTGTAAAAGCAGGCTCGCAGTCGCTGCATTCGTATTCAAGCTTGTAACTGCATGTCGCGCTTTCATTCGTGGTTGCGTTAATCCATGTGAAGTTTGTAGTTACTGTCGAGCCGTTCAGAGGGCTTATAATTGATATATTGGGGGCAATAGTATCATTTTCATTAAGAACAACCAACATCATAATTTCATACGAACTCAACGATTTTATGGTGTTGTCATCTTTTACGCTGATATTTATTTTGTATGTACCATTTGTTAAAGGTATGAAGTTTATAAACCCGGTGGTGCTATCTATGTCAAATAAATCAGTATCATCAGAGACGTTTATTTTGTCACCATCCGGATCATAGGCCCACACGTGATAAATGAAGGTCTGGTTTACCAAAGTAGTTAAAGTTCCGATTGATCTTACAATTATTGGGGCAAAATTTTCAGTTCTAATTCTAAAAATATAATGCTCATTATTCACGTCTCCAAGCGTAGTGTTGCATTTTACATAGAAGCTGTAATTTATCAATTCTGTTGCATTAAAGCTAAATGTGTGAGCATTTGAATTTGTACTCTGAAAATATATCATGTTGGCGAAGTTTGAAGCTGAATCATTTGAATACCTGCATTCAGAAACAGCATCCGTGTTGATCGTTATTGTATTCTCCCTTTGGTGCGTAAATGAATCGTTGTTGGGGCTAGTGGATTGAATTATAGCTGAGGGACAGGAATTGCCATCAGAATAAAATCTATGCGGAACAGGGCTGTTTGCCCGTTGGAAGCTTTCTGTAAGGTACTGTGAGTAAGGATATCCATCTATGGTTGTAGTGCCATCAAAAAGTCCTGTGGGATCCCAGCTAGGCTCTTCAGAATTTGTATGTACTCCATAGGCCTGGTTTGAATAGAAGCTAAACCTTCCGCAAGATTGACCTCCACTTACCCTACATGGTGCATACTGGTGTTGAAACGCCCCGTCAAAATCACTTATACACTCTAGCCTTATGGAATCGTCTGTTATATCAATGCCACCACAAGGCCAGCTGTCTGCCTGGGTGTGGTCAATTAGGAAGTGATAATAATCATCATTAATCTTAAAGCAAATATCATGAAATGTCTGATTATAGGCAACCCTCCCAAAAAGTGCAGTAACAGATATTGTGGAGAATAACAAAAACAAAGTACAGCTTATTAAAAATAACAGTGGTTTTTTCATTTAAAATGCCTCATGCGGCGAAAAACTACAAAAACCACCACTTTTTAGTATATAAAAGCGAATATCCTTTTTAAAGCTTTTCTAGATAAAATCGCTTATCTTATGCTTCATCTCCTCGTGCCACAGCCACAGCATCAGGATTATTGCGTCCATTGCAGCGAACATACCAGCACTCACATTCTGCAATAAGTTGAGGCCGTAAGTTGCTGTAGAAAAAGGATAAAAAAACATTATTCCTCCTGCAGCATCTGCAACAAAAGCATAATCCAACAATAAGTGCAATAAAATCCCGAATGTAGTCACAAAAAAATACATCGCAACCTTATGCTTTTTATTGTGCCATAAAATAAATGCAGGTATTAAAAAAACTAATCCAAACAAGGTTGTGTGGGTTATTGTCCTGTGTATTAATTCAGCGCCAATAAGATTAAGCAGCCAGTTTAATGGCACGTCTATATCGGGCAATAAGCCTGCAAATCCAGCTATAAAGACGGTATGCAGCGTGAAATACTTCTTGTGCTTTGCAACATAATCCCTATATAAATCAACTAAAATTATTGTTGAAATTACATGCGTTACTGCAAAAGGCATTTTATTCCAATTCCTTAATTATTTTCTTTAAGGTTCTTTTCCCTTCTGCTGTAAGCTGCCTGTCCATTGCCCTTAGCATCTTTTTTGCTTTCTGGGCTTTGCTTTTTGAAGCAACTCCAAGCTGTTTAGCTATCCTGCCTGCTTCCTGCTCCGCAAACCTTGCTATTCTTCTGCTTTCATCGGCAGCATGCTTCCTTATTGTATTAAGCATTTGCTGCCCGTCTTTTTTGGAAATTGCCTTTTTTTTGACAAGCTCCATTACGGCTTTTTCCGCTTTCTTTTTAGCAATGCTTGCAGCCCCCAGGCCAAGCAAAAAGCTTTTCTTTACTATGTCTCTCATCTGCATCACCTTATTATTTCTTTTTCCCTTAAAATAGAGAACAGCAAAACAAATGACAGGATTAATGCCACTATGAAGCTGAATAAAGGGATAGGGGGCAAATTCAGTAATGCAGGGCTTCCGTAATTTATGGTTAAAGCTCCTACAATAAGCAGCGCAGCTATAAGCATGCTGTAAGCAACCCTGTTTCCAGACCTGTCAATTTCCATTGAAAGCTCTTTTATGTTGGTATCCTCAATATTTACCTTTATGCTTCCCCTCTCTATCCTTTTTAATGCATTTGATGCCTGATCAGGGAATTCATCAGCAAACTTCCTGAACTTCAGCATATTCTTCATGAAACTATTGAACACTGCAACAGGATTATATCTTTGCCTCATTAGCTTCTCAATGAAAGGCCTTGAGCTCTCAATCAAACTGAAATCAGGATTATATTCCAGGGCTATGCCTTCTAATGTGATTATGGTCTTTCCAAACAGGACAAAAGGCGCAGGCATCTTTAAGCCATAGCTTAAAGCCAAATCCATTACCTCTTCCAGAGCATAGCTTACTTTTATCCTGCTTATGTCAGAACTCTGCAAAGAATCCAGAATCTCTCCTACATCATCCTGCAGCTCGTACTTATTCTCTATCTCAGCTCTGCTTAATTCAACCAAAGTATCAACCACTTTTCCGGGTTCGTTGCCAATTACACCATAAAACAGATCTATGGACTTGTTTTTTAGATTTTCATCAAAATGGCCTACAATCCCAAAGTCAACAAACGCTATTTTCCTGTCCTTTATTATTATGATATTTCCCGGGTGGGGGTCGGCATGGAAGAACCCATGCACGAAAACCTGCGTTAAAATAGCTTCAAAGCCGATGTTTATCAGGGGCATTAAGTCTATCTTTTCCTTCCTTATCTGCTTGATGTTGTGCAGCTCTACGCCCTCTATAAATTCCATCACCAGGATTCTTTCAGTAGTAAAGTTATCATAAATCATTGGTATTTTTACCGTCTTGCTATTGGCAAAGTTTCTTGCAAACCTCTTCGCATTGAAAGCTTCCCTCTTGAAGTCAAGCTCTTTTTCTGTCCACTTGGAGAACTCCTCTACGACTCCTACAGGGCTGAATTTCCTTATGTTAGGCATATGCTTTTCCAGCAGCCTTGCAACATAAAACATGATGTCAATATCAGTTTCCATTATCTCCTTGACATGGGGCCTTTGCACCTTTACCGCTACTTTGCTTCCGTCCTTTAAAACTGCCTTATGCACCTGGCTTATCGATGCAGATGCAATAGGCTTTTTGTCAAAGCCTGAGAAAATATCCTCTATTTCCTTTCCAAGCTCTTTCTTTATCTGCTCCCTAACCAGAGAATAAGAAAAGGCAGGCACCTTGTCCTGTAGCATTTCCAGCTCTTTTATGTAGCTTTTGGGTATTAAATCAGGCCTTACGCTTAGCAATTGCCCGAACTTGATGAAAGTAGGACCGAGCCTTTCAAGTGTGAGCCTAAGCCTTTTTTCAATAGTATGCTTTTTCTTTTTTTCAATCCTGGCTTTGACTCTTTTTGTCAGAGGTATTTTATGCTTAAGCTTCGTTTTTTCCAGTATAAAATCAAAGCCTTCCTCAAACAGGACTGTAAGAATCTCCCTCAGCCTGTTTATGTCCTTTACATCTTTTACTATGCGGAAAGCCATGCAGGATTTATTTTATTTGGTATTTATATAGTTTATTATTGATTTACTTCCTTGTTAACCCATTGCTCATAGCTTTCGTTCGCTTCCGCATCAATCTTGAGGATGCAAGGGACATCATAGCTATGGATCTTAGAAACCTCCTCCTTAATTTTATCATAATTTTTTTCTGTTGTTTTTGCTATGATAGTAACTTCTTTTTCATCCTGAATTTTTCCCTTCCACCAGTACATGCTCCTTATGGGATGCATATTGGAGCAGGCAATAAGCCTTTTTTTTAACAAATGTTTTGAAATTTTTACTGCTTCCTTTTCGTCTTTGCACGTTATATATATTAAAGCCATAATAAATGCTAATCTTTTATTTTATTTAAAATTATTTGTTTTATCCTTGTTTATTATTTTTTATTTGATTTATTATCAGTTTTATAATTTTGCTTATTATCAGTTTATATCATTGGTTTTTTGTTGTTTTTAATTCTATTCTGTTTTTATTATTGGCATTATCGCGAATTGACATTCATCTCTTTAGGGCGTGCATAAAAACGATTGGTCGCAATTTTGGGTTTTTAATGGAAAGCCCCAACATATACCTCGCGCTTCGCGCAAGAAGAACTAAGCAAACTAGAGCTTGACCCTCATAACTTTAACTTCTAAACCCGATAATTCAGAATTCAACTTAACATTTTCGCTTGTATGGATTTCTCGTCCTTGTAAATAAGCTTCATTCCGAAATACCCAAATTTTTTGTTTTCGTCTATTAAGATAACTATCTAATCTTTCTGAACCGTATCCTAGAAAAAATGCTCTTACTTTTGCTCCTCTAAGCGTTTCTTGTAATAACAATCCATATTCTACAACATAATCTCTTGCCATATTCTTAAAAAAATAAGCCTATATAAAAACTTTTTGATGGATGCAGTCAATTAGCACGGAAATCTCCACGTGTGTTGACTGCACTTACCATAGGCTTTCCTGACCTAAAACTTGAATTTTTCGCTGTGCTTATTTACAAACAAACCTTTAAAAATTAGCCATATCTACCATTTCCCATGCCATCAAAATTCATCTTTACCAACATCTTGGGAAGCTATGTCTTTACAGAAAACTATAAGGCAGTAGAAGAAATACTTTTCAAGGATATTGGGCAGTTTAAAGAAAAGGGAATATATGAGGATAAGCTAAGGCAAAAGCATGGAAACCTTGCAAAGCCGGAAGACAATGACCTTCACAACATATTGCTGTTCTTCAAAAACAGGAAATACTTTCCTGGATTCCTTAAAAAAAATCTTGAGCTGACTAAAAACTCAATAAAGGAGTCTGTGAATAATGATTTATTTATAGTCCAGGCAGCAGGCGCTATCGGGGAAATTGACAAAACCCTTAATCTACTGACAAAAAGGCTAAGGGAATGGTACTCCCTCTATAACCCTGAGGCTTCCGATAAGATAAGGGACCATGAGAAATTTTCCTCATTGATAGCAAAAAAGTCAAAAAAGCAGTTATTAGATGAGTTTGATATTGACGAAAAGGATTCCATTGGCTCTGATTTAAAGGAAAAGGACATTTCTGCAATATTATCCCTCGCAGCGCAAATAAACAGCCTCTATGCGCTAAGGGCCCATTATGAAAATTATCTTAAGGAGCTGGAAAAGGAAACCTGCCCTAATTTAGCCGCTATTCTTGGAGTTGCTATGGCTGCAAAGCTCATAGAGCATACCGGCTCCTTAAAGAGGCTTGCAGAGATGCCAGCTTCCACACTGCAGGTTTTAGGCGCGGAAAAGGCATTGTTCAGGCACATGAGAAACAAAAAGAACAGGCCCCCAAAATTTGGGCTCATACATGAGCATCAGCTAATTCAAAAATCAAAAAGAGAGATGTATGGCAAAGTGGCAAGGGCATTAGCCGACAAGGCAAGCATTGCAGCAAGGGTTGATTATTTCAAAGGCAAGTTTATCGGAGACAAATTAAAGAAGGAATTAATTGAAAAGTTTAAGATAGAATACTAAGCCAATGAAAAAACAATTCCAATAAACAAAATTGACAATAATAATTATTGACAAAACAAATCAAAATTCAATAAAATAAAAAATGAAATATAACCCGGCGTTTTTGCCTTTAAAAAGGATTATAGCAAAAACGCAGGATAAATATCATTTTTATTTCAATGCCTTAAAAGATTAAATTTGCAATAAAATAATGAGATAACAAATAATTGTGAAAATTAGAGTATAGGAATTTGATTGAAAATGATATCAAAATCAAAAATATTTGAGGTTTACGAGGATAAAGCGAGAAATAAGCTATTTACAGTAAACTTAACTCCCGGAAAAAAAGTTTATGAAGAGCCCTTAGTTACGCAAAATAATATTGAATACCGGGAATGGGACCCCTACAGCAGCAAATTAGCAGCTTTAATAGCGAATAAGTGCCAAAATATCTTCATCAGGAAAAATGATTTTGTTTTGTACCTTGGAAGCTCTACAGGCACTACAGTAAGCCATGTTTCTGATATTGTCGGCAAGGATGGCTTTGTATTTGCTGTTGATTTGGCCCCAAGAGTCATGCGCGACTTGATTTTTAACCTGGAAGCAAGGAAAAATACAGCCCCGATCCTGGAAAGCGCAAACCACATTAATGAATTGATGGAAAGGATAAGCATTGTTGATGTTATTTACCAGGATATTGCGCAAAAAAACCAGGTGGATATATTCCTGAAAAACATAAGCGCATTCCTGAAAAAAGACGGCTATGCATTGTTGGCTGTAAAGGCAAGAAGCATTGACGTTACCCGAAAGCCAAAGCAGATTTTCAATGAGGTAAGGGAGCAATTGGAAAATGAGGTTACAATTGTTGACTACAGGACTTTAGAGCCATACCAAAAGGATCATGCTATGTTTGCGGTTAAGAAGAAATAATAAAAAACGGTATTATTTATAATTGATTAAGCAATAATTTCTGTCTGCTGATTATTCGGCTCTGTAGAAAATCTCGCTTCGCTCGGGTTAGCAGCTTCGAATTTTTTATGTGTATTTTGATTGCTGACATTCCCCGTAAGGGACATCCCCCTTGTCAGCTTGATGTACATTTAAATTAAATTCGACCTTAAGGCTGCTAACCTACATTTTCTACAGAGCCTGATTATTCATTAAATTTAAATAGCAGCATCACGATAGATTGCTTATGGAAGCGCACGAACGAATCTTCAAGATAATACATGATGAAGATGAGGTTACGTGGCAGAGGCTGGTTTATGAGCTTGTCAAAACAGAGCAGATGGACCCATGGGACATTAATGTAAGTTTGCTTACAAAGAAGTACATAGAGAGGATAAAGCAATTAAAAGAGCTTGATTTCAGGGTATCGGGGAAAGTGCTGCTGGCAGCAGCAATATTGCTCAAAATAAAGTCTAGCAGGCTGCTTCATGAAGATTTATCCGAGTTTGACAGGCTGCTCACAGAAACAGAAGAGATGGCTGATGAGCTTGATTTTGACGAAATTTTGCCTGAAAGAAGGGAAGGGGAAAAATACCCCTTAATACCAAGGACACCCCAGCCAAGGAAGAGGAAAGTGTCCATATATGATCTTGTTGAGGCTCTGGAAAAAGCGCTGGAGGTGAAAAGAAGGCGCGTTTTAAATTCCATACCTCCAATGAACCTGGAAGCGCCCAAAAAAACCAGAGACATGACGCAGGTAATAAGGGATGTCTATGGAAGGATAAAATCGTTTTTTTACAAGAACAACAGCAACAAGGTGCTTTTTTCCCAAATAACGCCTTCCCAGGCAAAAGAAGACAAAGTGTATACATTTGTTCCTTTGCTTCATCTGACAACCCAGAGGAAAGTGGATTTGCACCAGCAGGAGCATTTTGGAGAGATAGAGATAATGCTTGCTTCTAAGAAAGAAATTGATAAGGAATTGGATAGTGAGGCTTAGTCTACGAATACCAAACCAAAACTTTTTAAAGCAAAACATTGTTCTAAATGCCAGTTTTAGGGGGTTTTAGAATATGGAGCATAATATGGAGCATATCAAGCTGATAAGCGGGACTGCGAACAGAAGCCTGGCTATGGAAGTGTCAAAATACCTAAAAATGCCTTTGACTCCAATAGAGATACATAGATTCAGCGATGGGGAGATTTATGCCAGAGTTTTGGAAAGCGTAAGGGGCTGCGATGTTTTTATCATACAGCCTACAAGCCCTGATGTAAATGCGAACCTAATGGAACTTTTAATCATAGTTGATGCATTAAAAAGATCAAGTCCCGCAAGGATAACTGCGGTAATACCATATTTTGGCTATAGCAGGCAGGACAGGAAGGCAAAATCCAGGGAGCCGATAAGCGCAAAGCTAGCAGCAAAGATGATAGAGACAGCTGGCGTTAATATTGTAATGGCATTTGACCTTCATGTTCCCCAATTGCAGGGGTTTTTTGACATACCTTCAGACAATCTGGATTTAATACCTTTATATGCAGAGAATATATTGAATAAAAAGCTCAAAAACATAGTTTTTGTAAGCCCTGATGTTGGCGGTGTAGCAAGGACAAGGGCATTGGCGAATGTGCTGCATGCGCCAATAGCTATCATAGACAAGAGAAGGCCAGAGCATGGTGTGGCAGCAGTCGAGCATGTTATTGGGGACATTAAGGATAAAACTGCTGTTTTAGTTGATGATATGATAGACACAGCAGGAACAATAACAAAAGCAGCTTCCACATTGGAAAAGCATGGCGCAAAGGATGTTTACGTGCTTGCAACGCATCCTGTGCTGTCGGAACCTGCAGTTGAAAGGCTGCAACACTCAGTCATAAAGGAGATAATAACCACAAACACTATAGAGCTGCCAAAAGAAAAGAAAATCAAGAAAATAAGCGTTATTTCTATTGCCCCGCTTCTGGCAGAAACCATAAAGAGGCAGCATGAAGGCACCTCGATGGGGGTAGTTTATGAGAAGCTTTATGCCAAAATAAAAAACAGGCTAAAATGAAAGACAAAGAGAAAAGGTTTCAGGAGATTTATATTGAATTCCAGGTGCTAAGCAACACAATACAGCAGCTTGAGAAGCAAAGCGTTGCTTTAGAGAACCATCTTTTAGAGCTTATGGCCACAAAGCAAAGCCTGGATGACATGGAGAAGATAAAGCCCGGTGCAGAGATACTTGTTCCGTTAAGCGCTGGAATTTATGCAAAGGCAAGCCTAAAGGAAAGCGACAAGTTTATCGTCAATGTAGGCTCAAATATTGCATTGAGCAAGAGTCCGGCTTCCACTAAAAATATCATAGAGGACCAGGTTAACGAGATTAAAAAGCTGCAGGAAAACCTTTCACAGGAGCTTGGGATAAGCACTGCAAAAGCAGCTGAGCTTGAGGAAGAGCTGAACAAGATTGCTTCTTCATTGCAGGACAAATAGGTGTCTTAGATGTTCAAATTTTTAAAAGAAAAGCTAAAAGGAGCTATCTCAAAGATTTCTAGGAAGATAGGAGAAGAAAAGCTGGCAGAGGAGCCAATAAAAGAAAAGCCAATAGAGCCAGCAATAGAGCAAATAAAAAAGGAAAAAACGGTAGAAACTGAAGAAAAAACAAAGCCAATAATCAAGGAAAAGCCAATAGAAACGGAAAAAATAATTCAAAAGGAAACTCAAAAAACAAAGGAAATTAAAGAAAAAACAGAGCCAATAAAAGAAAAAATAAGCGAAGAGAAAGCTGCTGAAGAAGAACATGCAGAAGATAATATACTTGAGGAAGAGCTAAGGGAATTAGAGTACGTAAAAAAAGTTGCTATTGAAGAGCAAGCTCCTCAGGCAGGAATAAAAGAGGAAATTAAAGAGCAGGCATTGGAGAAGAAGAAGGGCTTTTTTAGCAGAATAACGGAAAAAATAACAACCACAAAAATAAGCCGGGAGAAGTTTGAGAGTTTGTTTTCCGAGCTTGAGCTGATACTGATGGAAAATAATGTTGCTATGGAAGTGATAGATAAAATAAAAAATGACTTGTCCAAAAATCTAGTTGAGAAGCCCATCAAAAGGACAAGGGTTGAAGAGATAATAAAAGAGTCATTAAGAAGCTCCATAGAAGATTTATTCAACGTGGATAAAATAAATTTGATAAAAAGTATCAAGAATAAAGGCGAAAAGCCGTTTGTTATTGCATTCTTTGGCATTAACGGCTCTGGAAAGACAACGAGCATAGCAAAAGTCGCAAACATGCTGAAGCAGAACAAGCTTTCTGTTGTCCTCGCAGCTTCCGATACTTTCAGGGCAGCTTCAATTGAGCAATTGCAGCAGCATGCAGACAAATTAGGGGTGAAGATGATAAGGCATGATTACGGCTCTGATCCAGCAGCTGTAGCTTTCGATGCAATAAAGCATGCAAAAGCCAAGAATGCTGATGCTGTTTTGATAGATACAGCCGGAAGACTGCATTCACAGCAGAACCTGATGGAAGAGATGAAGAAGATAATGAGAGTTGCAAAGCCTGATTTAAAGGTATTTGTCGGGGAATCAATAACCGGCAATGACTGCGTGGAGCAAGCCCAGAGCTTTAATGATGCTGTAGGGATAGACGGCTTAATATTGGCAAAAGCCGATGTCGACGAGAAAGGAGGGGCAGCAATTTCTGTAAGCTACATAACAAAAAAACCGATAATGTATTTGGGCGTTGGCCAGGAATATAAGGATTTAAAGGAATTTGAGCCCAGGATTATTGTTGAGAGCTTGGGGCTTTAGTTATAATAATTTAAGAAGATCCTCTAAACTTAATCCTGCTTGCTTCATTATACTTTTTAATGTCCCTTTTGCAAGCTCTTTATGCAACGGAACTGGCACAGTTACCTTGCCTTTTTCTGTTTGCTTATTTAAAATTGCATGGCTTCCTTTTGTTCTCACATGCTCAAAGCCTATTTTAGAAAGAACTTTGATAATGTCTTTACCTGATAACACTGGCAGCTTTGGCACCCTTAGTCACCTCAACAACAGAAAATAAAGGGGGCTCGTTGCTTAATATATCATATTTTTCTGGTTGCTCTTCTAGGTATAATTCAATGGCCTCTTTAATATTTTTCATAGCCTCGTCCATATCATTGCCTTGGCTGGCAATGCCCAAAGTAAGGCAATGAGCTACAAAAACAGAACTTCCATCGCTTAATTTTTCCTTATTAATCACAATATCCATAAAGTATTTCTTTTCCATAGTCTATACTATTATTAAGGTGTTTTTAAAACTTTTGTATTTAATGGCAAAAGCATTCGTACTTAAAGGAATTTGAGCCTAGGCTTGTTGTTGAGGGGCTGGGGCTTTAATTATTCAAACTCAATCTCCCCATTCAAATAAATCCCTTTTTGCAGCTTTACCGGTCTCCAATCATCAATTACCAGCTCTGCTTTTAGCCATTCTGCCAATTCTTCAGGATTCCCAATTGTGGCTGACAATCCTATGATTTGGGATTTTTTCAGTAATTGCCTTAATATTGTGATTAATATTTCCAATGTAGGGCCCCTTCCCGGGTCATTTAATAAATGAATCTCGTCTATAATTATTGTTGATATCAGGCTTAGCCATGGAGCATGATGCCTTATTAAACTATCTAATTTCTCTGATGTTGTAATGATAAGGTCGTAATCAACCAGATAGGAATCTGCAGAATCTATATCCCCAATTGACAAAGCAACTTTAATCAAATGGCCGTATCTTTGCTTAAAATCCCTGAATTTTTCGGATGCAAGCGCCTTTAACGGGACTATATATATGGCTTTTCCACTGCCTTCCAAAATGGACTTTAATGCTGCTAATTCCGCTATCAAGGTCTTTCCCGATGCTGTAGGAGTGCATACAAGGAGATTTTTTCCTTCCAGAAGGCCTTTTTCCACGGCTTTTGTCTGGGCAGGCCTTAATGCCTTGATTTCTTTTTCAAGGATATTATACAGCTCTTTTGGTATCTTATTTTTTATCGTTTTTAAGTCCATAACCTGAAATAATTTCTGCTGATTTTTAAAGATTGTGAAAAACAAAAAGCTATAAAAACCAATTAGCTTATAAATGAATTAAAAGAATATATTATACAAGGCATTGCAAAAATGGCAAACATAATAGGAATTGATTTGGGCGGCACAAGCATAAAAACGGGATTAGTCTCATCAACAGGAAAAATAATAAAAAAATATGAAATGCCGACGGAAGCAAAAAAAGGCGCAAAAAGGGTAATAAAGAACATAATATCAGCAGTAAATGAAGTAAAATCAGGCAAAATTGCTGGAATAGGCATCGGAAGCCCCGGGCCTATGGATTATAAGAAAGGCATAATAATCAATCCGGTAAATTTGCCATTTCGAAATATATCATTAAAAAACATTATTCAAAATAAATTTAAGATAAAAACCTATTTGGATAATGATGCTAATTGCTTTGCCTTGGGAGAGGCAGTTTTTGGTTCTGGAAAAAAATATGAAAATATCATTGGCATTACGCTCGGAACAGGGCTTGGGGGAGGTTTTGTAACCAACAAAAGAATATTCCACGGAAGGAGCAATGCTGCTGAATTAGGCCATATGACGATAAAGTTTGACGGGATTAAAGCAAGAAGCGGCAATGACGGGGACATAGAGGAATATGCCGCAGCAAGAGGCATAACAAGGCTTTATGACGGTAAAAATAATCCTTATTCTATATATCAGCTTGCCATGAAAGGGGATAAAAAAGCGAAAAAGGCTTTTGAAAAAATGGGAAATTATCTGGGTGCAGAACTGGCAAATTTATTATACGCTTTTGACCCTGACATTATTGTTGTTGGGGGCAAAATATCTAACTCATGGAAATTTTTCTCAAAAAGCATGGATGAGACAATAAGAAAAAGATATTTCGCAAAGCCATGCCCCATTGCAAAATCAAATTTAAAAGATGCAGGCATTTTGGGAGCGGCTGCTTTGGCTTTGGAGAAATAACTTGCTAAAAACCGAAAAGTTTATATACAATTGTATCAAAATATATACATATGTATCAAAAAAGGAACAAAAGACTGGCACTTTTGACGCTTTATCTTGGGAGTTATACTAATCAGTTTTATCTTAGGGAAATAAGCGAATTAACTAAAATACCTCTAAAAACAACACAAAATTTGTTATCAGAACTTGAAAAAAGCAAGATATTAAGGGGTACTATAAGGGGGAAGAACAAATACTTTGGGCTAAACCTAGACAATATAGAAACAAAATTTTATTTGCTGCAATCCGAGATTTATAAAACCCTGTTATTTTTGGGTAAGTATCCTCTATCCAAGACATTTATTAAGGGATTGGAGTCAAATATGCCTTTAATAGTGTTTGGCAGTTTTGCCAAATTTGCTGCAAAAGCAGGTTCAGACTTAGATATTCTAGCCATATCAAAACTTGATGGAAACTTTGATATTCCGTCTCATTTGCTCCCCTATAAGATACATAAAATAGATTTGACATACGACCAATTTTTATCCGAAGACGATAACACCTTGCTTAAGGAGGTTGCGGAAAATCATATAGTCCTGAATAACCATTCCTTTTATGTTAATGCTATGTGGAGGAAAAATGCAAAATAAAATAAGATGGTGCTTTAAGTTAAAAGATGGCCTAAGGATATTTGAATCTAATGAAAGACTGGCAAAATCTTATCTTAAAGAAAGCAAGTCTTCATTAAAAAGAGCTGAAAAGAATTTTAAAGATGGTGACCTGCTTTGGGCTACAGTTGTAATTTATTACGCGGAATATTATGCATTGTACTCTTTCCTTCAGAGGATAGGCATAAAATGTGAAAATCATTTTTGTTCCATCTTAGCAGCAACACATCTCCTTGGAGAAGAAAAAACAAAAATAATAAATGAGCATAAAAACAAAAGAATTGATGCGCAATATTACATGAAAGTAGGCAAGGAAGAGGAGGTAGAAAGGATGCTTCAAGAAGCAAAAACGTTTATTTCTGAGTTTGATAATTTTATTTCAAACCTAAATGAAGAAGAAATTGGTTTTTATAGAGATAATTTAAAGAAAGCAAAATAGATACAAAAAGCTGCTATTTTTTTGCCCTGCCCTGTGCAGCTACAGCTTCCATTCTCCTTTTTATCTCTTCGGGATTGCCTAAGAAGTAATGCTTTATAGCTCTGAAATTTTTGTCAAGTTCGTAAACTAATGGGATTCCGGTTGGAATGTTAAAATGCACGATTTCCTCGTCGGAAATATTATCAATTATTTTTACCAAAGCCCTTAAGCTGTTTCCAGATGCAGAAACCAAAACCTTTTTTTCTGCTTTAAGTTTGGGTATGATAGAATTCTCCCAATACGGCTTAACTCTGGCAACGCAATCCTTAAGGCTCTCTGTCAAAGGGATATCTTTTTTATCTAAACCTTCATACATCGGGTCCTTGCCGGGGTATCTTTTATCGTCCTTTGCCAATGCCGGCGGCCTTATGTCATAGTTTCTTCTCCATTTAAGCACCTGCTCCTCACCATACTTAGCTGCCATTTCAGACTTGTTAAGGCCCTGCAAGGCCCCGTAATGCCTCTCATTTAATTGCCAGGCTTTATGGACGGGAATTTTAAGCCCCATTTCCTTAAGAACTATCTCTGTTGTCTTGGTTGCCCTTTTTAATACGTTGGTAAAAACAACATCAAAATCATAGCCTTCTTTTTTCAATACCTTGGCTGCTTCCTTTGCTTCTTCCACTCCTTTTTCCGTAAGACCAACATCAGTCCAGCCTGTAAACCTATTTTCCTTGTTCCAGACGCTTTCTCCATGCCTTAAAAGTACTAGCTTCATCATCTTAGAATTTCGCAAGCTTTGCTTTCTTTCCCAAAACCCTAGAAAACCCCTTGGATTTTCGGGGTACCGAAAATCTTTGATTTTCGAGTATCTCCTCTATCCTTAAAAGCCTGTTGTATTTTGCAGTTCTTTCTGATCTTGCTGGAGCTCCAAACTTGCTTTGGCCAGCATTTAAGCCGACAACAAGGTCTGCAATAAAGGAATCTTCTGTTTCACCGCTCCTATGGCTTACAACTACTTTCCAGCGGTTTTTAAAAGCCAAGTTTGCGGCTTCAATCGCTTCTGTTACAGTGCCTATCTGGTTGACTTTCAGCAATAATGAATTGCAGGAGCTTTCTTTTATTGCTTTTTTAATCCTATCTGTATTTGTGACTAATAAATCATCTCCGACCAATTGTATTCTGCTTCCTAACTCTTTAGTTAATTGCTGCCATCCCTGCCAGTCATCTTCCGCCATGCCGTCTTCAATCGATATTATTTCATATTTCTCGACGAGCTTTCTATAGAAATCAATTAATTGCCGGAAATTATATTTTTCATTGCCAACTTTATAATAGCCATCATAGTAAAATTCAGAAGCAGCACAGTCCAGGGCCAGCTTGATTTTCTTTTCATAGCCGGCGTTTCTTATTGCGTTGCTTATCAAATCCAGCCTGTCATGAATGTTATTTGCCTTTGGAGCAAATCCGCCCTCATCGGCAAGCAAGGTGCCTTGGGCGCCGTATCTTTGCTTCAAAAGGCTTTTTAGCTCGTGATAAACCTCGACACCTGCCCTTAAAGCATCCTTAAAATTTTTGAAATTAAATGGCATTATCATATGCTCCTGGATGTCATTTTCCATTCCGGCATGCTTTCCGCCATTAATGATGTTCAGCTGCGGTATTGGCAAAGAAATCTCTTTTGAGCCTGAAATTCTTCTGATATATTCAAATAAATCCGCATTATTATGCAATGCTCCTGCCTTGCACACAGCCATGGAAACAGCAAGCATGGCATTTGCGCCTAATTTTGATTTGTTTTCTGTTCCATCCAAGCTTATCATCAATTCGTCAATCTGCTTTTGATTTCTGCAATCCAAGCCAACCAGTTTTTTAGAAATAATTTTGTTGATATTGTCCACAGCTTTCAAGACGCCCTTTCTATCATACCTTTTTTTATCGTTATCCCTAAGCTCTAATGCCTCATGCTTTCCCGTTGATGCGCCGGAAGGAACAATAGAGCTTGCAACAAACTTTTCCGTTAGAACATCTGCCTCTACAGTAGGATTTCCCCTGGAATCAAGAACTTCCCTTGCTGTTATCTTTTTTATCTTAGGCAAAATACCACCCCTTGTTAAAAGTCTGGAATGCGTTTATAAATATTTTGGAATGCGAGCTTAACCTATATAATCAACTTCCCCACCGAACTTGCTCCTAAGCTTTTTAATTGCAGCCTGCTTTGAAACCTCGCTTAACTGCTCAGTCCTCTTGATTATGTCCCCTTCTATTTCCTTTATTTCCTTGTCAAGCCTGTTCATGTCTATTTTAAGGTTCAGCTTTTTGTCAAGGACCTTGAGGATCTCCCTTGAGCCCTTGATGCCAAGGTACATTGGATGACCATAGGTCTCTGCAAGGAACGAGATGGCATCTATCTTCCTTCTTTTTGCCAGGCCCATCAATAATCCTGAAACGCCTACAATGGGCCCTACAACGCCGTAAAGCTTGCTGTCAACCATGTCCATTTTGTATTTGTCTATTATCTTTTTTGAATTTCCCGTGCAGTATACTTTCGGCTTTTTTGGGACTTCTGCAAGCCCTATGCCTCCTAAAGTAATGATTTCTTTGCCTTTGAACTGCTCTATCATGTCAAGGACCTTATCCGAGAACTCATAGCTGCTTACTTCGTCAGTAGGCTGCACATCACCTCCCATTAACAGCAAATCAGGCCTTTTGCCGTTGAATTTTTTGTAAAAAATCTCAATCATGGGCAGCTCCACAAGATTGTCCTCATTCACAAAAACAGAATGGGGAAACGAGTAGGATGTTATTTCATAGAGCTTTTTTGCATCTAATTCGTCGATAAGAAAATCAACTGCTACCTTTCCAACATTTCCAATGCCGGGAAGCCCTTCTATAAATATAAGGTTATTGAGGATTGGCTTTTTTCCTATCTGGTCGATTTTCCATGTGCTCATATTAACTCCCTTTTTTTAAAATCATCAATCTTGGCTTTTCTCCTGTACTCGGCATATTTGTCCTGCGGGCTGAATTTGCCTGGCTTAGGCGTTATTGCTTTAGAGCCGCAGCTGCATGTTTCCTTCATAGTGTATTTTCCGCAATTGCTGCATTTTAATATGCCTTTCATCTTAGGCCTCAAGCCTTACAAATTCCCCTTTTCCTTCATTCTTCCTTAAGTGCTCCACTGCCTTCTCTGTCGCTTCCTTAAGCAATTTCTCAGCTTCCTTATAGTCTTTCGCATTAATGGCAACATTATAGGAACCTCCACCCAGGTATTTTATTGTTATATTGCCTTTTGCCGCTTCTTCCGCTTTTTTCAATGCCTCCCTGATTACATCCACCCCATCGGGAGCAAAGCTTGTCAGCTTTAGCTTCCCTTCAATTTTGACTGTTGTCTCCTTTATTCTTGCCTTAATTGCTTCCTCAAGCTTTTTTGCAGCCTTTGCATCCAGGCCAGCATCCTTAACGGCATTGTTGTCTGCAACAACCGCCTGGAAGAACTCATTCAAGGACGAGTATTTTTTTGATATATTGCTTGTTATGTCCTCAAACAGATTTTTTAGCGGAACATTAATGTCCTTTGCGGCAAATTCAACTATTTTTTCCGCTTTCTGCTCCTGCTTTAATTCATCTACCTTATTC
Source organism: Candidatus Woesearchaeota archaeon (assembly GCA_016184145.1). Classification (GTDB taxonomy): domain Archaea; phylum Nanobdellota; class Nanobdellia; order Woesearchaeales; family GW2011-AR4; genus JACPDF01. The sequence continues at coordinate 22,557 of JACPDF010000023.1, read as the reverse complement.
CTTCTCTGAGTTTCTGCCACCCTTCTCAAAGAAAGATCTATATGGCCTTTTTCCTTATTTACGCGCAGGACCTTGCATACAACTTTTTTTCCCTCTTTAACAAAATCCCTTATGTTCCTTATTCTTCCCGGGCTTATCTCGGAAATATGTATCATGCCGCTCTTATCATATTCATCAAGCTGCGCAAAAACAGAATGAAACTGCACTTTTGTTATAGTGCACATTACTAACTCATCTTCTTCCGGAAACCCTTCCTTTTTTAAGAGCATTTTCAGAATAAACCTTACGCAAGAACCTCCAAAATTCTTGCTTTTACCCTGCTTTTTCCTCCGCCAGGCTCGGCCAGCGTCTTGCCGCATACTAGGCACAAGACTTTTGAGGATGCCTTGCCAAACATTATCTGCTCATTCTTGCACTTTGGGCAGCGTATCTTTACAAATTTGCTTGTTGATTCCCTGATTTGCCTCATTAACATCACCAATTGTTGTTTTTAAATCAAACTTAATATTTTTTAATATTATTTATTATGCTCCGCAACTATAGTTCTTGATTAAATTATGTTTATTTTATTTTTCATTCGGTTGCTTCGCAACAACATATACTGCGAAGCCTCGCTTTCATGCATATCGCTCGGCTTCGCTTATTTATTATTGGAATATGAAACTTTATTTGAACTCTATCTTTTTTGCGCGGAAGCCTTTGTTTTTCATGTGCTGCTTCTTGCATTTGGTGCACTCATACCTTAAATCAGTCTTCTTGCTCATTTTCTTGCCGGTCATCTTGAACTTGGTAATAGCTGGCTTGCTGTACCTTCCCATGTTGCCCAGGCCTCTCGCAGAGCCTCTTCGTCTTGCCCTTATCTTGCTGCCATAAGTCATGGTCCTTGCGCCCTTCTTTTTGTTTAAAGCTATCCTGTGCGGCGTATGAATTTTGCAATAAGGGCAGTACCTATTCGCAGTTTTGGGAAGTTTCATGAGAAAACGGTATCTAAAGTTAATTTAAAAAGGTTTCTATCGGCACTAAATTAATGTTGGATGTATTTTATAATTTTTCAATTCGCCTTTAACTTCTGACTGCCTATTGGCTTTTAATCTCTTCAACTCTCCCTTACTCTCCCTTTGCCTATGAGAAGATCTGCAATTTCCGACGGCAGATTTGCAATGTCCTCTTCTTCAAAAGGGCCGTATTCTTCCAATTCCTTGCCGACAAATTTAGGCACGGAATGCAAAAACCTTACAAGTTTTGCAGTGCTGCTGTCCTGCTTGGCATCTTTCCCAGCGCTTTCATCCCTTCCCATTTCTTTATTTTCAATTTTTGTCTCTGAAGGCTTTTTTCCCAGGGTTACATTGTGGATAATGCTCTTCCTGAAGCTGTCCATAGTCCTTACAATCTCATTGAAAAGCTTTTTTTCATGCTCCAGAAAAGCGGACTTGTCCATAACATCTGATTTGGTCCTGCTTTTTATGAGCGCTATGCCCATTATCTTCTTTTCCCTTCTTTCGTATATGTCCTTGATTATTCTTCTTGCGTTGTCAATCTGCTTCTCTACTTTTTTTTTCTCGTCATATGAAAACAAAGAGTCTTCTTTCTCCAGCAGCTTCTTTTTTTCATTAAGATAGTCCACAAAATCGTCAAAGAAGTTAATGTCAAGCTTCTGCAGGTCAGCGGTATCCCTCTCTCTCTTCAGTATCTCAAAAAGGGTTTCATAAGTAATGTTTATTTCTTTGGCTTCCATACCACACCCAAGCTGTCAAAATTGGGATATATTTATATAATTTCCTTTTTTTGCTGGACCTATGGCAGAACTTGAATTTGAGGACTTGGTATTTGAGGAAAGGGATGGAAAGGTCAGGATATACTTTATGAACCTGTTTTATACAGACGTAGACAAGGGAATGATTGAAAAAATAAGCCCATACAGGATAGAACGGAAAAAAATCATATTCTCCAAGGCTAACGAGGGCAAGGCAAGAAGAAAATTTACCCTGCTTCTTTCCAGCTCATTTAAATCGCTGAAAAACAAAATAGCCAATAAGGGTTCGTATTATATCCATAAATATTCGGGAATACCCCTAATTGGAACCAATTATTTTGGCATTATTGACAGAGGGACAAATTTGATAGAGATCAAGCCCATAACAAGCTGCAACCTTGGCTGTATTTTCTGCTCTGTGGATGAAGGCCCAAAATCAAGAAGGAAAGTTGATTTCGTTGTCGAGAAGGACTATATTATGCAGGAATTGAAGAAATTGATTGAATTCAAGAATATTGATGGAATAGATGCACATATCAACTCGCAGGGAGAGCCTCTTTTATATGCGGATATTGTTCCCCTGGTAAGGGATATAGCGAAAATAAAAGCTGTCAATATGATTTCTATAGACACAAACGGCGTTTTTTTGAGCAAAAAGCTGGTTGATCAGCTTGCAGATGCTGGATTGACTAGAGTCAATCTTTCGCTGCATGCGCTTGACCAGAAGCTTGCAAATACCTTATACGGAAGCCCGTACCCCTTAAAACATGTTTTGGACATCGCTAAATATATTCCAACGAGGATGGACCTCATTTTGACTCCTGTATGGCTGCCAGGCTATAATGATGATGAGATTGTCAAATTGGCTAAATTTGCTCGCGACATAGGCGCTGGCAAGACAGGGCCTGCTATAGGAATCCAGAACTTCCTGCCTTACAAATTCGGCCGAAATCCCATGAAACCAATGGATTTAGACGTTTTCTTTGAGAAGATGAAGGATTTGGAGAAAAAACACGGCTTAAAGCTGCTTTTTGAAGCTAAAGACTTCAAGATTAAGGATTGCAGGGAATACCCCAAGCCCTTCAAAAAAGGCGAGGTTATAGAGGCTAAGATAGTCCTGCCTGGAAGGTTGCCGGGAGAAATGCTGGCTGTAGCCCGTGACAGGCTTATTTCCGTGCCTAATTGTGATAAAAAAGAAGGCTCTGTTAAGCTGAAGATTAGGAGAACAAAGCATAATATATTTCTTGGAGAATTGTTAAGTTCCTAAGTTTTCCCACACTTCATCTTCTTTATTGTCCCACAATTCCTTCAAAAGAAAAAATTAAGGAAGTCATGAAAATCTTTGATTTTCAGGACACCAAAAATCTTCGATTTTTGCGTGTTTTAGCTTCCTTTATTCAGTTGTTGTTTCTTCTTCCATTGCTGGTGCAGCGGTGCTTGGCTCAGCAACAGTCAAGGTTGAACCAACTTTCTTTACCTCTACCTTAGCTCCCTTGAACTGGCTCTTGTAGTCCTGGTAATTAGAGACTACTGCTGCTGCATTTCTTGTGTCTGCTGCAGCATAACCAGCTACCAACATGGCAACATTGCCTGTTCCAACATCCCAGACCTGGACTAATCCTACGCCAGGTGTAAATCCTGCTGTGCAATCTGCTGGGTTGCCCATGACTTCTGCAGCTGCTGCGTTAGCGCATGGCCCTCCAACAAGGATTGAGTTAACACTGTTGATGTTTGCAACTTCTGAAGCTAATTTTGTAGCTCCGACATCAATCCTTTGGATTGTTACAGCTCCGCCTTCTGCTACGCTGCTGAATGTTGCTCCTTTAGCAGTTACGTAAACTAAAGCTTCTGTTTGCTTCTCTGGATAATCTATTTTCAGCGTTCCTGGCTCGCTTGATGGCGAATTCCTTGTTATTTTTGCGCCATAGCTTGTATAGGTATACTGCACATTAGTCTCACCATCAGGTGTTTTTTCGCTAAGAGCTGTTCCTTTTTGTCCCCCTGTCCAGCCTGTCAGTACAGCAAGCGCTACCTTCGTACTGGAGTCAGATGTCAGGTTGACAGCATAATCTGTAGCCTGCAATGTCTCTACATTATCCTGGGTAGTTCCTCCATCTCTGGTATTGTCTGGAGTTTTAAATGACACAATCACACCATTCGAGGTGTCAGAAAAACCACCAATCATTGAAGCGTTTTGTATCCCTATCTCCATTCCATACCATGTTGTAATGTTTGTGCTGGCGTTATTTACCAAGCCTCCACTTGAATCTAAATCAACCCAAACGCCAAAATCGTTTGCTTGAAGACCTGCCATTTCAGTATCTGCTACATAAACTCTGTAATCGGCACCGCCTATCTTTAAGGTTGCCAATGGGGTAGAGTTTGTATAGCTCTGCTCAATTGTTTCACCATTGCCTAGGTTTTTGAACTTCACTACATGGCTATCTGAAGATAATTTATCTGCTCCCTTATATTGGAGTACATAGCTCTTTCTTTCCCCTCGGTTTTTAGAGTTGTCAGTTAAGATGAGGTAGTCATCTTTGGCTATTGTCTTGTTTTCTACATTAATCAATGCTTTGTCTTTTTCTCCGAACTCCAGCACTGAAGCAGCTGTTGCTTCTATTAAAGGAAGTGTTACATCCTCACCGTCTCCGTCTTTGAATTTCAGGTTGTATCTCTTGTTGCCGCTTGTTTCTATCTCGATTGTTTCTGTTAGCTCATCACTTAATCCTTTGTACTCAAAGTCCCAGTTATTGGTAAATATCACCTCTGGCTCATCCAAATCTGAATTCTCGCTTAATTTGCCTCCTACTGGCACATAAAAGTCGTCATCTGCTGTCATGTTTACATGTATCCTGCTTATCTTGAATGAACTGTTGTCATTTGTACCTTCAATAATCACAAATGCGTCATCAATTGTATCATCACCCACTTTGAGGGCATGTGATGATGCAACATCCGATACATCTGAATCTTGCAGCTCTACTTTTTGGGCTCCCAAGAAAAACTCCACATTATGGACACCGCCTGCATAGTCCTGATACAGGATCTCTGAGACTCCTATTGTAGTTCCGTCAGAAAGCTTGTCTGTCTCTCCCTCAAGCAAGTCTCTTGTAGCTTCACCGTTAATGGTAAGCTTAGCACTGTTTGAGTCTACGAAATCCACTGTAACTTCATAGTCTTTGCCATCAATTGTGTAGGTTTTTGTGCTTCCTTCCACTAGTGTGTCTTTTACTGCCCCGCCCATCAAAGTTAATTTGATGTTCTTGCCTCCGTTAGTTGTTGAAGATGTCCTTCTAGCTGTAACAATAGAATATTTCTTTCCAAACATCTCGAGGTCAGTATCCTCAAAATCTGTAAGGTAAAGTCCCGTTGTCGTTGCAGCGCCAGCGCTGTCATCGACATCAGACTCAAGAGCTGTTGTAAACTCAAGCAAGTACCTTCCTATTTCAGTTCCTGACTTAAAATATAGGAACGTATCTGTAACAGAATTATCATCTTCTGTGTAGACAACATACCCCGTATTTACTTGATTTCCTCCTCCTGGCCCTAATAGATATAGATATTGGTTATATGGTGCATCTCCTTTTCCATTTGTAACTGTTCCAGATGCTAAAGCATTCAAGTCACCATCATCAACAAATTGTGTGATGTTTCTTAATGTTTCTCTGCTATCGCCTGTTGCAATATTTTCGCTTAATTCCAAAATCTTAGTGCTGCTTCCGACTTTCCAGGCATTTTCTGCTGTTAGTGTGCTTGCTACATCCCCAGCTGGCTTTGTCGCTGCGAACTGCAAACTTGCTACGATGTCAGAAACACCGATAACGTCTTCTGCTGCAGCTCTGTCTCCTACAACTAGGACGCCTGTAAACTTGCCGTCTTTAATGTATTGGCTTGGATAGTTTGACAAATCAGCGGCCATTGCGCCGAAGATTGTTGCACCAACCATTGATGCTCCTAAACCTAGAGCAGAAATTCTCTTTATCGTTTTGTTAAATCTCATCTGACTAAACACCTCCTTGTGTTTGTTTTTTTGTTGTTTATATAGGAAACTCTCATGATTATGAGTTTCTCTGCAGTATAAGTAAATTAATCCTATTTAAATGTTGCGATTTAGTTATTTTGTAGAATATATATATTTCATTATATAAGTTATGCCTATATTAATGATAACTTAATGATAACTTATAGGAAAGATATAGGCAAGGTGCTATTTAAGCTTTTGGCTTTTCTTAGGCAATTTCAAGTTAAGTGTCGAAAGAGCATAATTGATTAGAAATAAATCCGCGAGGCGAGCGTATGGCAAGGGAGCGAGCCGAGCGACTATATTGGCCGAAGGTGGATTGAAAATTTAACAACACACATAACTTGACTTAACCCCTTTTCTTAGATGCTTTAGAAATATAAAATGCTGCGGCAATTAGTGTGAACATAGAAACAAATAGCCCTAATAGGAAACTATTTGGCAGATAGTAGAATGTAAGCTCTTGGTTTGCCTCAACCATAGCCCCAATAAGCCCATTTACATTTTTTGTTTTGCCATCCTTAATTTTCCATCCCTTTGCATAGTTCTGGTTTAATACCAATGTACCGCTTTCATTTGCTTTTACTTTTACTTTATTTGGGGAAAAATAAGTAATTTGCTGCGTATTATTGCTTTCCAATATGTAAGATTCTCCTATATAATTGGTATATATAGCACCCGTTTTTGTATCGTATTTGGGTATTGCCTTAAGCTCTGGCTTGACCTTTTCGAAGCAATTAACAAGGCCTAAATTAGCTAAAAACGTGGGATATTGGGTTTTTTCCTTTACGCCAGTAACTTGCGCAAATTCCTGTTTTTCTATTTTTATCGGCTTTACAACAAAAGAATGCGCAAACAATTGGGAATTAACCAAAAACAAATCAATAAAAACCGCTAAAACAAGCAAAATCAGGATTATTTTCAAAAAATTGAATTTTTTATTTTTAAATCCAATAATCATTTTTTTATGCACAAAAATTGCAGCAGCTTTTCCTATAATCAATGACGCTGGAAATATAAACATGGCCAGGAATCTTGATGAGCCGTGCAGATCAGAAATGAACGGCAGCTGCCTTAATAAGCCCCAAATATTTATTATTGCATTGTCGCCCCACGCAATAAGGAAAAATAAAATTGCCAATACTATCAAAGGCCATTCTTTTCTAAACAGCAAAATAGAGGCCATTAAAAACAATAGCAGAGGCAAGAACCCAATATACGCATGGTATTCATGCCAATTCCATATTGCTTCTGTATAGCCGTTTATCCTGTAATCATACATATAACCCATTCTTGATGTTATATCCCTAAAAGTTAAGGCCTCAATCATTTTCCCAATGTCATTGTCCTGCACGTCTTTTTTAACATAAGAATGATCCTTTGCAAACTCAAGCATCGGGATTAATTTTACAGAACCCAATAAAACAAACAGCAAAAAAACAATAGCCATGCTTCGCAAGTATTTTGCTTTTGATTTTCTCCAGTCTTTTATGGTGATTAGCGCAGAATAAAAAACCAAAAATAAGGCAATTAAAAGCAAAGGGTAAATTCCCCCTCCTAGGAAAATAAATGCCATGAACAAGGCAGCGAGAAATAAAAATTTAGCGTCGTTTAAGCTTTTCAGATAAAACAAAAAAACATAAGGGATAAGGGCCATTTGCATCCACACAGTATGGCCTACAGAAATATGCATAGCATACAAGCCGCTTAACATAAATAAAAATGCGGTTAGGTATGAAGGGATTAGCGGGATTTTTAAGTGCCTTGCCAGCAAAAACATCCCAAATAAGCCAGTCACCAAATAAATAAAAATCAATAATTTCAGCCCTGTTAGCTCTCCAAAAATCAAGACAAAAACAAACAATGGGCTTAAGAAGCTGCTTTGGGGGTTTGCAAGCATGACATTGCCGCCGCAATAATAAGGGCTCCATAAAGGGAACTGCCCAAATTCCAAAATTGTTTCTTTAGGCATAGCATTTAGCATTAAATGCTGGTCCCAGTCATGTATGCCCCAATTTTTTATGTTCTGGAAAACAGGATAAACAAAAGCTATAGATATTATCAAAAAAATAATCAATGCTGCTAACTCCTGTTTGTATCTCATTTTATACTTGCTAATTTATTCCTGATTTTTTTGTTGTCAGGCTCTATCTCCAATGCTTTTGCCAGGAGTTCTGCCGCTTTCGCTTTATCTTTTAAATATTCATATATAACAGCTAAATTATAATAATAGTCAGCATTATAATGGTTTATTTCTATTGACTTTTCCATTTCTTTTATTGCTGAATCAAATTCGCCCATCTGGGCGTAAACAGTGCCTAAATCATTATACGCCTTCGACAGCTTTGGATCTATTTCTATTGCTTTTTTCAGGTAATATACAGAGGTGTTCGAATCACCCATATAGCTATAGACCAGGCCTAAATTATTCATTGCAAGATAAAATTTCGGGTTTAATTCAAGAGCCTTATTATAGAATTTTATAGCCTCGTCATATTTTTTCTGATACGCCAGGATTGTCCCCAAATTTTCATATGCATTGTAATTTTTGCTGCTTAGCTCAATTGCCCTTGATGCATATTTAAATGCATTCTCATAATCTCCATTATTTCTGTAGTGCAATGCAATTGCATGATGGATTCTTGTGCCATAAGGATTTTTTTCAGCATCCTTTGTTAGTAATGTAAAATTATCTCTCCATTCGGAATTCCTTTGTATTGTTAAAGCTGCATAAGACAGTGTTATTAGTATAGCTGACACAGTTATTATAATTCTGCCGTGTTTTTTTATCTGTTTTACCTTATCTATCTGGAATAGTAAAATTGTTAAAAATAAGCCAAAACCAAAAGACGGCAAATACAGGTACCTTTCTGCCATTATTGTTACCTGGGGAAATAAATTTGTGAACGGCAGCAATGTTATGAAAAACCAGCCTATTGAAAAAAACAAGATTTTTGATTTTTTATAGGATTTTATAAAGCAAAAAATTATCAATAATAAAATAATAAACGAGAACAGAAAAGCAGCACTAAAAATAGATGTTTCAAATTTTACATACCTTTCTATAACTAAATTTGAAGGGAAAAACAGCATTGCAATGTAAAGAACGATTATTTTTGTTGTCGTCAGCAAAGTTCCGAAAAAACTCTGCTGAAAGTAGCTTTCTGTCCTGCCTAACTGCCCCACAACAGAAAATCTGATCATCAGGTAAACAATTGTTGCAATTATGTAGGGGATGTATTTTTTTGATAATAATTTAATATTATCCAAGCTGAATTCGTAATTGAAAGAGAACTCATATAAAAATAAAATCAAAATTAATGTTATTGCCTCCTCCGTCGAGAAAATTGCCAATAAATAAAATAATATTGAAAAATAATAATAATTTTTTTTGTCTTTTTTCGAATAATTTATATAAAATAAAAACGACAATAAGAAAAATAAAATGCCGAAAACATCAAAAGTTCCGGTCATATTAGTTATTCTTTCCGTATGGATAGGATGTGCAGCAAAAAATAATGACGCAACAAAAGAAAATAATGCCTTATTTGTTATTTTTAACGTTATAAAAAACAAAATTAATGCAGCAAAAAAATGCAGCAGCAAGCTGTTTAAGTGGTAGCCAAATTTATTAAGCTGCCATAGCTGGTAATTTAAAGTGTAAAATGCTTCCCTTAAAGGCCTGTACAAGTTGCCTGGAGACGGTTCTGCAAAAAAACTTGGTATATTGCCCAAATCCCTTATGCGGGTATTATCCACAATAAAGAATTTATCGTCCCATGCAAAATCATTCCGGAAAACATTGATATAGCTTATCAAGACAACAACAAACAAAAAAAATACTATTGCCAGATTTTTATTTACCCTCACAATGGCAAATTAACTTAATAGGTATAAATACATTTTGCTGAAAACCATAAATAATTCTGCAAAAAATTTATATATATAGCTTAACCTCAAGTTGGAATGATTCATGTCTATAATTTCCAGAAAGAAGGCGTAAAGCTTGGTTCTTTGGTTGGCTTGTCAGAAACCACAAAATGCTGGGCGCACTGCATAAATCCAACTGAAAAAGAGCTTATAGAGATATCTGAAAAAGCAAACATCCCTTTGGAGGATCTAAAAGAGGTTTTGGATGAAGAGGAAAGGCCGAAAGTCTCTGATTTGGACAATTATTCATTAATAGTTGTGAGGGCGCCTTGGGTGGAGAATGACGAAATTTCAACAACTCCTTTGTCGCTTTTCATTTCCAAAAACAAGAATAATGTTATTACAATCGCGTTAAAAGAGCTAAGCTCCGTTAATAAAATAATGCAGCTTATCGAGGCAAAAAAGATTGATATGGCACAGCATACAATGAGCTTTTTTACCTACAGGCTCCTTGACGAGGTCTTTAATGCGTATTTCTCAATTTTAAGCACTTTGGAGGAAAAAATAGACAACTTGGAAGATGTTATTATTGAAAAACCAGGCAGTGTAAAAGTGAATAGCATTTTTACACTTAAAAAAACCCTCATATTTTTTCATAAAGCCCTTACAGCCACAAGGGATGTCATAGCATCTATAGAAAAGGAGTACGTTGCCAACATAGACAAGAAAAATATAAAGCGTTTCAGGACTTTATACAACGATGTTGTGCAGTTAATTGATATGGTTGGAACTTATAGGGATATATTAACCAGCACATTGGAAATTTATTTGAGCGCTGTTTCAAACAACCTGAACAGAGCAATTAAGACATTAACAGTAGGGGCATCTTTTGTTTTATTTCCAACCTTAATTGCGTCAATTTATGGAATGAATTTTGATACAAGCTCAATATTCAATATGCCGGAGCTTAACTGGAAATACGGCTATTTTTTTTCATTGGGGTTAATGGTGGCTTCTGTAATTATAACTTATGTGTACTTCAAGAAAAAAGAATGGATATAGTCATTCCAAAACCCTGTAAAAAGCATACTCACTCGCTACGCTCGTTCGTAGCTTTCTATTCTAAAACCCTATAGAAAGCGTCAAATATCGGCGTATCTGTTGTTATCTGGTAGAAATGCATTCCCAGGGCGTTGCACGTTTCCTCTAATCTTGCGACGTGCCTGTCCAGCATCTCCTGGTACTCTACCCTTAATCTTGGGCTTATGAAAGTCCTTAGCTTGCCTTGCGTCTCGCTGTCTATCAGCTTAAAGTCGCCATGGTATTTGAGCTCTTTTTCTATCGGGTCAAGCACCTGTATTATCTTTATCTCATGGTCTCCAAGAGTGTAAAGGCCGCCTATAATCTCATTAATGTCAACCAAAAAATCCGACACAAGGACAAGCAGAGACCTTGTCCCGATGACTTTCTTGTACTGCAGCATTGCATCCATGAATTTTGAAGTACCTTGCGTTTTTGTGTTGTTGAGATGGTAGACCATGCTTGCAAGCTGGGACATCCCTCTCCTTGACTGAAATATGTCCAGCTTTTCATTAAATGTGGAGAACTGGAATTTCTCATTTTCCCTCATGGAAAGGTAAGCAAAGCCAACTCCTATCATTGAGGCATAGTCAAACTTGCTTATCGGCTTGCCAAATCCCATCGAGGCGCTTGCATCTATGACAAGGTGCACTGTAAGGTTCCTTTCCTCCTCAAATGTCTTTACATGCAAGTCATCAGTCCTGGCAAATACTCTCCAGTCTATCAGCCTTATGTCGTCTCCTGGAGCATACAGCCTGTGTTCTTTAAATGTCAAGCCCCTTCCTGCCGCAATCGACCTTCTGGGACCCACATAATTGGATGTGACCCTCTTCTTTACCACTAAATGGAACCTGTTCAGCTGGTCGAGAAAATCAGTGGTAATCATTTTTTAAATAAATATTTTAGTTTTCTAAAAATCATAATCCGTTTAATTTTAGGCTCGCGACATTACGCGCTCGCATCATTGGACTCCAGTGTGATCAACCGCCCACAATACGGGGCGTTTGTGATAACATTTAGCGCCGCCGCGTTATGCTTGGCGGCTGTGAACTCTTCCTGCCCAATAAATGCGCCGCAGTATTGGCGGCGCCTAAATAACCCGGGAATGATTTTTCTCAATTCTATCAAACTGGTTTTTATTTAATCTTGTCAAGTATGTGCTTAATGGCATCATCCGTAGTCATTCCCTTCCTCTCTGCCTCAAAGTTAAGTATGACGCGGTGCCTCAGTATGGGGTAGGCCATCTCGTTTATGTCCTCATTGCTCACATGGTTCCTGCCTTTTATCAATGCCAGCGCCTTTGAAGCAAGAATGATTCCTATGGATGCCCTTGGGGAAGCCCCGTAATTGATTACATCCTTATTTGTCCTTGTGGCTGCTATTATTTTCAAAGCCCGTGATTTTATGTCGTTTGCAATCGGAACCTGCCTTGTCAGGGCCTGAAGGCTCAGCAAATGGTTCTTGTTAAGCATGGTCTTTAATTTCTGCTCTGTTCGCGTTGATGCAAACCTCTCTACAATTTCCATTTCTTCGTCAAAAGAAGGATAGCCTACCTTTATTTTAAGCAAAAACCTGTCTGCCTGCGCCTCAGGCAAAGGATAAGTTCCTTCCTGCTCAATCGGGTTTTGGGTTGCGAGCACAAAAAAAGGAAGGTCGAGCTTGAATGTATTTGTGCCTATTGTAACCTGCTTTTCCTGCATCGCTTCCAATAAAGCTGACTGGGTTTTCGGGGTGGCCCTGTTTATCTCGTCTGCAAGAACAATGTTTGCGAATATGGGCCCGGGCTGGAATTTGAAGTTTCTTTTTCCGGATGTCTCCTCTATTATGTACGTTCCTGTAATGTCAGAAGGCATCAGGTCCGGAGTATGCTGGATGCGGCTGAATTTCAGGTTCATTATATCAGCCAAAGTCTTTACAACCAGCGTTTTAGCGAGGCCTGGGTATCCTTCCAGTAGCGCATTGCCGTCGCATATGATAGCCACAAGAACCTGCTCTATGACATTATTCTGGCCCACTATAACCCTATTTGTTTCCTTGAAAACAGCATCAAAGACATGCTTATAGTTCTTCATAAAATCACCCCTGCGATTTTATGAAGCTCAAAAATTTGTATTTCAAATTTTTTTTGTCCTAAAAAATCACTTTGTGATTTTTGGGACACAAACAACTTCTTTGAAGTTTTTTCGTGTTTCATGATATTTCACCTCTTTTGCACTATTTATATTTTTTCTTTTTAATCAGTTGTTTTTTGCAATAATATGTACTATTGGCACAAATACATTGCTTTATTTTATCCTCCTGCAAGCTTGTTAAAATAGTTTTTGACAAGCTCCTGCTGCTCTTGGGGTATGTTTTCCTCATAAGCAGATGACTGCTTGATATCAACCTCTCTCGGGAAAATCTCATCGAACTGCTTCTGCTCAACATCGCCTTCTTCCCTTACGCTGACCTCATAATTTACGGGCTTTATCCGTATGTCAATCTGCTGCTCTCCTAAAACAGCGAGCTTGCTGTCACCGTAAATGTCGCTGCTTTCATTTACATCCCCTATTGGAGTGTTAGAGCTTCTTTTCATCAGGCTTAATTTGCTGATAGTGTCGGGTATACTGCCCAGAAACTGGTTCAAGTCAACAATATAAAGGTTCATGGTTGTCGCAAAAACTATTGCAAAAGACAGCAGTATGGTTGCAAGTATCTTGTAGGAAACCTGTTTTGTGTTTATGAAAGATGACAAACCCACATTTTTAAGGTCGTAAATTACCTCTTCCTGCAGCTCGTTGACAACAGGGTTTTCCTCTTTGATATTGTCCGCAGCAGTCCTTAATTTTTCTTTCAGGGGCGCATACTTATTTTCCACAATAACTCTTTTGTCAGCCTTGGAGTTTGCATACATCCTTGCCGCAAGATAAACTGCAGCAGGAATAACTGCAAGTATTGGGTAAAGGTTTATCAGCGACAAGAGCAGATAGACTACAAGGAAGAAAATGGCTGCATTTAATGCGCTCTCGAAAATAATCAGGAAATTTAAAGTATTATTGATTTCCTTTACTACTTTTATGAAGGTTTTCATTTGTACGTGCCCGTACAACAGCGTCTAGGGATACCTGTGGTATCCCGAAACACCGAGACGGCTCCCTGGCTTCCAGCCCAATCTTTTTCTCTCTTGTTTTGAAAGTTTCGTATGTTTTCTTGTTTTGGGCATAACTTTAATCACACTCGTCGTGCGTTCCTCCTGTAGCGATCAAAGCAGCACATACATCATCCAAATCGCTATTCAGGCTGCTTATTTTACTGTTAGCTGTTGCTAAATCTGCCTGCGTCTGCGCCAATTGCACTTTTTTGTTTTCAAGCTCAATTTGCGCTTCCGCCAGTTGGCTTTTTGCGCTTGAAACCTCCAAGCGCAGGTTTGTATTGTCGCTTGAGAGCTGATTATTCTCATCCCTGACTTCAGTGTATTTAACATCAAGAGTCTTTTTATCCTCCTCTATCTTTGTCCTTAAAGTGTAGGTCTGATTAAGCTCCTGCTTCTGCTTTGACAGCTCTGTTGTTATCTGGCTCAGCTGCTCAAGCTTGTTCTGGTATTCCAGGGAAACATTCTTGAAAGTGCTTTGGTAGTAGACGCTGAAGCTGCTGAATACTATGACAGCAGCTATTATCAGAATCAACAATCCAATGTTAACGTCCCGTTTCATGAATGCCATTTTCAATTACACCTCAGCCATTTTTAACGTATTTTGTACAATCATTTGCTTTGTCATTTTTTGCTTTCACAATTTATCTCATTCGGGCAATAAAAAATATTTAATCATAGCCTGCGTTTTTGCCTTCATGCTTTTTTATTGCAAAAACGCTCGGTAATTATTTTTCATTTTTATTGCGTTTTTTATTAATTTGCAAGCCATATTTATTTTGCTCAAATAATTGAGCACTTGTTTGTGAACTTATTGGCATTATTATTTAATATTGCTATCCTATTCATTTTATTTTACCTATAGCTCTTGTTTTCCCAGAGCCTCCTTACAGCTATTTCAGCCAAAAACAGCAATAATGCAGCAACCAAAAAAGGCCACTTAAACTCGGTTGTGTCCACTTTTATCCTTTTTGACTTGTCCTTGATGAATTCAAGGATGCTGTCTATGTCATTCCTGTCAAAGACCTTTCCTTGCGTCTGCTCCACCAGGTTAATGAAGTCCTTGTTTACTCCCAGGTTATTAAATTCTTCCTTGTAATTTACAGCAGCATCTGCACCCAGGAAATTGTAAAAGCCTGTTCTTGTGGGATCGAATTTCGCAGTGTACAGGTTTACATCGGTCTTTACAAAGGTAAGCTGCTCGTGCTTTGGCAATGAATCAGAAACTACATTGATGAGCATAAGGCTTCCAAGCTCCGTGTCCTTTATGCTAACATCAAAGTTACTTTTTCTGCTTAAGTCCCCTATAACCCAGTTTATTGCTTTTGTCAGCACTTTTGAGTTTTCTTCTGTCAAAAGCTCCCCTCCCCACTTGCTGCCGTCATCTGTTGCCAAAGTTGCTACCCTGCCCAGGCCAAAGCGCCATGCAACCATTATTGGAATGTTCTTGTTTGTCGTTATCAATAATCTTGAGGCTGGCTTAGGTATAACATAGTTATAGCCGGAGACAACCGCATCTAGACTTTGGTTGTATGTTATGAAGTGGGTTGTATCCAATAAAACAAGCCTGTTGAGGTAGTCTTTCTCTTCCTTGCTTTCCGGCTCGCTAAACAATACCTTCAGCCTGCTGGAAGCGTCTAGGGGGAAATAAATCCCGTCTCCGATGATTGCGATATCAGACAAAAACTCGTTGTCCTGGTCGTCTATTGCCCCTACTCCTGCAACATATATCTTAATGCCGCGGTCAGCTGCCTGCCTGGCAGCCTCCTTTTTTTCGCTTTTTGCAAGAGGAGTTAAGCCGCGGCCATCTGAAATCAAGATTATATTTTTGCCTCCTGAAATGCTTCTTAACATCTGGTTGGCTTTGTTTATGCCAAGATCGATATCGCTCTGGCCTCCTACTTTTTCACTTGCAATCCTGGAAATCGTGTCTATAATCTCCTTTTTATTGTCTTCAAGAGTGACTATATCTGACAGAGTTACAACAGTGCCTGTTGGATTTCGCGTCCCTATTACCACAACTCCGACATTGTTCTTCTTGTCAAGGCTGTCTATCACGCTTGCAGCCTGTGCCTTTATTATCTGGTCATAATCCCTTATCTCATATTGTCCTGTATTTACATTGTAAACTTTCCCTGTAGTTCCGGACACATCAATTATGATTACAATATACACATCGCTTTTTTCCTCCTCCTCCCCTGCGCCTATCTTTACAGGAAGCAAAGTTTCCAGCAAATTTCCCTTATAATTGCCGTTGTCGTAAGAGTCCTGGCCGCCAATTACGAAGAGGCCGTTGCCATCATCCCTCACATAGCTGTTTAATGAATTGAACTTAGGCATTATCTTGGATGCTGGAAGATCATTAAGGATGACTGCGAGGTAATCATCCAAGTCATCAGGAATTGTGGTTACAGCTGTTAAGTCGTAGATGCTGCCAAGGTTGTTTGCCAGAGGGGAGTCTTTTTCCGATACAAACAAGACTTTCGGCCTCGGAACTACTTTTATGCTTTTGTAATAGATATTGTTCTGGCTGAAATAATCGTCGCTGCCAGCATTCTGAAGCTCTGCAGTCAGCTTATGGTAGCCTTCCGGCAATTTTTTTCTTATCCCAAAGGAATTGCTTTTGTCGTCGCTTTTGGCAAGAATTATTTCGTCATCAAACCTCACTTCAAGATTGTAAGGCACATTTTTGCCCACATTATTTACTTTAATGATGAAGCTTTCCTCTGTGTCCCTTATGGCTTCGCTTGGCCCTTCTATGCTTACACCTACATCGCTCCTTACAGGCTTCATGTCCAGGGTGCTTATAGTTGAATTTAACGAGGTTGCGAGCAGCATGATATCTCCTAAAAGCTTTCCGTCATTGTTGCTGCCGTCGCTTATTACAAGCACATTCTCATCCCGTTCCATGTTGTTTAATAGTCCATCGCCTATAGCTGATTTATCGCCTGTGGCAATGGTTCTTACCGTAACTGGAATGCTGCCCTTTAATTTGCCAACAAGCTCCTTTTCCATCCCATATTCGAACAGGTTCATTGATGTGGAATTATCCACTAAAATTGTGATTCTTGGGTTGCCTTTTACTGTTTTTGTCTCAAGGATGAAAGGGCTTGCTATCGCTATCAGCAAAAATGCGAAGACTAATGACCTTAGGGCAAAAAAGATGAGCCTCTGCTGCCTCTTTCCCGATTCATAGCTCTGCTGCTCCGCCCTGTCGGCAAAATTTATGAAATTCTTCCTTATTGCAAAGTACAATAAGATCACAAGGGGAATTATCAATAGGGCTACGTAAGAGTATGCAAGGCAGAATTTGCCCATGCAGAATACGCTTCTTAAATCAGGAAAAATAAATGCGATTATAGGTCACCTCTTCTCTTTATGTAAAATACCTCGAAGCAAAGGAGCAAAAATACTGCTATCAATATCAAAGGGCTTATGCTAAAGTCCCTTTCAGTGCTTGCTTCCTTGAGCACATCAGAGCTTTCGCTTTCCTTTTCCAGGGTGCTTCCTTTCGTGACATCAGACTCGGTCTCGTCAATTAAGTTAGCTGCGAATTTTTTATCATCAAACTCATAGTATCCAGCCTCGTCAAAAATCAGTTTTGAGGTTGTTAATGAAGAGGAGGGTGTTTTAACGCGCTGCTCGCCTATAGTCACAACTCTGCCTGTCTTTGAGTTGAAGTCTCTTATGTCCTCTGTTTCTGCAAGGAAGTTTACCAATGAGTTCCAGAATATGGGATAAGAGGGCAATGATTTAAAATCAGAGGCATCGTCAAAAATGCCATAATAGAACACTTTTCCCTTTGTAGCGTCCTTTAGCGCCAGTATGGGTGTATTTTCGACTGAGGCAATTACCTTTGCATCTTTGTCCGCTGCTGCATCAAAATACTTTGAGATTGTCGCAAAGCATGGGCTGTTCTTGAACTCTTTTGTTAGCTCATTTATCGTGTCCATGCACACCCTTTTTGTGTCTGATACAAGCTTATTCAAGCTGACAATGCCAAGGTCTGCCATATTAAACTGTGTTAAATCATCCTGGGCTGTTATCACCAGCTTTCCTCCACTCCTTACATAAGCTGAGAGGTCCTGGAATGTTCCCGGCAGAATGCCGTCCCTGCCGCCTACATTGTTTATTCTGCTGACAACAATAACATCATGCTTGAACGGCTCTATTCTCTCCCCATAGGTGTTTACTGTAAGCACAGGCGGATTAACGATATTAAGGCTCACATCCCTTGACGCAAGCAGCGCATTCTCGAGGTATGTATTGTGGCTGTTTGTGATAAGGAGCACGTTGATCTTTTGCTTCACTGGGGCGCTTATGTAAACGGTGTTGTCAACCATCAAATCATCTTTCGGCTCCAGCTCAATTTGGCTCAATCCGGCAGGAGTATCATCAAAAACAAAAGTCTCTATGGAATTTGGCAGCACATCGAACTTTCCTGATTCTGAAATTGTTTTCCCGTCTTTTACGAGCTTTAAGTTTACCTGCTTGCTTGCAGGGTTGAAGTTCTTTACAGAGGCTTTTATGCTGTGCTTGCCTATATCAAGATTAACAATCCCGGCATTTTCCGCATTATTGGAGACGTCAATGAAGTTAACAACAACCTCTTCCGAGCTTAAAGTCCTTTTCACAACCAATAAGTCTGATACATCAACATTGCTGAAATCGCTTATTATCACTATTCTTCCAGGCCTGTCTCCCAAAATGTCCTTTGCAAGCAGCATTGCGTCCCTCAAATTTGTGGCTGTGGCTTTTGGCTTTAAATTTCCTAAGATGTCAGCTGCGACTTTCTGGTCCTCGTCTTCTAGGATTATTAGCGGGATGTGCTCCGCAAGTATGATGCTGTTCTTTCCGCTCAGTACGCTTTTGGCCTCTTTAACTGCTTTTTCGAATCTTGTCTTGCCGCCATCCTCGGCTTGCATGGAGGCGCTCGCATCAAGAATGATTATGGTGTTTTCGAGAGTAATATCATAAGGGAGCTTTACATAAGGCTGCGCTACCGATACAGAAAGGCCAATCAATGCAAGGATCTGTATGAAGAACAATAAATTTGTCAGGAAGTTTCTTAAAAAGCTGTTTTTTGTCGAGGTTTTCTTGTTCTGCAGGATGAACATCAATGATGGTATAACCCTGTCCTGCGGCTTTGGCCTTCTTAAGTACAGGATTATGAATGGGATTAGGCTTAATAATGCCAATAATCCCAACTGGTTCAAAAACGGCATTCTATCTCCTCTTTTTATTTGCTATTTTTATTAAATCCTCGACGCTAACCAACTCTTTTACAACAACCAAATGGTCGTCAACAAGATACCAGTATATTTCGCTGTCCGCATCCAAGCTAAGGTCCTTTCTCGCCTCGAATGGCAGCGTAACCTGCCCTTGTTTTGTTATCTTCGCTTTTCCAATGAATTTTGCATTCATTTACAGCCTCATTACGCTAAAATTCCCTTAGGGAATTCGCTGAATCAAAACTTCGTTTTGATTATTAATATTAATATTTTTGATAAAAATTTATAAATTATTAGTATTATTAAAGTTATTATTTATAAATGTTGTTATTTGGAGGATTAGATTGTGATGCATGTTTACTTCAACACCTTTTACCCACATAAGAATGTTCTCGGCGTACTTTTGGCAAAATCATAGAAAGATATTTAAATAAAGTTTCCACTATAGACCTAGGTGAATGAAATGAGCGAGACTATAGAAATTCCCAAGAAAGAATATGACTTCCTAGTTAAATGCAAGCATATTGTTAAAGCTGAGTTTGAGGAAAGATTCTCTAAAAAATTTATTGCGGACGTAAAGAAGGCTGAGGATGAGTACAGGAAAGGAGATTTTGTAAGGTTTGATAGTAGCAGAGATGCCACAAAATATTTAGATTCTCTTTAAAATGCATAATGCTGTATTTACGAGGTCTTTTTCTCAAGATGTTAAGGACATCAAAAAAGACAAAGTGCTGTTTAACAGGCTAAAGAAGAAAATAGATGAGATTTTAGAGAATCCGGAGCATTACCCTCTTAAAAAGTACAACTTGAAAGGCAAAAGAGGCGCTCATGTAGGTTCTTATGTTATTATTTTTGAAGTTGAGGGGAAGGATATTGTCTTCTTGAAGTTTAAGCATCACGATTATGCTTATGAATGATTTTGCCAAAAGTTACGCTTTTTCTTCATTAACAAAGATTAAGAAGAAAAAGTGCGTAACACAAGTATATGAAATACACGAGCCGTATAATGTAAGGATATTATACAAAAGGAAAAAGGGAATGAACTGGCGAGTATTGAGAGATTTTATAAATAAACATTAAATTATACCCTTATTATGAAGTTGGATCATGGTAAAATATCAGGATATATTTCTGTGTTGTTAGGTTATTTAGGTATAATAACAGGATTACTGACATTTGGTATGGTACTTTTTTTTAAGGAAGCGGCTGAGAAAATATTTTTTCAAGAAACCACATTTTTAAACGATATTGGTTACATTTTCTTTCTTATACTGCAGTTTTATGTTGCCTATTGGGGTTATAAAATTCTAAATGAAAATAAATATTACCGAGTAAATGCAATTGTGCTTTTTTTAATTGTAGGTTTAAATGTGCTATATTCCATGGGTAATTTACTGTTGCCTATAGATTTAGAGTATATATTTTTTGAATATGCTTGGCTTGTTATTCCAATTTCCACTATTGCGTCTATCCCATACATAATTAATGGTCATGGCGTAGCAAAGAAAAAGGGCTTCCCAAAGAAGAAGAAAATTCGAAGATTATCATATGCTATATTGATTTTATTTTTAATAGTGGAAATTGTATATTTTGTTTATTACTTTTTATTCATTGGAACCTTATCAGAGGAACAATCTGAGCTTTATGTATTTGATGTAAGAGCATCATTTGACTTCATGACGCCAATGCAGAGATTAATTGATGACATTCTCGTTTCAACCGCTTCCTTTCTTTTTTTGCTTGGAGTAACGCTTCTAATATCTTCCTTTTCCATACCAAAGTCAGAATAAGATAATATTCGCCCGCTCATAATGGTCTTTTACCCGGTCGTGAGGCCGGTTTCTATATAATTTCGCAACAAAAGTTCACATAATGTTCCTTTAATGAATTTTCTATTAAACTTAATTTATCAAAATCTTTTTAAACAAAATGCCAATTTTATATGCCAATGGCTAAAAACAAAAAAGATAATGAAAAAGCAGATGAAAAAACAGGCGTGGAATCTTACCGTCATAGCCTTGCCCATCTTTTAGCTGCAGCTGTTTTGGAATTGTATCCAGGAACCAAAAGGGCTATTGGGCCTGCTATTGAAAATGGATTTTATTATGATTTTGAGTTTAAGGAGCCGATTTCTGATGACAGCCTTAGGGAAATAGAGAAGAAGATGAGGCAAATACTCGCAACATGGGACAAGTTTGAGAAGCAGGAAGTTACGATAAATGAGGCAAAAAAAGCCTTTAAAGACAATGAATTCAAATTAGAGTTAATTGACGAATTTTCAAAGAAAGGAGAAAAGCTTACTTTGTATAAGTCCGGAAATTATGTTGATTTGTGCAGAGGAGGCCATGTGGAATCAGCCAAACAAATTAAATCAGATTCTTTCAAATTAACGCATACTGCCGGAGCTTACTGGAGGGGAGATGCAAAAAAACAGCAGCTTACAAGGATATATGGGGTGGCGTTTGCCTCTAAACAAGAGCTTGATGAATACCTTAAGATGGTGGAAGAGGCAAAGAAAAGAGACCATAGGCTCATAGGCCAGAAGCTTGACTTGTTCAGCTTCGACGAGCTAAGCCCCGGAAGCCCGTTCTTCCATCCGAAAGGCGCAATTGTTTTTAACCAGCTCCTTGATTTTTTGAGGGAAGAATATTTCAAGAGGGGCTATAAGGAAGTTGTCACGCCTTTGATTTATGATAAGGAACTATGGAAAACTTCCGGCCATTGGGAGCATTACGGGGATTTAATGTTTACCCTGAAGATGGATGACAGGGAAGCTGGGCTTAAACCGATGAACTGCCCGAGCCATTGCGTAATATACCAGAAAGGATTTAAAAGTTACAGGGATTTGCCTTTGAGGATTGCTGATTTTGCTGTTTTGCACAGAAACGAGCTTAAAGGCGTCTTAGGAGGACTGACAAGGGCAAGAAAATTTTCCCAGGATGATGCCCATCTGTTCGTAACACAAGAGCAGCTAGAGGACGAGATAATAAAATTGATAGATTTTCTTGATTACATATATGCAAAAGTCTTTGATTTCAAGTACAGCATAGAATTGTCCACAAAACCGGAAAAGGCCTTGGGCTCTGATGATATATGGAAAAAAGCCGAGAAAGCGCTTGCAGACGCTTTGAAGAGTAAAAAGCTTGACTTCAAGATAAATCCTGGAGAAGGAGCTTTTTACGGCCCTAAGATAGATTTTCACATCAAGGATGTTTTGGGAAGAAGCTGGCAATTAGGAACAATACAGGTTGATTTTAATATGCCTGAAAGATTCGGGCTCGAGTACGAGGACAAAGATGGTAAGAGAAAGAGGCCTATAATGATTCACAGGGCTTTATTGGGCAGCATTGAAAGATTCATGGCAATTTTGATTGAGCATTATGCCGGAAAATTCCCTTTGTGGCTGGCGCCTGAACAAGTGAGGATTGTGACTGTTTCTGACAGGTTCAATGCCTATGCTGATGAGGTT
>JACPDF010000022.1 GCA_016184145.1 Candidatus Woesearchaeota archaeon | reverse complement strand
GAATAGAATTGAATTTGCCTAAACGTGCTTTATTAAAACAAAGAAAATTTTGGTATCAAATGGAAAAAAGACAAACCCCCCCGTTACTTTTTGCATATTTAGGAAGAAGGAATTCTAGATTTATTAAAAATGAAGCTGACGTTTTACCTCTTACTACATTTCTGTGCGTATATCCTAAAAAAACTGATAAGAGACATGTTAACGCATTGTGGGAAGTATTAAATCATCCAGAAACTATTAAGAATCTAAAATTAGTTGGCAAAAGCTATGGTTCTGGTGCGGTTAAGGTTGAACCGAGAAATTTAGAAAAACTTCCCATTCCGGAAAATCTTGTGGAAAATTATTCTCTAGAAAAAGAGCAGAAGGAATTAAGTATATTCGTTTGATAATAACGTAACGAGTTCTAAGCCCCCTCTCTATCTAAATGTAAAAACTTAGGAGAACGAAGTGAACCGTATAATCTCTCGTTATGCGAATCTCTTTGAGTTTGCATTTTTAAGATTATGCGAAAGTGCCTCTCAATAAAGATTTACGGTGTAAGCCTTTCTATAGGTGTCTAAAAAAGTGAATATAACTATTCTTAAGCGAACTTTTACTTGTTAAAGTTGCGAAGCTCCCGCTTAAGATATGTTAAATGCACTGGACATTCTGAAACCCAAAAATTCTGCCTTTTTATAGTCTAAAAGCCAAAAATCCACTATTTTAATGCCACTGGACATCTGCGCACAGGGTATTTAAAAGAGCTCTGTCATTGATATTATCGCTGTGTGCAAAGCATATAGCGCCTCCATCCTCGGAGCACAAGTGAATTGTGAGATTCGCAAGAAACTCATTCACCATTTCATTTGGAGCTCACAATCAGGGGATGTTGAAACAAAATCCGACAAGGAAGAGGTAAGTAAAATGAATCAAAAAATAGAAACAGAAACAGTGGGCAATTTGCCCGAAAAAAAGTTTTCTACTGGAGCTTTAGTTGCTGCAGTCTGGCAGAACCAGGGAAAAGGCCAGTCAGGTGAAGATGTAAGCTACCGGACAGTATCTTTCCAGAGAAGGTACAAGGATAAAAACGGAGACTGGCAGTCAACAAGCACTTTAAGGCTCAATGACCTGCCAAAAGCATCTTTAGTATTGCAGAAAGCCTACGAGTATCTTGTAATGAAAGAACAGCAAGATGCATAAATTTTTTTTATTTTTTAACTGAAAAAACAATAAAACAAAGAAAAACTTTAAAAGGTGATTAAATGAAACAAGTATTAATGGAACCGGAAACATTGCAAAACAATGAAAAAAAAGCAGTTGAGAAAAAATCAAGATTAAGGGAAGAAACTAAAGTAGTCAAGGAAAAGGCGCTTTCTGATCTTCCTGGAGTAGGCCCGGCCACTGCAGAAAAATTAGAGGCTGTAGGCTACTCGGATTTGATGTCAGTCGCAGTTGCAACACCCGGAGAGATGGTGGATGCAACAGGAATGACAGAAGCAGCAGCAAAAAAGCTCATAGCAGTTGCAAGAGCATCGCTAGAGATGGGCTTTGAGTCAGGGGAAGAAGTTCTCAAAAAAAGGGAGCAAGTCCTGAAATTAAGTACAGGAAGCAAAAGCTTCGATGCTTTAATGGGCGGAGGCTTTGAGACTGGAGCAATAACAGAGTGCTTTGGTGAGTATGGAAGTGGAAAAACGCAGATTGGGCATATTCTTGCTGTTAATGTCCAGAAGCAGTTTCCTGGAGCAGTAGCAGTCTACATAGACACAGAAAACACATTCAGGCCGGAGCGAATAGAACAGCTCGCAAAAGGCGTTGGCTTGGACACTACAGAAGCGCTTAAAAACATCAAAGTAGCTCGTGCTTATAATTCAGACCATCAGACATTACTAGGAGAAAAAGTTGAGGATTTGATAAAAAAACAGGGCTTTGACGTAAAGCTGGTAATTATAGACTCTTTGACAGCGCATTTCAGGGCTGAATACATAGGCAGGGGCACATTAGCAGAGAGGCAGCAGAAAATCAACAGGCATATGCGGGATTTGGCAAAAATCGCGCACATGAACAATATTTGCGTCTATGTAACTAACCAGGTAATGGCCAGGCCTGATATGTTCTTTGGAGACCCCACCACAGCAATTGGAGGCCATATAGTGGGCCATGCCTCTACTTTCAGAATCTACTTGAGAAAAGGAAAGAAAGGCAGCAGAGTTGCAAAATTAGTAGATAGTCCAAACCTACCGGAAGGGGAAGCCAGCTTCTATGTGGAAAGCTCGGGCATAAAGGACATTTAAGTCCTTTATTTTTTCTTTTTTATATCAATAAGCTTTTTAAATTAACAAGCTATCTTCTATGATATGTTCAGCAATTTTATTTTATGGATTATATACGGTCCTTTTCTTAAATTATGCAGCAAGATTCTCATAAGAAAAATCAATGGAAAGGAAAATCTTCCGCAAAAAAAAGGGTTTATTTTAGCTGCAAACCATTCAAGTTATCTGGATATAATAGCCCTTTCAACAGTTTTAATGAGGCTGAGGAAAAAGGAAGTTAGGTATCTTGCAAAGAAAGAGCTGGTTTCTAATCCAATAATTAAGTGGATATTCAAAATTGGCAGGCAGATTACTTTTGACAGGGAAGCTGAGGGGCAAATAGTTTTGCAGGAAGCCATCCTGACAGGAAAGCTCCAAAAAGGCAAGACAGGAGTGGCAAGATTAGCCTTATGGGCAAGGGTTCCTGTTATCCCGGTAGGAATAAAAGGCACATTTGAGCTTATGCCTAAAGGGAAAATCATGCCAAAATTTAAAAAAAATATAGTAATAAATATAGGAAAACCGATCTATTTTGATAATTATTATAAAAGAGAGATAAAAAAGCAAATATTGAGAAAACTTACTGATAAAATAATGACAGAAATTGCAAAATTATCCAATCAGAGGTACAAGCTATGAAAATAAAGCCTTTTCCTCCACCCATAGGGAAATATCTTGTTCCGCCCATAATAAAGCTTTGGATAAAAAATATCAGGGGATTGGAGAATCTGCCTAAAGACAAAGCCTTCATACTTGCCCCTAACCATTGCAGCTACATAGAGCATTTCATGATAGGCTCTATAGTAGTTCCATACTTGAACAAAAAACTCTATTTCATAGCAAAAAAAGAGCATTTTGAAAGCATCACCCAAAGTACATGGCACAGTTTATGGAAAAGATACATAACCTATATTCCCATAGACAGGGAAAAAGGCGAAGGGGCTATAAAAGCAGCCGTATCATACCTAAGGAGAGGGGCAATCATAGTAACCTGACAGGAAAGCTCCAAAAAGGCAAGACAGGAGTGGCAAGATTAGCCTTATGGGCAAGGGTTCCTGTTATCCCGGTAGGAATAAAAGGCACATTTGAAATACTACCAAAAGGCGCAAAAATACCGAAATTAAAAAGAGCGTCATTCAGTTTCGGTAAGCCGATGTATTTTGACAAGTATTACAATAAGCCAATGACAAAAAAACTCTTAAGGTCGGTAACAGACAGTATAATGAGGGAAATAGCAAATCTGTCAGGGCAGAAATATAATTATTAAACATGAAAAAGGCAGGAAAAATTGCGGTTATTGGAGCAGGAAGCTGGGGAACAGCTTTGGCCATACTGCTCGGAGAAAAAGGATATAAGGTTTCTTTATGGGCGAGAAGAGAAGAGCTTGCTGATGAGATAAATAAAAAAAGAGAAAATGGTCAATATCTTAAAGGCATCAAAATACCCTCTAGTGTAAGTTCAACCCATTCAATGAAAGATGCTATTGAAAATTCTGGCATGGTTGTCTTCGCAGTGCCTTCGGAATTTCTAAGGCATACTGCAAAATCTTTTTCAGGATTCATCGATAAAAGCATGATTGTTGTCCATGTAGCCAAAGGTATAGAGGAGAATACAGGAAAGCTCATGTCAAAAGTGCTGGAAGAAGAATTGCCCGAGGCAAAGAGCATTGCGGTTTTGTCAGGGCCAAACCATGCGGAGGAGGTTGCTGTTAAGCTGCCCACAGCAACAGTAGTGGCATCGGAAAACAAAAGCACGAGGGAATTAGTGGCAAAAGTTTTTTGCACTCCTTATTTTAAGACTTATCCTCATGACGATGTAACAGGGGTTGAAATATGCGGCGCCATAAAAAACATAGTCGCGATAGCAATAGGGGTTTGCGACGGCCTAAGGTTCGGGGATAATTCCAAAGCTAGCATCCTTACTTTAGGCCTTTCTGAAATGAGCATTATAGCAAGGAAATTCGGGGCAAAAAGAGAAACCTGTTATGGGTTGGCGGGAGTTGGCGACCTAGTTGCTACATGCTACAGCAACCATAGCAGAAACAGGTTTGTTGGGGAAGGGCTTGCAAAAGGAAAGAGTATAGCGCAGATAAACAAAGAAATGCATGGTATGGTGGCAGAAGGCATTAAAAATACAAAAGCAGTTTACCAATTGTGCAAAAATAATGGTTTAGAGACCCCTTTGATAGCCCATGCGCACAAAGTGCTCTATCAGGGGATGGACCTTAAGGAAGCAATAGACCAGCTTCTAGACATAATCTGATGAAAGGCAGCAGGTTATTTAAGAAAAAAGGCAAAATCGGCTGTTTGTTAGTGCACGGGCTTACTTCTTCCACGCAGGAAATGGAAGAGCTCGCATCTTATTTGCATTCGAAGGAGTATACTGTGCTTGCGCCTCTTCTCAAAGGCCACAGCGCCTCTGTAAAAGATCTAAGTAAAACCACATGGCAGGACTGGTATTCTTCCGTTACAGAAGATTTTGATTTCCTAAATAAGAATTGTGATAAAATCTATGTAATTGGCCTGTCAATTGGAGCCATGCTTTCATTGCACCTCGCTGCCAACATTAAGAATAATAAAATAAAGGGATTAGTGCTATTAGCCCCGGCAATCTTCTATACAAGCCCATTAGCGAAATTTACGCCAATTTTAAAATATTTCAAAAAATACTCAATAAAAGACTACGGCAGATATTATCCTGGAAGAAAAGAAGCATTTTTCGATATTGCAGATGAAAAAGCCTTGAAGGATAGGATAGCATACAAGCAGGTTCCTCTAGAGTCCATGGCATCTGCATTAAAACTTATAAAAATTGCAAAGAAGGAAATAAAAAACATCAAGGTTCCAACATTAATTATACATTCAAAAAAAGACAATACAATAAAGCCTAAAAGCTCGCAGTTTATCTATGATGCTCTAAGGATAAGTGAAAAAAGAATCATTTATATCCAAAACTCTGGTCACGTGATAAGCGTGGATTTCGATAAGAAAAGAATATTCAAGGAAATCTGCGATTTTATTCTTGAAACAGAAAAGAAAAAATAAGTCTATTCTTCAGTAAAATCCTCTAATTTTTCCTTGAAGTCCTTGTCGCTTTTTATTATCCCTCTTGCTTTTAGATACTCTTTGGCAAGTATCCAGAAAAACAGCCCAAGGCTCTTTTTGCCCTTGTTATTTCCGGGAATCACCAGGTCTATGTTATTTGACTGGTTGTTTGTGTCGCATATGGCAATAACAGGTATTCCTATTTTTACACAGTCCATGACAGCATTCCTGTCGGGCCATACATCCACAGCCAGCAGCACTTTTACTTCTATATAATCCTCCAAGCCGGGATTTGTCAGAATTCCAGGAGGATATCTTCCAGCATATACCTTTGCTCCGATAACTTTCCCGAATTTTGTTATGGGCTTCCAGGCGCTTTCCCTCCTTCCAACAATCAGGATGTCTTCAGGGTTATATGTGGCAAGAAATTTTGCAGCTATGGCTATCCTTTCATCAATTCTCTGCAGGTTTAATACGGACAATCCATCAGGCCTTGTCTTGTATATGAACTTCTCCATGTACCTTGTCTTGTACTTTGTCCCTATGTGTATTCCTGACTTAAGGTATTCATCAGTAGGCACCAAAAACTTCTCTTCTGTCATTTTTCCTCCTTAAACTTGAAACAGTCCAGAAACTGAACTGCAGTTTTTATTACCTCATGCAGCATTGCGCGCCAAAACAGCGCACGTTGGTAATAGTCCTTGAGAAAGAAGCTTGATTTAAAAAGGTTTTGGAAAATTCGAGTGAGATGCGAGTGAGCTCGTTTTTCCGAACTCGCTCACAATTCACTAATTTTCGAAACCTTGGAAACTTTGTTTCCATTGGTTTTGGCCAAAACCTCGAAAAACTTGTTTTTTCCGCTGCTTTCTACGGCCCGAATTCCTCAACCGCTTCATAAAGAGGCCCTTGCATTGTCAAGGTGCTTTTCATGAGCTTGAACTTATCTACTCTAAAATTTTTCTTTTCAACTTTTATGCCCTTTAATTTGCTTAAAAACTGCTCTTTGTTCTTAACATATTTTACCCTTCCCAATGTTATGTGGGCTTTGAAATCCTTTTCTTTTTTGAAGAATTCCTTGAGATTTTCATCAATGCTCCGTTGCAGCCCTATAATCTTGTCTTCCGGCTCCAAGCCAACCCATACAACCCTTATATAATTTTCATTGGGAAAAACCCCTATGGAGTTCAAATAAACAGTAAAAGAGTCAAATCTTATTTTTCTTAATTCATCCTTTATTTTATCTGCTGCATTTGGCTGCACTTCCCCAAGAAACTTTAATGTTAAATGCATTTGCTCTTTCTTTACCCATCTTATTTCAGCCAGATTGTCCCCTATAATGCCCTGTATGCGAGCCATGTACTCCTTTACATCATCAGGAACATCAAAAGCTATGAAAAGTCTCATCAATCTCTCTTATAGGTAACACTATTTAAAATTAATTATAATAATAATAGAATTATCTTATTACTTGTCTTCTTCCAAATCCTCGCCAAAATCCTCTGTATCTTCTCCTTGGCTTTCAGGTTCTGCTGTATTTTCTTCAGGCGTATAGGAAGTTTCTTCTTCCTGCTGCTCTTCTGCATCCGCTTCCTCAGATTGCTCTGGCGCGCTTCCTGCCTCTCCAGCCACCTCTGCAAACCCTACATTCCTTAACACTCTTGTTACCCTTATCCTTACTTCCTGGCCTTCTTTCGTGTTAGGCACAAACAAAACAAAGCCTTCTTTCTTTGCTATGCCGTCTCCCTTCTCCCCTACAGCCTCTATCTTTACATCTAACTCGTCTCCAACCTTGACTGGAGCGAATTTTTGCCTAAATCCCCTATCTCTGTCCATATTTAATTCATACCTCTCAAATTTTTAAGCTATTTAAGAAATCCCAAGAATTACTCCTCAAGACCTTAAGATAACTAATCTTTAGTAAAAGAGGCTTATTTATAAATCTATACTTTTTAGATAGCCAGGCCGCCATCAACATTAATGACTGCCCCGGTTATGTATCTTGATTTATCAGAAGCCAAAAAAACTGCTACAGTAGCTATATCTTCCGGCATAGCCTCTTCTTTCAATGGTATCATATGGTTTATCAGCTTTTTTCTGAAAAAAGGTATGTCCTTGGTTATTGCTGTTTTAACAAAGCCTGGGGCGATTGCATTTACTGTTATCTTTTTCTTTCCAAGCTCCTTCGAAAGTGACTTTGTAAACCCTATGATTCCGGCTTTTGCAGCTGCGTAATTGCTCTGCCCAAAATTTCCATACTGCCCCACAATGGAAGATATGCTTATTATCCTGCCCCCTTCTGGTATCAAAGGCAAAATAAATTTAGTCACATAAAAAACTCCGTTGAGGTTTGTGTTTATCACAGTATGCCATTCATCCAGGGTCATATTCTTCAATGTTCTGTCCTTTACAATTCCTGCGTTATTGACAAGAATGTCGACTTTTTTGAATTGTTTCTGTATTTCATCAGCCATCCTCTTTACTTCATCAACCTTGCTGACATCGGCCTGCACAGCAACGCAGTTAACGCCATATTTTTTCACTTTGTCAACAACTTTCTGCGCTTCATGCTTGTCGCTGTAGTAGTTTATAATGACATCAGCATGGTTTTTGGCAAACTCAATAGCAATAGATTCTCCAATTCCCCTCGAAGCTCCTGTTATAAGTGCAGTTTTTCCTTTTAGCATTTTAACCTGGTTTTACAGCTGAAACATAAGCCCATTCGCATTGCCAAGCCTCGCTGTCCGCAAGAGGATTATTTTCCTCTAATTCCTTAAAAAGCTTTAAAGAAGCCATTGTTACCAGCTCGTCTCTGTCTTTTTCCTCTTCAGGGCTTGGTTTCTTTCCGCCAACTTCCGGCAGCATTCCGGCCTGCAGCCTCTTGACCCTTAGGAATTTAATGTATTCATTATACTTGACCCTGATGCATTTATAATTGGTCTTAATTGACTCAAAACCAGCATCCTTTAACGCTTTCAAATAATCACTAATCGGCTTAGGCTGCGGAAATATGAAGTTCCTTTGCGGGGCTTCTTCGACTATCTTGTTGTCAATATCTTTTCTGTATTTTTTGTATCTTGGATCGCTCCTTATTATGTCTATGGCAATGTCATGCACCCTGTAAACAGTTGAATCCAGCATCAATGCTCCGTCAGGTCTTCCTTCTCTTGTCACGTTCGTGCTGTTAAAAACGAAGATGCCTTTTGGCTTTAATGCCTCGGCAATACCCTTAAATGTAGATTTCAAATCCGGGATCAAATGGACTGTATTGGCGGAAAGCACATTATCCACAGTTTCTTTTCCCACTGTCTCAGACAAGGTAGCATCATCCCCATTTTTTTTCTCCAGAACAAAAAAGCTGACATTCGGGGTTTTTCCGAAAATTTCGTAGGCTTTGCCCAGCCACGCCGGTGAATTGTCAACAAGCCATAGTCTTATTCCGGTCTTTATTTTTTCAAGAATTCTGGCTGCAGAAGTGCCTGTGCCAGCGCCAAAATCAACTATAATATCATTTTCCTCGATGTTTGGCTCAGCCAAAGATATGAGGTAATCAAGGCATTCATGGTTCCATGTAGCATTTATTACCGCATTGTGGAATTCTGTAGCCCCCCTTGAAACAGGCCTGTCAGGCTTCCATGATTTTGATTGTTGTAAACTCATTATATCGGCCATATTATTTATTGTATCGATTCTAAGAGCAAAATTAAGGGCTTTTTTAAACTTTCTATTTGTGCGTACCCGCACACTAGTGGAGGGATTGCAACGGAAAATCAAAAAAGGATTTTCGAGGTTTGCTCCAGCAAACCTTCGCAACCCTCCGAAATACTAGGAGAAGATTTAAATATTGTGGAAGTAGATTAACAAAAATGGGAAAAAATAATAATGCAAAGGCTGATGTTGTAGTAATAGGCGCAGGCCCTGGCGGCTATGTTGCTGCTATTAGGTCAGCCCAGCTCGGAAAAAAAACAGTTCTTGTGGAGAAAGACGATAAGCTTGGAGGCATCTGCCTTAATTATGGCTGCATACCAAGCAAGGCTATGATTTACGCTTCCGATTTCCTAAGCAGGATAAAAAACGCCTCAAACATGGGGATTAATGCTGACAATGTATCTATGGACTTCCAAAAGATGCAGGAATGGAAAGACAGCATAATAGCAAAACTAAACAAAGGGATAGAAAACCTATGCAAAGGCAATAATATCGAAGTTGTGAAAGGTATTGCAGCCTTCGAATCCTCCAGCAAACTAAAAATAAGCAATGGAAATGATATTTCTTATATTGATTTTGAAAAGGCAATCATAGCAACTGGCTCAAAGCCAGTGGAAATCCCCAATCTAAAGTTTGATGGCAGCAAAATTCTAAGCTCAACAGAAATTCTTTACCTGGGCAAAATCCCGCAAAACCTTGTTGTAATTGGAGGCGGCTATATCGGGCTAGAACTGGGAACAGTATATGCAAAGCTTGGCAGCAATGTTTCTATAATAGAGATGACAGGTCAGCTGCTTCCGGGATTTGACAAGGCAATAGTTGAGGTTATTCATAAAAAGCTGGAAAAGCTGGGCGTAAATATTTGCTTGGATACAAAGGCTGAAAAATTTGAAAATACCAAGATAATTGCAAGCTCAAAAGAAAAAGGAAGCATTTCCTTGGAAGCGGATAAAGTGCTTGTAGCTATAGGCAGGTACCCAAATACAAAAGGCCTTGGCCTGGAGAATACAAAAGTGCAGTTAGACAATAAAGGATTCATAAATGTAAACAAAAATTTAATCACAGATGATGGGAATATTTATGCAATAGGAGACGTTTCAATTGGCCCAATGCTTGCCCACAAGGCATCCTACCAGGGAAAGTTTGTTGCGGAAATAATAACCAACAACAAAGAAAAATATGAAGATTCTGTTGTTCCTTCTGTAATCTTTACTGATCCGGAAATCGCTACAGTAGGGATGTCAGAAAAGGATGCAGAAGATAATGGCATAAAAGTAAAAGTGGGAAAATTTCCCTTTTCTGTTTCAAGCAGGGCAATGACAAAATCAGACACAGAAGGATTTGTAAAAATAATAGCAGACTCTAAAAATAATAAAATTATTGGCGTGGAAATTATCGGTTCAGACGCTTCAGATCTTATAAGCGAGGCATCGTTGGCAATAAAAATGAAAGCGACTTTGGATGATTTAGCATTGACTATTCATCCACATCCCACATTAAGCGAGAGCCTGATGGAAGCTGCAGAAGCGACAATGGGAAAAGCGATACATATTTTAAATCCAAGATTATGATTTTTATTTCTAATTTAAACAACTTTCTTCAGTATATGCACGCTTGCAGTGCTGCCTGCTCCTCCTATATTATGCGCCAAGCAGATTTTTACATTGTCAACCTGCCTTTTCCCTGCCTGACCTCTCAATTGCAGAACAAGCTCATAAATCTGGGAAACGCCTGTTGCGCTTATAGGATGTCCCTTTGCCTTTAAGCCGCCAGAAGTATTGACTGGAAGCTTGCCTGATAAATTTGTGTATCCTTCCCTTATTAGGTCCTTGCCTTTTCCTTTTCCTGTAAAGCCAAGGTCTTCATAAGATATCAGCTCAACAGGAGTAAATGCATCATGGACTTCAGCTATATCAATATCTTTTGGCTTAATGCCAGCTTCCTTATAGGCTATTTTTCCAGCAGTAACTGTAGAATCCCAGGAAGTCATATCTTCTCTTTCAAAACTTGCTAAATTGCTGGTGCTTAATCCGCTGCCTGCTATCTCTATGTCTGTAAACCTTGCCTTGGGGTTTAGAAAAGCATTGTCGTGGTTCTTCAAAGCCACTAATGCAAGATCGTCTTCTGTAGCATTGTATTTCATCATGTATTGCTGCGCTACTAATGCATTCTGGGCTGGAAATATTACGCCTTCATTTTGCTCGTATACCCTTTCACCACCCATAAGCATCTCATCTGTCGCCCTTTCAGATAAATTTGCAACTAGCTTTTCAAAACCTATAACCAGGATATTATTTTCCTTATTGTTTTTCTGGTAATGAATGGCATTCCATAGTGCCGTGCCTCCTCCGCCACAGCCTGCAGGCACAGTGACTATCGGCATCTTTTTCTGGAACATGCTGCTCATCATAGGCCCAATGTGTTTCTGCCTTTCCCCGTTTGATTCTGCCTCGGCATTGGAAACAAAAATAACATCTATATTCTCTATTCCGATATTGCCGCTGTCAAGGGCATCATTTACGCATTCGTATACTCTCTCATAAGAGCTTCTCTGGTCAACATCAAATTTCGTCATCCCGATACCTTTTATGTATGTCACAATAAAACACCTGTTGTAATTAAAATGAGCCCTTGATTTTAGCTCCGATACTAGTAATTTTTGATTTAAGCTTATCCGCTGCCGTGATATTCCTTTTTTCTTTGTTTTCCAAAACACTCTTTAATAGCACTATTTTCTCCATATCATCTATATCATCAGGAATCTCTGCTATTGTTTTCGCTCCAAGTTCTCTTGTCCTCTTGATTGCATCCTTTCCATACGCCACCAGCCTATTTTTTCCTGCAAGTTCTTCTTCTGAAAAATGAAGTCCTATTGCAACCCACATTTCATAGCCCAGCAGGCCTACAAGCTTAGCAGTCATTTTCAAAGCAGAATTAAAGATATAAGGATCAGCCTTTCCGTCTATGAGTTTTATGTGGGGGTGGGAAGTTACATCTTTTTCCGGGTATTTTAGGTGCTGCTTTATGGCTTCCAGCTCGTCCCCTACAATCTCTATATCCCTGGCATTATTGCTTCCTAAACCTATTGCAGCAGCCTCTTTCAGGTATTGGGGCATTTTAAACAAACCAGCTTCAGCAAATACGGAATCCAAAGCAACAGGATTCTTGCTGATAAACAGCATGTTCAGGAATGCAGGCTCTCCTAGTGAGGTAGGGCCTTGAGCATGAAGGCCTATGGTAGCATCTCCCACAGTTAAAAATTCCGGGAGCGCTTTTATAAGCTTTGGCAGGCTCTTTTCTATATCCTCCTCGAACATCTTTTTCTGGGTTCTCTCGTCTGTAACCCTTATCATATTCTCCATTGCTCCTGAAATCCCAATCTGGGAATTTGTCTTCACCACTGGTGCATTTATCACCTTTCTGTCCATAGCATCTTTTGCAATCCTAAAGCTGAATCCGTCAGATGTTTTTTCGGCATATTCTGCTTTGCTTAAATCAATAAAAGGCACATTGTGCTTTTTGCATACATCAAGAATTCCTGCCTTATTTGCAGCATCAATAACATCATTGCCAAGCATAGCCTGCTCTCCAACTGCAATATCCTCTATGCCCTTTTCCCTGAGGTAACTTATCAGCCCATCTATAACTTTAGGATTCGTGTTGACTGCCTGGTATGCATAAGCAGCCTCTATTATGCTTGGTTTTATGAGAATTTTATCAGCAGCCTCAAGCTCATGAGCGTGGACTAGCTTAAGAGATTCTTTCAAATATTCCTCTACATCATATTTTATCTTTGTTATTATAACTGCATTATCAGTTGTAGCAGCCTTAACCTCATAAGTGTCCCCAATCTTACATTCTCTCATTGTTTTCTTTGGCATTCTGTTTCCGTATTTGTCTTCCAGCAGCATGACATAATAAGGGATAATGGGGTGCAATGGCGAGGGAATATTGACCTTGGTTATACCAATGACCTTTGCTTTTGTGCTCACCTGTTTTATTATCCTGCCCTTGGAATATAAGTCCTTCTCAACAGGATAAATCCATTTTCTCTTCCCGTCTTCTGAAACCCATCTGATTATCACATTAACCACCTATGTTTTTTAATATGTGGACTGTTGCAGTGCTGCCGGTACCTCCAACATTATGCGCCAAGCCGATTTTTACATTGTTTAGCTGCCTTTTTTCTGCTCGTTTTCTCATTTGGCTTACTATTTCATAAATCTGGGAAACGCCTGTGGCGCTTACCGGATGCCCTTTCGCCTTTAAGCCGCCGGATGCATTTACTGGCAATTCTCCATTAATTTTCGTAATCCCCTTTTTTATCAGAACCTTTCCTTTTCCATTTTCCGCAAAGCCAAGGTCTTCATATGTCATTAGCTCCACAGATGTAAATGCATCATGCAGCTCTGCAAAATTAACATCCTTTGGCGTTATCCCTGCTCGTTTATATGCCTCTGCTGCAGCAAGCTTCGTAGCTTCCCATGATGTCATATCCCTGCTTTCAAATGCAGGGAGCCTGTCAGCATACAATGAAGATCCGATAATCTCTATAAACCTTGCCTTGGGGTTTAGAAAAGCATTGTCGTGGTTCTTCAAAGCCACTAATGCAAGATCGTCTTCTGTAGCATTGTATTTCATCATGTATTGCTGGGCAATCAAAGCGTTCTGGGCTGGGAAGTTAAGGCCCTCGGTCTGCTCGTATATTCTTTCAGATGCCATCATCAGATTATCAGTCACTATTTTTGTTGGAGTGGGAGTTAATTTTTCTACTCCAATTATCAGCACATTATCATAGCCTGAATGGATAGCGTCCCACAATGCAGCCCCTCCGCCGCTGCAGGCAGCCGTTACTTGGATTATTGGGATGTTTTCTTTCTGAAGAATGCTGCTTATTACGGAAGGAAACAGTCTTTGCCTCTCTCCATCAACTGCAGAATCCCCTCGGGAAATAACAATGGCATTTATGTCTTCTGGCTGGATATCCGCATCTTGAATAGCCTCAAGGGCAGCCTCATAGCACAGCTCCTGGCTGGTTTTCGTATGCACGCCAAATTTCGTCATTCCGACTCCTTTAATATAAACAGGCATTTTTACCCCCCACAAAATATTTCTTTCCAGATAGATGTGTGTTTGCTATCCTCAAAAATCGTAGATTTTTGGGACACCGGAAATGCAAAGCATTTCCCAGTGTATCAGGAAGAACTAAACAATTATCTTATCTATTTAGTTCTTCCGCTATACTTTCCCCTAAACTTATCTTTATCAACAACAGCTAAAACCATTTTTACCTTTGACACTACCTTCTCGTTTCTATATACAATCCCATTTACAAACCATGCCATTTTAAGCTTGAAAGTAAGTTTTGCCTCAAACCTCAATGTATGACCAGGAAAAGTCGGCCTGAAAAACTTTGCGCCTCTTATCTTATATGCCAAAACATCTTTCTCTTCGTGGCTTGGTATGTTATATCTTATTAACAATGTAGCTGCTTGCCCAAGGCCTTCAACAATCAATGCTCCAGGCATTATAGGAAAGCCTTTAAAATGGCCCCTGAAATAATATTCATCAGCCTTTACATCCTTCTCTGCTATAATCTTTTTTTTATCAAGGCTTACTACCCTGTCTATCATCAGAAAAGGATCGTCATAAGGTATAATTTTCTTGATATTATCCCTGCCGATTCCCCCGTTATCGTTCTTAAATTTGTCTATCGAATTCATATTAAAACTAACTCTCGGGCGTTTAAAAAGCTTTCGCTACTCGCTAAAGACGCAATTTAAGAAAGTTATATATACTAAAACGCTACCAATAGCTGAATATGCCTTGGCAGTTTTTTCATGAGATAGGCAGGAAAATAATCCACATAACTATTTTAATAGTACTTGTCCTTTTCTTTGCAATAAAGAATCAGGCAGGGCAGCAGGTTGCTTTATTGTTCCTTGTTGGGCTGCTTATATTCTTCCTAGTATTGGAGTATTTCCGCTTAGAATTGAATTTCAAGCTCCCTTTTTTCCACCAGTTCATAAGGCCTAAGGAGCAATACAGGGTTTACGGCGTTATTTTTTTCTTTTCCTCAACAATAATAGCGTTTGCAGTATTTGACACTGCCATAGCCCTTGCAGCATTGTTAATGACAACTTTTGGCGATGTTGCTGCGGCAATCGCAGGGAAAAAATACGGCACCACCTTATTATTCAAGAACAAGACTGTTGTAGGCTTTGCATCAGAGCTAGTAACAAATCTTATAGTGGCAGTATTGATAAGCTTGGCCTTTACAATAAACATATACATACCAATTATAATGGCCTTTGTGGCAACAATAACAGAAACATTAGTAGATGAATTGGACGATAACTTAATAGTACCAATAGTCAGCGGCTTTGTAGGCCAGCTGCTTATCTTTCTAGTTTGAGCCTTTCCATGACTTTTTCATAATTAATGGGCTCTACCATCTCAGCCATTGCTTTAAGCCCCAGCCACAGGGAATTTTTGTCGCATATCCTGTCATGCGCATAAGGGCAAAGTATCCATGCTTTATCTGTATTAGAAAATGGATTTACGAAATACAGGCTCAAAAACCTCATTTCAGCTATTTTTTTCCAGCAGTTATATGAGAATCTTATATTCTGGGAATTGTTAAGGGTGATAATGCCGAAATTTTCGTTATTATTTATTTTTTCTAGGCTATTGCCCTCTAAAATTGGCATGATTAAAAAATTTACAGCTTTATCCCTATAATTTACAACGAAATCAAATCCTTCTTTGCCATCAATGCTTGCAATATTCTTCCTTACCAAATCCCTATTCTCAAGAAATCTTATGAACCATTCTTTCAGGAAAGAAACTGCCTCATCCATATGCAAAAAATTAGAATTCTTATTTATAAAGATTATGCTCAGTCGTTCTCAACTCTCGGAGCAAGGATAAAACTCAGCATTACCTTATCTACAGTCTTGTACTCCAGCTTTAGCGGGTAATCATTGTTAAACTGGATAAGAACCTCATCTGCAATCTTGCTTCCGCTTATCATCTTTTTGAGGTATTCTATGCTGTACTTTGCCTTTGCTTTCTCATCGGCTTTTATTTTTACATTATCGCCTTCCTTTATCTCAATCTTTGCCTGGCTTAGGTCTCCTTCCGCATAAATTGTAAACTTCTTTGGCTCTGCAAGAAATGCAACTGACTCGGCAACAACATCAACATCCTCGACAGCCTCATTGAGCACAATAGAAGGAATCCTTATGCCGACAGGAAAGTTTAGCTCTGGTATTTTCTGCTCTTTTTCATCAAGCTCTATTATTGGCAGATTAAAAGTCCTCACATTGTCCCCTTTGAGCTGTATCTTCAGCTTATTGTCAGGATCAAGCTCCAATGTAAGCATGTCATTAGGCTTTGCCCTTCTCATTATCTGCTTTAAATTGCTTAGATTAATGGCAATTTCCACATCCTTTTTGACATCATACTCAGTAAAAGTGCTGCTTAGTAGCTTGAATATGACCATAGCAACATTCGCAGGGTCCATAGCAACCAGCTCAATCCCTTCCTTATTGACTTTAAATCTGGCTTCATTAACTAAATCAGAAATAATAGATATGCTTTCCTTTAGGTATTTAGGCTCTGCCAGAGTAAGTTTCATAATATTCCCCCAAAGCAGAAAAATAGCCGTTTATTTATAATTTTTGTGGTTTATATAGCAACCTTATGCCCGTCTTTTACCAGGAATATGCTCTTTTCCATTTTATAGCCCATCTCAGTTGCAAGATCTGCCAGGGCCTCTTTCATCTCCTTATTCCCATGCGCAGGAATCACTTTCTTTGGCTTTACGAGCCCTATGAAATCCCTCAAGTCCTCTCTTGCAGCATGCCCTGACTGGTGCACATCCCTAAAAACCCTTATGCCAAGCTGCCTTAGCTCATTTTCAAGCGCTTCCCTGTTTGCTATGTTTGTAGGTGTTGGGATCACTTTGCATGAGAATATCACGTTATCCTCTGGATGCAGCCTAAATCCAAGCTCGCCCCTCATCATCCTGTACAGTACAGATTTATGCTCTCCTTGATGCCCGGTAACAGCCAGGACATACTTTTCCCTTTCCTTCTCAATCTTTTTAAGCTTTTTTTTTATCTGCTTTCCGTACTTAACCATCTCCACATCTTTTGAGAAATTCACTAAACCCACATTTTCAGCAGCCTTTGCATACTTTGCCAGCGACCTTCCCATGAAAATAACTTTCCTGTTGAGCTTTTTCCCAAACTCTATTACTGACTTTAGCCTTGCTATATGCGATGAAAATGTAGTTACTAATATTATGTTGTTCTTGTTTTCTGTCTCCAGCATAGCCTCCCTCAACATCTCTTTTGCAACGCTTTCAGAAGGCATCTTTTTTGCGTCTTTTGCGTAAGTTGACTCGACTATTAAGGCAATAACATTCTCCTTTCCAAGCTCCTGCAGCCTCTTGAAATTCGGCTTTTTTCCAAGGACAGGATGCATGTCCAGCTTAAAATCGTTGGCATAAAGTATTGTCCCGTATTTTGTATGTATTGCCACCAAGGCTGTTTGCGGCGTGGAATGGGTAATGTGTATAAATTCCACTTTTATGTTCTTGGAGATGTCATAGGAAGAATTTGAGTTTAGGGTTATTATTTTATTCTTTAGGCTTATCTTATCATCCCTTAATATGGCTCTTATAACTTCAATTGTAAAAGGAGTCCCTATTATCGGAGCATCAAACTTGTCTGCAAGATACGGAACAGCTCCTAAATGGTCAAGATGGGCATGGCTTATTATGACTGCCTTTACCTTATCCATAATTTTGTTCAGGATAGAAATATCCGGGATTGCCCCTACTTTCATTAGCTTCTCCGGGTTTATATTTACAATGTCCTCATCCTCTGTAAGCTTGATGTAGCTTTCCAGATGGATGCCCAAGTCAATAATAACAACCTCATCATCAACCTTGATTGCAGTGCAGTTCTTTCCTATTTCATTATAGCCGCCTACTGCATAAATTTCAATCATCCGCATTTAGAATCATAGCATGTTTATAAATATAGTGGCATAACCAATAATTGATCAATATCAACTATATCTGCTTGGCCTTTAGGACCGCGCACCATTCATCCTCGTACACAGCCTTATAATTCTCTTTGTGCGCTACAATATAGTTGAATAGCTGCACATCCTGTTTTACCTTTCCAGAGAACACATAGTCAGGATTATAGTCTTTAATTATATAATCAGCATCTGATTTAAGAGTCCCTTGCAAAATTCCCATGTACCTCTCAAAGCTTTCATCATCATAAAGATAAGAATATGTTAAGTCTATTCCATGGGTGTACCTTGCATCACTATTCTCAAAAAACAGGTAAGGGAAAGCATAGGCATTTACAAATACCAAGGAATTCTCCGGGATATTATCCTTCATCCAACCCGCGCATTTGTTAAAATTATGCAAAAAGGTGTTATTTCTTATATCTTCTCTTAATAAGCTGAAGTTTATTCCCACAACTATAATCAGGAAGATTATTGCTGCGTATTTAAATTTGCTAAATAGCCTGCTTCTGTCAAATATTGGAATATAATCATCCAAAATTAATGCTAGCGCTATTATTGAAAATGGCACAAGATATTCCTGCATCCTTCTTGATAAAATTGTATAGATAAAGAAAAACAACGCTAACAGGAGAAAAAATAATTTATTTTTATTTATTTTCCTAGTTTTAAAAATGGCAATAACAATAACAATAAAATATGCTAAGACGAGAATGTTGTTTTTTATGAATTCGCTAAATGTCCAAGCCTTCCATTCAACATTGTATAAATTTCCAACTAAATTTACCTTGAAAATCTGCATATACGACATAATAACACTATTTGGAAAGTGAGGATTCAAAATCAACCCGGCTACGGCTCCAATAATCGGATATAAAATAATTTTATAGTTAAATTCTTTTGAAATTATTTTTTCTAAAATCAGATAAAAAATAATTATAATGAACTGGAAAACAAAGCTGCTGTGCAATAAAACATGAGCAAGCATTGTAAAAAACAAAAAAACGTATTTTCTTTTCTGCAGAAAATGAATTGTTAATAACAGCAAAGAAATTACCAAAGGCATCTGCCTCGGCAGCATGAGCCTGTACATTAACGCCTCGGATGTAAATAAGTAAAGCACCGACCAAAAAAGAGCATGCCTTATCCTGTTCTCAGTCAAAAACCAGAAAAATACAGTAAATGCTATTGCTCCAAACAAAATGGCAGCTATTTTTGCCCCAAGCTCAAGCCCAAGGAATGTAAACGGTATCAGTAAAATCCTGAACAAAACCTGTATGTCCGCATAATTATCTGCCAATATTGTGTTTTCAGGAGCTATGCCTTCTTTTACAAAGCCTTCTTCTTTTATTATCTCCGCAACCTTTATGTTATAATAGCCGTCAAACCCGATAATGTAAGGTACTGTAAACTGCATTATTCCAAGCAATACAGCAAAAATGAGAAAAACAGCAATTATTCTTGTAATTTTGCTCTGCATATTAAACAATTATAGAATTTAGTATAAATAAATTATGTAATAATGCGGAGGACAGGATTCGATTGCAGATTATCAAGCAGTGCTTAATAATTACCTGCGTAGGCACTAAGCCAATAGATGACTTACAAATGATTTTTATCATCGCACTCATTATGAGCACTCAACATTCAAATGCCTTGAGTCTATCCCGTTTGGCCACTCCGGCACCTCCGCATAAGGCTTCAAGAATCAATATTCAATTTAAAAACATTGCTAAATCAAATAAATAACCGAGGCGGAGCGATATCATGAAAATTGGGAATTTTCAGGATGCCAAAAAATCCCCGATTTTTGTGCATGCCCAGAAAGCGACGCCTCGCACTAGAATTGCAGAGCAGATTAAAATTAGAAAAAAAGTAGAAATTAAAATCAAATATAAGTTTATTGCAATCCCCTTAGTTTCTCTTCTATTGCGCCCAATTCCGACTCCAGCCTTTCAATTTCTGTAGACGGCCTTTTTTCCCCTTCAGCATCTTTGGATCTTTTGCCATGCCTTCTTTTTTTTTGCTTCTCTTTCTTTTCTTCCTTAAGAACGGCTTTTATCTTTATTTCCCTTAGCTTTGTCTCCGGAATAGCAGCTTTTAAATCAGAAAGTATCTTGTTTATCCCCTTTAAGTCATTGCTCAGCTTGCCTATACTGTACAGTTTCTCCTTCCTTGCATGCTTGAATTTTTCAAACCTTTGCAGGACCTCGACTATATCCTTTAAAGACTCCAGGATATTTCTCCTTACCTCGCCTGGCTCCCTTATTCCAACAAAAAGTATATCTTCACTTTCCTTTTCCATTTTAATAAGTGCTTTCAGGCTCAAACAGTGTCCTGTCAATGCTTTCTACTTTCTTCTCTATCTCATTTAATGTGGAGCCCCACATCTCTAATTCCGCATCCTCATCATTTTTTATCTCATTTATATCAGCTAAAGTCCTCTTTGCCTCGCTAAGCCTGTCTTTTATGAGCTCCAATATGTCCAAAATATCCTTATAATCCTCGATTTTTATGAATACCGGAGCCTCTCCCGTCTTATAGCTTTTCATTTCTTATCACCTTTGAATAAAGTTTTATCGACAAAAACGAGCTTTTTTTGCATATCCACCATAATATTTTTCCATTTTTCAAATTCCTTGTCTGCATTGGCATCAATCTGGGTAAGCTTTGAAAGAATTTCATTTGAAGCTCTTAAGCCGCTTCTCATCTCGCTTACGTTCCTCAAAACATTTCTGAACTTGTCCACCCTCATGTAAACCGGCCCTTTCGCATCTTTATGCTCCAAAATGCTCATTTCTTCTCTGATAGCACCCCTGGAAAACC
The DNA here is from genome assembly GCA_016184145.1 of Candidatus Woesearchaeota archaeon. Classification (GTDB taxonomy): domain Archaea; phylum Nanobdellota; class Nanobdellia; order Woesearchaeales; family GW2011-AR4; genus JACPDF01. Next base: position 44,628 of record JACPDF010000022.1, on the reverse strand, counting down.
TTTCATAAGGGCCTGCTCTGCTTGTTCTTCTAGGCTCAGGCTCCATCTCTGGAATATACTCTTTAATTTTGGGCATTGGTTCTTCCGGCATCTCCATCTCAAAATCAGTTTTCATATCCTCAGTATTCTCAATAGGCTTAAAACTCTCAGGTTGCTGCAAAACAGCCTCCTCCATTCTCATTGTTTGCGGCAATGGGATTTTAACCTCAGAAACCAGCTTTTTCTTCTCTTCCGTCTTTTCCATCTCCGGAGCAGGCTCACCAAAATCAGGCAATTCCGGCAACTCTGGAAGATTCTCGAAATCCTTTCCCTCCATGCCTGAAGGCGCAGGAGGCATAGGCGGAACATCAAAATTGTCAAAATCTACATCCAGATTTTTGCTTTTATCCCTTTTTAAGAATTTTAAAAACCCCACAGCCGCACCTCTTCTTTCCCATAAATAAAAAGAGATTCTTTATTAAACTTTTATTATCATTTTAAAATGGTGAAGCTAACATAATCCAAAGTGAAAAGTTTTTATACAAATTTTCAAAAATTGATTAAAAATGGGATTTTTATTCCTTTTATTGGCTTTTTTATTGTCTATTGGCATATCCGATGCCTTAATGATAAATGAAATAATGGCAGATCCGGTAGCAGATGAAAGCCTAAATGAGTGGATAGAGCTGTACAACAATGAAAGCGCAGGCATAAATGCAAGCAACTGGATTATCGGGGATAATAATGACAATGACACAATAGAAGGGGGATTATACAATAAGGAAGGAACAGTAATACCTGCATACGGCTTCGCAATAATAGCAGATGGCTCAACAAGGGTTTATAACAACTTTAATGTAAGTTCAGATGCTGTAAGGCTTTATGTTGACGATAGTTCTATAGGGAATGGATTGAGCAACAGCGGAGAAGCATTTTATTTGTATGATAGTAATGGAAATTTGGTTGATGTTAAAAATTATAATTCAACTACAGATGGCTTGAGCTGGGCTGTCCTAAACGGCTCTTTGCATAAGTCAAACCCCACGCCAGGATTTCCCAATGATGGCAGTGCCATAATAAATGAAGGATGTGATTATGCGGTAAATTTCATCCTCTCGAAGACTTTGTTTGACAACTCATCGGATTTTACATTCAAAATAAGGGCTTCAAAGATATCCGGAACAACAACTAACTTTACAATGAGGGCAAAGATAGAGGATCTTAACGGAAAGCTAGTAAGGGAATACGAGCCATTTACTAACGAATCCATAACAACACAAAAAACCTCATCAGAATACACCCCAAATCTTGATGAAGGCAAATCTTACATTTTGGATTCCAATATAACAACTGGATGCGATGACGCAAACATAGAAAATAATTTCGACATGCAGATAATAACAATAAAAGGAAAGCCATTGGATGAGAAATCATCAATAAACATAGAAAATGTGCTTGATCTTGGAAATGACAAACAGGCAAAGTTCGGCCAGATAATAAGAGTAAGGCTTAACGCTTATAAGGGCAACACCAACAAGGAGAGTATTGCAGTGTGGATAGAAGACAATAATGGCAACAGGGTAAGCAAGCAGTCAAGAACCGGCTTGGAATCAAAGTATACAAATTATTCTTTGACAATTCCTGTACAAATAGACCCTAACTGCGATGGGAAATTTGACAATGATGATTACACGATTAAGGCAGAAGGCCTGGATTCCCAGGACGAAGAAGAAATCAGAATAGATGATCTCACAGATTCGATGTGCGATGTAAAAATAATAGAAAGCAAAAAATTAGCAGCAAAAGGCTTTGATTTTGAATTGAAAGATTTTAACGAAGTTGTTGATGTTAACAAAAAATTCAGCGCAAAAATAGTTCTGGACAACAATAATGATGAGGATATGGACATAAAATTATGGAGCTATGTTTACAGGGGCTCAAAATCATATTCCGGTGAAAGGGAAGAAAATATGAAAGAGTTTACCTTGAATAGAAACTCGCTGCAGGTTGTGGAACTGAGCAATATGGTGGAAAACATGCAGCCGGGAAATTACAAATTTAAAGTTGTATTAAATAAAAATGGCCAGAAAACAAACAATGAGATAACAAAAGACATAGTTGTTAAAAACAATCAGGATGAAAATAACAATCCAGAGGAATTGGAAGCAAAAGAAATTAATATTGATGATGGAATAAAAAACAAAATAACGAATAATGCCGTCAATTATGGCATAGTCTATGAGTCGACAACTGAAAAGGCAAAAAACCTTATTCTTATGTTTTTGGTATTTCTTTCTGTTGTTCTGAACATTGTACTGATTTGGAGAAGATAAGCTAAGCATTCAAAGCCGAATTTTTAAAAACCAACCGAAAATCAGAGACACAAGAAAATTGAAAATTTTCTGTGCGTGGAAATTCCTTTTGAATTTCCTGCACACAAAATCCTTTGGATTTTGTTGTGTCACAGAAAAGCTTCGCTTTTCTCGTGATTTTCGAGGTTGCGAAAACTCAAAAGAGTTTTCCACAACCTTTTTAAACCTAATTCCATTCTAAAAAATTATGCCAGAACTGAAAATTGCTGATGAGAAAACCCACATAAGGTGCAAAGTCATAATAGAGGTACTTGGGAAGCCGAAAGGGCATGTGGAAAAAGCCCTTAAGATATATGTGGATAAGATAAAGCAGGACTCAGACCTTATAGTCCTCAAGGAGGAATTTGCTGATGCCAAAGAAAAACAAGGCTTATGGGCAACTTTTGCAGAACTGGAGATGGTGGTAAAAGGCATAAGGAAGCTAATAGCTTTCTGTTTTGATTATATGCCCTCTTCTGTCCAGATACTGAAGCCGGAATCTTATAATCTGGACAGGTCGATGATAGAAGATTTTGTAAATGATTTACAGGCAAGGCTGCATGATGTTGATATGATTGTCAAAAAACAAAAGAATGAGAATGAATTTTTGAAGAAAAACATGCACACAACAGTAAAGAACATGATCCTTATATCCTTATTATATGGCAGCCTTGATAGGGAAAAGCTCTCAAAAGTGACAGGCATAAAATCAGAAGAACTCAAGATATTCTTAGATGATATGATAAAAGATAACAAGCTAAAAGAGGAGAACGGCTCTTACAGCTTAGTAAAAAAAGAGATGGAAAATGCTCAAGAATAAACTGGATGCATTGCTTTTTTCTTCAGGCAGGAAGATGAGCGTGGAAGAACTGTCAAAATTAGCCAAGGCTAAGGAAGATGAAGTGCAAGCAGCATTAGAGGAATTAAAGAAAGAATATCACGAGAAGAATTCAAGCACCATGCTCATAAATGAAGGCAATTTCTGGAAATTGACTGTAAGAGAGCAGTTTCTTCCTTTAGTAAGAAATATAGTGACGGAAACAGAGTTGAGCAGGACAATAATGGAAACTTTGGCTGTAATAGCATTCAAGTATCCAATAAAGCAGTCAGACTTAATAAGGATAAGAACAAACAAGGCTTACGACCATCTGAAGGAGCTTGAAGAGATGGGCTACATAACGAGGCAGAAGCACGGCCGCACGAATCTGATTAAGCTTACCCAGAAATTCTTTGAATATTTTGACCTGCCTCAAGAAAATTTGAGGGAGCAGTTCCAGGACTTCCAGAGCATTGCAAGAGCCATAGAGGAAAAAGAAAAGGAAATAGAATCGATTAAGGAAGAGCAGAGAAGAAAGGCAATGGAAGAAGAGCAGACAGACGAAAGAATAAAGGAGCAGATAGATTCTTTGGATAAGCTTGAAAACGAAAAAGAATCAGAAAATAAAGTGGCAGAAAGCTTGGAAGAAGAAAATCCTGAAATAATGGAATACAAGGAAAAGCTTGGGAGCCTTGAAGTTGTGGACGAGCCTTCTGAAGAAGAGCAGGAAAAAGAAAAGGAAAGAATAAAGGGAATGAAAGAAGAAGATGAAAAAATCCTGGAAGAAAAAGAAGAAGAGAAGAAAAAGCCCAAATTCAAGGGCAAAGGCATACAGGTAAGCAAAGATATGGAAAAAATAATTGACAGGAAAGTAGAGAGAATGCTGCACCCTCCAAAAGAAGAGGGCGAGGAAGCGGAAAGCGGCAAAGAAGTTGCAGAAAAACAAAAAAGAGAAGTGAATGAAACAGAAGAAGAGCCAAAAGACCTTTTAGATGCCTCAATGGAAGAAAAGGGGGAAAGCGAAGAGGAAAAACAATAAAATCAAAACATCTTAATAAAAAATAATAAAATGTTCATTAAAAATAAACAATAATTTCAATAAGCAATAACAACTGTTCAATAAATTTTGATTATAATAAAAAATAGCAAACTATAATAGTAAAAATTAATCATCATATTATATAATGAAAAATTGATTAGAGACAGCCGAAAATGATGCTTCTCCTAAAATGCCCAAAATGCAAAAACAGGATGAAATATAATTCCACTGGCTTGATTTCAGAAAAAAACAAGAAGAGATGTGTTTATTGTGGTCATAGCTATAAAGTCAGGGAAAGCATAGTGCAGAAATCATGATTCTTTATGCATTTCTTATAAGTGGCAAGCACCTTAAAGTCTTATTAATTTCAATATAGAAAATAATACTCAAAAAACACAACCCTTATAAATCCAGAAATATACCTTTTGTCGACGGCAAATAAGCCTAATTTCTGAAGAAAAAATGGATGAAAAAACTAATGAAAATAAAGAGCAGGAATTTAGCTCAGGAACTATAATAATCCCAAGGATAATAGAAGATGAAATGAAGCAGTCTTACCTAGATTATTCTATGTCTGTTATTGTTGGTAGGGCATTGCCTGATGTAAGGGATGGCTTAAAGCCGGTGCATCGCAGGATTCTTTACTCAATGTACCATGCCGGTTTGCTCCACAATAAGCCATTCAGGAAATCAGCCTTCATAGTGGGAAGGACTATGGCTGAATTTCATCCGCATGGCGATGCGGCAATATACGATTCCCTTGTGAGGATGGCACAGAATTTCTCTATGCGCTATACTTTGGTTGACGGCCAGGGTAATTTTGGCAGCATTGATGGTGACAATCCAGCCGCAATGAGGTACACAGAAGCAAGATTGACAAAGCTTGCGGAAGAGATGCTGCAGGACATAGAAAAAAGGACGGTAAAGCTTGCGCCTAATTTTGACAATACATCCCAGGAGCCATTAGTCCTGCCGTCAAAAGTCCCAAATCTGCTTGTCAACGGCTCCTCGGGGATTGCAGTCGGCATGGCCACAAACATTCCCCCGCATAATATGTCTGAGACAATAAACGCGGTAATAAGTCAGATTGACAATCCTGATATCACTCCAGAGCAGCTGATGCAGCACATCAAAGGGCCTGATTTTCCTACAGGAGCAATAATATGCGGCACAAGCGGAATTAAAAGTGCCTATAAGACAGGAAGGGGGAAAATAATAGTAAGGGCAAAAACAGAGACAGAAGACATAAAAGACAGGAAGAGGATAATTGTAACGGAAATTCCTTATATGGTAAACAAGGCAGAGATGATAAGCCATATTGCTGATCTGGTGAGGGACAAAAAAATCAACGGCATATCAGATATAAGGGATGAGTCAGACAAGGATGGAATAAGGATTGTGATTGAGCTTAGAAAAGATTCTAACCCGGAAGTTATCCTAAACCAGCTTTATACGCACTCAAGGCTGCAGGTCACATTTGGCATAATAATGGTCGCTTTGGTGAACAACATACCAAAAGTGCTGGGATTAAAGCAGATAATAAGCCACTATATTGAGCATAGAAAAGATATTGTAAGAAAAAGGACTTTGTTTGATATGCACAAGGCCCAGAATAGGGCTCATCTTCTTGAAGGCCTTATTATAGCCCTTGATAATCTGGACAGGACAATAAAGCTGATAAAAGAGAGCAAGTCTGTTGAAGATGCCAACAACGCATTAATATCAGCTTTTGCTCTTTCAAAAGAGCAGAGCACTGCTATTTTAGAGATGAGATTGCAGCGCTTGACATCTTTGGAGCAGGAAAAGGTAAAGCAGGAGCACAAAGATCTTCTCAAGCTGATAGAGGAGCTAAAGTCCATCTTACAATCGCCGCAAAAAATCTTGGACATAATAAAAAAAGAGCTTCTTGAACTTAAAGGGAATTATTCAGACAGCAGAAAAACCCAGATAATGCAGTCAGAAGCATCGCAATTCGAAGTAGAGGACATAATAGAAAAGCATGATTGCGTGATAACCATAACCCATTCCGGCTACATAAAGAGGCAGCCTCTTGCTGCTTACAGGCAGCAGAAACGCGGCGGAAAAGGGCTTATAGCCACAACAACAAAAGAAGAGGATTTCGTAAAGGACATATTTATTGCAAGCACCCATTCATACATACTGATGTTTACAAATAAGGGAAAGGTTTACTGGCTTAAGGTTTACAACATACCGGAAGCATCAAGGCAGGCAAGAGGTAAAGCTATAATAAATCTCGTTAATCTGGAAAATAATGAGCATGTGACTGCATACATACCCGTAATGAATTTTGACAGCAGCCATTATCTTATCATGGCCACAAAGAATGGCACAATAAAGAAAACAGGTCTTGCAGCCTACTCAAACCCAAGAAAAACCGGGATTATAGCAATATCCCTTGAGCAGAACGACAGCCTTATAGGCGTAAAGCTTACGGATGGCAGCAAGGAGATAATATTAGCTACCGGAAACGGCATAGCAGTGAGGTTTAACGAGAATGATGTAAGGCCCACAGGAAGGTCTGCTCAGGGAGTTCGTGGGATTAAACTTTCCGAACATGATTATGTGATAGGGATGGTTGTCGCGACTGATGATAAGACTCTGCTCACTGTAACAGAAAACGGCTATGGAAAAAGGACAGAAATATCAGAATACAGGCTGATAAGCAGGGGCGGTTTAGGAGTTAAAAATATAATCTGCTCTGAAAGGAATGGAAAGGTAATTTCAATAAATTCTGTCGATGATAATGACGAGATAATGCTTATAACAATGAATGGGATAACAATAAGGATGCCAATATCCCAGATTTCCGTCATAGGAAGAAGCACCCAGGGGGTAAGGCTGATGAAGCTTGATGATAATGATAAATTAGTCAGCGTAGCCAAAATCATAAATGATTAATCTTTTTCGCTTCTGTCTAGCAGGCTAACCCTTGTCTTCTAATTTAAATTGAAATTGCAAAAACACAAATGTTTTTATATGGACATAGACAACAAAAATGCATGAAAAAGCTGCTCTCAGAAGTTATAAGGAAAATAAGACCGGACAGCAAATACGAAAAAGAGATTTTTGGTAAGGCAGACAGCCTGATTAAAAAGATAAATTCCGGATTAAGGCACGCAAAAGCTGTTCTTGGAGGCTCTGGGGCAAAAGACACATGGCTAAAGACCTTTGATGCCGACATCTTTGTAAAATTCAACTATGAAATATTTAAGGATAAAAGCGACCAGCTTTCAGATATTCTTGGAGATTTTCTCAAAAAGCATTTCAAGATAAGAAGATTGCACGGTTCAAGGGACTATTTCCAGATAAAAGAAGGAAAATTTACCTTTGAGATAGTCCCTATACTGGATATAAGGAAGGCAGAGCAGGCAAAAAATATAACTGATGTCTCTCCGTTGCATTCAGACTTCGTCCTTAAACACAAAAAGCTGAACGATGAGATTAGGCTCACAAAACAGTTCTTCAAGGCAGCAAAAGTTTACGGCGCCGAAAGCTACATCCGCGGCTTTAGTGGCTATGTGTGTGAGATAATTACAATCTATTACGGCTCTTTTTTAGCCCTCATTAAGGCAATCGCGAAATGGAAGGACAAGGAAGTTATTGACATTAAAGGCTATTACAAGGGAAAAAATATTTTTTCCGAAATAAACCAGTCAAAGCTTACAAGCCCCATCATTGTTATAGACCCTGTGCAGAAGGACAGGAATGCTGCTGCTGCTTTGGACCATGAAAAATTTGAGATTATAAAGCACAAGGCCAGGGAATTTCTGAAAAAGCCGTCAAAGGAATTTTTCGAGGTAAAAGCCCTTACAGAGCAGGACATCAGGAAGGAATTCGGCAGTAATCTTGTAATGCTAAATGTTATGCCATTAAAGAAAAAGACAGATGTTGCAGGGGCAAAGATGCTGAAGGCTTTCCATTATATTGAAAACGAATTGGTGAGGTGCGGCTTCAAGGTAGTGGAAAGCGATATGATGTGGCATGCTCCAAATTCTTTATTTTATTATGCATTAAAAGACACCAAGCTTCCAACGCAAGTGGAAATTATCGGGCCTCCTGTAAAAAATGAAAAGCACGCTTTGGCATTCAAAAAAAAGCATAAAAAGACCTTTGTAAAAGGAAAAAGGCTCTTTGCAGCAGGAAAAAGGAAGTTTGCAGACGCAAAAACCCTGATAAAAACCCTGGTAAAGGCTTCTAATGTAAAGAATAATGTAAATGATATAAGGCTGGTGTAAAATGCAGGCCGTTATTCTGGCAGCGGGAAAATCCACAAGAACATACCCTTTGACACTCACAAGGCCGAAGCCATTGCTCAAAGCTGCAAATAAGGCAATCCTGGAGCGCAACCTGGAAGCAGTTAAGGGATTGGCTGATGAGATAATTATGGTTGTTGGCTATGGGCAGGAAATGATTAAAAAATTTATTTTAGAAAAATACCCCAAGCTGAAAATAAAATATATCGAGCAGAAAAAGCAGCTTGGAACCGGCCATGCGGTTTCCGTTGTCAAAAACCATATTAATGGAAGATTTATCCTGATGATGGGGGATGATATTTACCAAAGGCAGGATATAAAAATATGCATAAAAAGCAAATATTCCATCCTTGTTACAAAAGTGAAAAATCCCGGTAATTTCGGAGTCGTTCAGGAGAAAAACGGCGTTCTTGTAAATATAATTGAAAAGCCAGAAAAGTTTATCTCAAATTCAATCAGCACGGCGCTCTATGTGCTGGATGGGAAAATATTTAAGTATGTCGAAAAAGCAGGCAAAGGCCCAAGAGGAGAATATGAATTTCCAGATGCACTGGTTAATTTTGCAAAAAAACAAAAAATCCATTGCATCAAGACAACAAAATATTTGCCTGTGGCCTATCCGTGGGATTTGCTGAAAGCAGATAAATTTTTCAGGAAAAATAAAAATTCAATAGGGAAAAATTCGAAAATAACGGGATTTGTTAAAAATTCTTCTGTAGGAAGCGATTGTATTATAAACGGAAATATAAAAAATTCTATTATAATGGACAATGCAATTATCGGCAAAAATTCCGTTGTTGAAGATTCCATAATTGGAGAAAACGTCAGTTTTGATGGGAAAATAATATCAAAAAACAATACTGTTTCTATTGTAAAAAACAAAAGAATAAATGCTGGAAGGCTGGGAGCGATAATTGGAGATAATGTAACGGCAAAAAATGTCATCATAAATCCTGGATGTAAAATATGGCCGAATAAAATAATCGAAAATAAAACCATTAGGAATGATGTATTATGATTGTAGAGAAGCTTGTTGAGTATATAACTTTAGGGATGTCTACAACAGGGTATTTTGGATTATTTATTCTGATGGCTTTGGAAAGCATGATAGCCCCGATTCCAAGTGAAATTGTAATGCCATTTGCCGGCTACTTGGCTTTGCAGGGAAGGTTTGATTTTTTTCTTGCACTATTAGTTAGCAGCCTCGGCTCTATTTTTGGCTCCTTGTTTTCTTATTATATAGGATTTTATGGTGGAAGGCCTTTTGTTTTAAAGTATGGCAGATATTTATTGCTTGAAAAAGAGCATCTGGAATGGACGGAAAACTGGTTTAAAAGGCAGGGTCAAAAAACAATATTCATAAGCCGGTTTATTCCTGTTGTAAGGCATTTGATTTCCATACCTGCCGGCATTGCAAAGATGGCCGTGCATAAATTCATAATATATACATTTTTAGGGGCCACTATATGGAACCTTATATTGTTATATGCCGGTTTTAGGCTTGGCCAGCATTGGGATAAAATACATCAGTACTCAAAAGAATTGGATATAATCTTTGTTGCTTTAGTTATTTTGTTTTTTGTGTATTTTATTTGGAAGCATCGGGAAAGAAAAAAGAAAAAATGAAAAAGTCAAATAAAATTGTCTTGTTAGTAGCAGGCATAATCCTTTTTTTTACATCATTTTTTTTAGACAAAAACGCCCAATATATGGTTTCTTTAATAAAAAATAACCTGTTTGATATAATATTTGGCTGGTTTACAGATTTTATCAATATTTTTGTAATATTTATTTTAATAACTGCATTATTTTTATGGGAGGAAAAAAAGAGGGAATGGATTTTTCCTTTATGGCTTTCCTTTTTTATTTCTATTATACTCTCTTATATTATTAAAATAATAACATTGAGGCCAAGGCCAATAGAGACAAGCCAAATTTTAACCGGTTTGAATTATTCCTTCCCAAGTCTGCATGCAACAGCTTTATTTGCAGCATTGCCAATACTAAACAAAGAATTTCCAAAATTAAAGTTTTTTTGGATTTTATTCGCTTTTTTTGTTGCGTTCAGCAGAATATACCTTGAGTACCATTTTTTAAGTGATGTTGTTTTTGGGGCATTTTTAGGCTATCTCATTGGGGTTTTCATTATTTATATTGAGGAAAAATACAGGCCATTTAAGTTCTTAAAATGAATAATAAGGAGCTTGAAGCAAAAAGGCAGCTTTTTCATATGTTCTTAGGGACAGCTATAGTAGCCCTGCTTATTTATGGCTTGCTCAATAAAACCCACATATTTTTCCTGATAATAATAGGCATAATTGTATCCTTCCTGAGCAAAAAACACAAAATACCGGTAATTTACTGGTTTCTGAAGAATTTTGATAGGGAAAAAGACTTAAAATCATTTCCTGGCAAAGGGGTTATTTTCTATCTGATTGGAGTTTTTCTGGCATTGTCTTTTTTCCCTCTTGATATAGCAATGCCTGCCATACTTGTTTTGGCCTTTGGAGACAGTGTAAGCCATTTATTTGGGGTAAGATACGGAAGAATAAAGCATCCCTTTTCCGATAAAAAATTCATTGAAGGGATGATTGCAGGCTTTATAGCAGCCTTTATTGGTTCCTTGGCTTTTTTGGCATGGCATGAAGCTTTAATAGCATCTTTTTTTGCAATGCTGGCAGAAAGCATTGAAATAAAAATAGGAGCAGAGCAGGTTGATGATAATATAATAATCCCGTTGGTTGCGGCAATAGCAATCTCTTTTACAAGATTTTTGATATGAAATTAGCATTGAAACAATTAATTTATTTTGCATTATAAACAAAAAGTTTATTAATCTAGCAAAAATTCTGGTTTTTTATGGAAAAGCTTTCAAATGAAATAAAGCAACATAGAAAATCAGATTACGATATAAGCCCTTTGATATTAAACAGGTGGTCTCCGAGGGCAATGACTGGGGCGGAAATTGACGAGCGGGAGCTAATGGCTATTTTTGAAGCTGCAAGATGGGCGCCTTCTTCTTACAACAACCAGCCATGGCGCTTTATTTACGCAAAAAGAAATACAGAACACTGGGATAGATTATTTAATTTAATGGTGGAGTTTAACCAAAGCTGGACAAAAAATGCCGCTGTTTTGGTTGTTATTATATCCAAGAAAACCTTTGACCATAATGGCCAGCCATCAATAACCCACAGCTTTGACGCAGGGGCTGCCTGGGAAAACATGGCTTTGGAAGCAGCAAGAAGAGGTTATGTCATACATGGAATGCAGGGATTTGATTATGAAAAGGCAAAAAAAGCTCTGGGAATTCCAGAAGTCTATAATGTCGAGGCAATGGCAGCTATTGGAAAAAGGGGGAAAAAATCCGATTTGCCTCAAGAATTGCAGGAAAGGGAAATACCTTCTCAAAGAAAGCCTTTAAAGGAAATAATTATGGAAGGCAAATTTAGAGCCTAATTTAATAATCATAAACTATATAAACCTCATTTTCTATTGAACCTTTATGAGCAATGTTTTGCTAGTTATTTTAATAGCTTTAGTTCTTGCCTATATCTTATCAGAGATATTCCGCTATTTCAAGCTGCCAAGGGTTATAGGGCAAATCTTGGCTGGTGCAATCCTCGGCATACCTCTTTTCAAAAGCATGTTATTTACAGAAGACATTTCTTTATCTTTTTCCTTTTTGGCCAATATAGGCATTATTTTGCTGTTCTTTTTTATTGGATTGGAGCTTAATTTGAAGGAGTTTAGAAAAAATCTGAAAGAAACATCATACATTGCGATTTTTAATACCTTAATCCCATTTGCTTTTGGCTTTCTTGCTGCAAAATTTTTATTTGGTTTTGACAATTTAGTATCAATTGTTATGGGTATCTCTGTTTCAGTCAGTTCTCAGGCAATTTCCCTTGATATTCTTGAAGAAGTCAGGCTGCTAAAAAGCAAAATCGGAAATTTGATCATAGCATCCGGCACCGTTGATGATGTTTTTGAGCTGCTCCTTATAAGCTCGGTTTTGATTTTATTCCATTCAGCAACTGCAGATACACCTGACTTTACAGTATTGGCAATAAATATACTATTTTTTGTAGCTTTAGTAATACTCTTGCGAGTCTCGCTTATTCCCTTTGCATTGAAGATATTCGAAAGAGAAAAATCACAGGCTTCCTTATTCATGGGGGCTTTGATAATTGTCCTTGCAGTTGCATACATCTCAGAGTTATTAGGGATAGGCTCATTGATAGGCTCGTTAATTGCAGGAGCTCTTGTAAGGCAGACCTTGCTTACTGGTGCAGACAGGAAGCCATGGAGAAAAAACGAGCTTTCGCATTCATTGCATATAGTATCATTTGGATTCCTAATACCCATATTTTTTGTTAGCGTTGGCTTGCAGACGGACTTATTTTCCTTATCCTCAAATTTGCTTCTAGTTGGAACATTTGCTTTCATTGATATCATTGGAACTTTAGCTGGAACTATAATTGGCGTAATGCTGAGCAAGGGCTCTTTCAATGAGGGGTTAATTGTTGGCTGGGGTGTTTTGCCTAAAGGGGATACAGAGCTTGTAATTGCCACTTTAGCCTTGCAAAGCGGCATCATTACAGTTTCAATCTTTACAATAATAATAACAGTCGCAATGATAAGCACTTTCTTAGCCCCAATAGTATTCAAGTACATGGTAAGAAGGCATGCAGCATATACTAGTAGAAAATAGTTCTTGACAAATCGAGGTTGGTGCGAAATGAGGGTTGCCATCAATTTGTGAGCACCCTTAAAAATGAAAGCACATTGACAGAGGGGATGCTCTCCCTACGGGAGATGTCAATATAACAAATAACATTAAGTGCGAACTGATGGCAACCCGAGCAAAGCGAGAATTTCGCACCAACCTCTGACAAATCCCAACCTTTTTAAAATAATAAGCCTTACCCTTAAGTTTTGGCTATATATTAATTACATGCTATGGCAAACAAAGAACTGCAAAAAAGGTTGCTGGAAAATGACCCTTTCACAGACATTATTGGCCAGGATAAGGTAAAGTCGGCTGTAAAATCAGCCTTGCTGGCAGACAGGCATATAATCTTTGTAGGTCCTCCAGGAATAGGAAAAACCACTTTAGCAAAGAATATTGCAAAGCTTCTTGGCAAAAATAATCCTTTTGTCCGTGTCCAGGGCTCTCCAGACCTCACTGTAGAAGACCTTCTTGGAGACATAGATCCGGTAAAGGCGCTTAAATTCGGCCCATTAAGCATAGAAGCATTTACAAAAGGAAAGATTTTCAAGGCAGACAAGGGAATTTTGTTCTTTGACGAGCTTAACAGGTGCCCAGAAAAAGTCCAAAACGCTTTATTGCAGGTTTTGGAAGAAAAAGAAGCAACCATTGGCAGCTATGATGTTGATTTTGAAATTGATTTTATTTTTATTGGCACAATGAATCCGGAAGACACATCAACAGAAAAACTCTCGGATGTTTTAGTTGACAGATTTGATTTCATCTACATGCATTATCCTGAAAACATCGGCATAGAAAAAGAGATTGTAGTGGAAAAAGGCAAAAAAATTGATGGTATATTCATTGGCAATAAATTGCTCGAATTAATGGTTTATTTTGTAAGATTATTGAGGGAAGACAAGAATCTGGAAAAAAAGCCTTCTGTAAGGGCATCTTTAGGGTTGTACGAAAGGTCCCAATCAAATGCCCTATTGCATGGAAGAAAATCAGTGAATTTTAATGACATAGAAGAATCAGTTGTTTCTGTTTTGGCGCACAGGATAAGGCTGAAGCCGTCTGTAAAATACCTACAAAGCCCGGAAGAATACGTACAGCACCAGTTTGAGAAAAACATTATTGATTCTGAAGTTCTTGAGGAAAAAAAAGGTGATTTACTTTGACAGCCGGCAACATGTTGATGAAAAAGAGGAAATACAGGAATTAACCGGAAATCTTTCTGCGCAAAAGGCAGAGGATAAGTTAATGCGCTCTGTCCTGGAGAATGACAAGGAAACCATAGAGAAGGGCAAGCTAATTGCTGATTCGATAAACCAGGGCCTGCAGTCATTTGCCCCTGAGCTAATGTACCAGCAGCTTGTTAAAAACTACAGCATCGCACATAATATCTATGGCCCTTCTTTATTGAAGTTGGCCACAGGCTATGATCCAGACTACATAAGGAAAAACATAAACATTCCGGAATTTAGGAAAGAACTAAGGTTCAGGATTGAAAAAAACATAGAAAGCCTGAGAGATGAGGGTTTTCTTGATTCTGATTCAAATATAAGCGAGAAAGGCTTTGAATTGGCATCCCTAGTCATGTATTTTGAAGAGTTAGACAAAATAACCCCTAAAGGAATTTTAGGGGAAAAAATGCACAAGCAGGCATCTATCTATGGCAGCAAGGAATCTTCAAGGGCTTACAAAAAAGGGGATAGATACAGGGATATCTCAATAAAGCGCTCATCCAAACTCGCAATAAGAAGAGGCCATAAGGCTCTCGATCAAAAAGACCTGCAGGTATTTGAAAGGCAAAGCCGCGGTCAAAATTACATAATCTACGCTTTGGATGCATCCGGGAGCATGAAAGGGAACAAGATGGATGCGTGCAAGAGAGCAGGAATTGCGTTAGCTTACAAAGCAATACATGAAAAAGATAAAGTAGGCTTAATAGTTTTCGGCTCTGAAATCAAGACGACAATAGAGCCTACAAGTGATTTTACATTCCTGCTGAGGAATATAGCAGTTGCCAGAGCTTCAAGGCAGACAGACTTTAAAGCCACGTTGAAAAAAGCAATAGAATTGTTTCCGCATGGCAATGTAACCAAACACCTGATCCTGATAACAGATGCTATGCCCACTCTTGGAGAGGAGCCGGAAAAAGACACGTTAAAAGAGGTCTCAATAGCAAGAAACAAAGGCATAACCATCTCTTTAATCGGAATAAATCTGGGCGAGAAAGGAAAAAAGCTCGCAGAAAAAATAATAGAGTTAGGGAATGGAAAGCTCTATATTGTTAAGGATGTTGAGAATGTTGATAAGGTTGTTCTGGAAGACTACTATAACATTTCCTAAAATCAGGCTTTGCACAAAAAGTGGTTAGCAGCCTTAAGGTCAAATCTCTTTTAATATAACATTAAGCTGACAAAGGGGATGCTCCATACGGGAAATGTCAGCCTTAAATTTGAACATTAAAGATTTGAAGCTGCTAACCCGAAGCGAAGCGTAGTTTTTGTGCAAAGCCCTAAAATTAAATAAATTTATAAAATACTTTAAAACATAAAACCAAAATGAAAATCCTTGCCTTTACAGATATTCATCTATCAAGCATAGCATTAAATAAAATAAAGTCGAAAATAAAGATGGAAAACCCTGACTTGTTGGTTTGCGCAGGGGATTTGACAATATTTGAGCAGGGTCTCGATATTGTATTGAGCAAATTAAGCAAACTAAAGAAAAAAATCCTGTTAATACACGGGAACCATGAAACAGAAGCATTGACGAGAAGAATATGCAAAGAATACAATAATCTGGTTTTTATCCATAAAAATTTTTATAAATATGATGAATGCCTCTTTTTGGGCTATGGCGGCGGAGGTTTTTCTTTGAGGGAGCCGCGCTTTTACCTAACCGGCAGAAAATTCAGAAAAATCATCAAAAAAAACTACGATAAAAAAATAGTCTTCATAACCCATGCGCCTCCTTACGGAACAAAAGTGGATTTAATAGTTGGAGAGCATTGCGGCAACAAAACCTATAGGGATTTCATAGCAAAAAATAAGGTAGATTTGTATATTTGCGGGCATCTGCATGAGAATTTCAACAAAAAAGATAATCTGAAGAAAACTTTAATTGTAAATCCGGGGCCTTACGGGAAGATAATAAAAATATAAACTTTATTCTGAAAGCAAACTCTTTTAACACGAACTATTGCGAACGTGTCCTTAATGCTGAGTATTCAAATATTGCAAGGCCGTAATGCGCCGAGCCTAGAATTGTGGAAATAATAATTATAATCAATAATAAAACTATTTTACAACCCTCCAAAATTCATCTTCCTTCCTTCAAAATCTTCCTTAACCAACAAAGCAACTTTGCTCTCCGCTTTGCTGTCAATTACCTTATAAGACGAGTTTTCTTCTATCTTTTTGGCGAATTCCATTATTTCATGATGATACGGCATATTATGCACTTCTAAACGTTCTTGACTGTGTCCAACGAAGGCAAAACCTTTTGCCTCAATAAACATAGGATTGTATTTTTCAGCAAGCTTTGCATACCCTTCTGGATCCATGAAATTAAATCCTCTTACTAAAGTCAGCCTCATGACATTCCTGTTGAACTTGTGCATCATAGACAATGATTTTTGCAGTCTTTCCCACGCATCTTTTGTTATCGGGTTAGCTGTACGTTGATGCATCTCTTTGTTAGTACCATAGACAGAAATATAAAGCTGTGTCGGCTGGTGATCAATCAATTTCTCAACCATCTCCGGAATAGTCCCATTAGTAACCAAAAAAGCAGTCATTCCTTTTTCCTTTATGTAGTCAATCATTTCCGGCAGCCTAGGATACATTGTCGGCTCTCCAGTCAAGGAAATTGCAAAATGCAGGGGCTTTTCCATGGCCTTAAGCTTTTCTTCAACAGATTTTGGGTTTCCCTTAAATCCCTGCAAAAGCTCGACATGTGCTTTTATAGCATTATCCACTATCTCATTGGGATTATCTATTGGCCCTTGCCATTTTGGCCATACATAATCTATGTCTCTCCAGCAGAAAACGCATCTATGGTCGCAAAAGAATGTAGGAGACATCTGGATGCATCTCCAGCTCTCTATTCCATAAAAGGTATTCTTATAGCAGACATCCTCCCCCTTTATTGATTTCTTGCAGTAACCGCATATTTTGACTGCAGAATGATTCCCAACCAGCCTATAGCCCTCATTATGCCTCTTCTTCTCCTTTAAATCCTTCTGCTCCTGGAAAACATTCAGCGCAATTGCCATTCTCCTTGGCAATATACAAACATATATAAATTTTTAGCGCTAAATCCAAAATATGGAGCTAAAAGAGGCATTAGAAAAACTGAATGAAAGCAAAGAGTTCAAGGAATGGAAGCAAAAAAATCCGGACACTTTCTTCTCCTATGCCCTGAAAATTTCCGAAGAAAACAAGGAGCAGCCATGGAACCTTGGCTTTTACCGCAAATCAACTGGCAAGGTTGTCACATTTATTGTAGATGAAAAAATAGATATGCAGGAGGAAGAGGAAATCTTCAAAAAGCCGGATGCAGAAGTAAAGCCAATAGAAACAGAAAAAGCAAAAATGTCATTTAGTGGTATTCTGAAAAAAACAAAGGAATTTACAAACAAAACCTATTCAAGTGAGCTGATAAATAAGACAATAGCAATACTGCAAAATCTTGAAAAATACGGCACAGTATGGAACATAACCCAAATAACCAGCTCTTTTAACACAATCAACATAAAGGCTGATGCAGAAGATGGCAGGATATTGTACAATAAAATAGAATCAATAATGGGATTAATTAAAAAATAGCATAGAAACTATATTTTGCATACCCATATAATTTAAATACAACCTTCTTGCAAGAAATTGAGGCTTCTAAAATGGTGATTAAAATAAAGATACAGAAAGTTGCTGATGTTCCCACGCCTTCTTATGCCCACAAAGGAGACGCAGGTGTAGATGTTTATTCTGCAGAAGATTGTGTCTTAAAACCAATGGAGCGCAAACTGGTGCCTACAGGATTAAAGCTTGAAATTCCTTATGGATATGAATGCCAGATAAGGCCCAAAAGCGGTTTGGCTATGAACCATGGAATAACCCATGCAAATGCTGTTGGAACAATCGACAGCTCATATAGGGGAGAAATAAAAATTCCTGTAATAAACCTGAGCGCTGAAACTTACAAGATAGAAAAGGGCAGGAAGATAGGCCAGCTTATATTTGCCAAAGTGGAAGAAGCTGTTTTTGAAGAGTCAGCTCAGCTTTCCGAAACAACGAGGTCAGAAAATGGCTTTGGAAGCACCGGTCTCTAAAAGAGGTGAAAATGACAGTCAGCTACAAGACAATGCAGAAGAACAAGAAGCTTGATGAGTTTACAGAAGAAGACAAGGAAACAGAGGACGAGGAAGAAAGCTGATTCTGATTGCTTTAGAGGATTTTGTCAACTTCTTTCTTTATAGCCTCAAATACCTTATCAACATCCTTTGATGCATCTATAATCTTTATATTATCCTTTAAGATTTTTGGCAGCTGCAAGAACCTCTCCCTCAGCCTCCTCATGAAATCAACCTGTTCAAATTTTTCCTTTTCCCTCCTTTTTATCCTTTCCAGCGCAATCTCCGGCTTTAGGTCCATGATAAACGCTACATCAGGTTTAAGGAATTTTTTATTTTTCTCAACGAGCATTTTCATGTCCAATCCCTGCACAGCCTGGAATGCAATTGTGGAATAATAATACCTGTCGCATATTACAATATTCATGTCTCCATTGCTCTTTTTAAGGAATGGCACAATAGAATTATTGACGTGCTCCTGCCTGTCTTTTATAAAAAGCTCAAGCAGCTTTTCCGCATTCTCTTTAGGATCTTTGTCAGATGCAAGGATTTCCCTTATCTCTCTTCCATAGCTGCCACTTGTAGGTTCCCTAGTTGTCAATATCCTGTAGCTCCTGCTTTTTGAAAAAATATAGTTATGCAGCAGCTTTACCATCTCGCTTTTTCCAGAGCCATCCATGCCATCCAGAACAATAAACAAGCTTCTAGCCATGGAAAACTAGGAATTCAATTTATTTATTAACTTTGTGGAACATTAGTAGCTGATAAAAATTATTGCTTATAGAAATCAGCTACTAATGTTTGAAAGACAAAACAAATTAAGTCAAAATTTTTGTCTTTCATTACATATAAAAACAGAAACATCTACTTTGCGTATTTTTCCGCAGTCTTCCTTTCATAATACAGGTCTTTTATGTCAGGATAGACTCTGGCTTTCTTCTTGCTGTCCATATCATTATATATTCTCATAATCTCAATGTAAGTCTTTTTTGCCATATCAAACTTGAAATCCATTAACGCCAGCCTTGCCTTATGTATCTTTTCCTCTATAAGATCAACTTCATCAGCCTTTTCCTCAAAGCTCGGCATTACTTCCGGAGTCTCTAATTTTTCCTCTTCTTTTCTCCCAAATAATTTTTTCAGTTTTGAAGGCTCCTTTTCCTTTTTCTTTATCCCTTCTATCGCCTTTTGTATCTCTTCTTCAGCTCCTGCTATCTCATGGGGCTTTTCTATTCCTTTTGAGGTCTCTTTTTCCAGCTTCCCCTCCCCTTTCTCCTTAATCTTAATTTGTTTTTTACTCTCTAGTTCCCTCCGTCTCGCTTCCTCCGCCAGCATTTTCTCTGCATTTTTCCTTAATTCAGCGTATTCCTTCCTCTGCCTGTGATGTTCTGTTTTCTCTTTCTTCGTTTTTGCCAGCCCTACTTTATTTAAGAAATCAAATGTCTTTTTCTTTGCTGTTTTGGCTCTTCTCTCCATCAGCCTTTTGTTTTTCCTTTTTATCTCTTCCTGCCTCTTTTTCTTCTCTAGTTCTTTTCTCTTCTCCTCTTCTCCTCTCCTTCTTTTCTCAAGCTCCTTCTGCCTTATTCCCTCTTCCTGCGCTTTTCTCCTTTGCTGCTCAAGCTTTCTTCTTTCCAGCTCTTTTTGTTTCTTCTTCTTCTCCTCTGCCCGTATCTTTTCCAGCTTTCTTCTCTTCAATTCTTCCTGCTCCCTTTTTTCTTCCTTTAAGCGCAGCACTTCCTGCGCTTTTCTCCCTTTCTCCTCAGCCTTTCTCCTCTTCTCGCTTTCTATCAGGTCTTTCTCCTTTTCTCCTATCTGCGGAAAAGGCGGCGGTGGGGGTGATATGTCTAGATCATTATCCTTTTTGCCAAAAATGCCAGAAATAACAATGAAATTAAGCAGACTCATTGACTAAACACACCTCTTTTTGAAACAATATTTTGAATATAATATTTAAATGTTTATTATTTTATAGGCACGGAAGTTAATTTTTGTAATAGGTAATCCGTGCCTATATTAGCGGAATTTAACAATCATTACAAATATTAAATTCCGCCACTATAATCAATAACTTCAATAAGCTTTTCCCTTGACTTAAGCCCGGATTTGATTTTTACCCTTTTTCCCAGATATTTAGACAAAAACCTTAATAATTCCTTGTTTGCCTTATTATCTTCTGCTTTCTCCTTTATGTTTACCTTATATGCCTTTTTATCCTTATCGAAGCTGATAATCTCATTTTTAGAAGAATTTGGCTTTATTATGACCCTGAATGACTTTTCTCTGATTTGCATAAATTAATGAATGCCTAATTAATGATCTAACCGTTGGACTGCTAAATCCTAGTCATAATCTCTCCACGTATATCCGCATTTCTCGCACTTTAAGAACTTGGTTTCAGGCTCGTCTCCTGCTCTTGTCTGCAAAGTCCAATAAAAGGCCTTCTTATGCCCGCATTTCTCGCATTCTGCTTTTGTTTTTGGCAGCGTCTCAAAATCAGTCTTTTCTATGACTTCCACTTCCCTCCCTTTCCTGTTGATGGTCTCCGTTATCTTCGTTTTCTCCATGCCGCTTGATTTATAGCCGCAGCTGCATACAAGAATCCTCTTGCTGCCTTCCTTCCTTGGCAGCAATACAGAGCCGCACTTCGGACAGAACATGTTATATTAAACTTTTAGTGCTGGTTTAATAATCTTTTCATTGTATGCCTGCCAATTTTAGAATCTCCACAAAGCCTATTTTTATATATCCAAGAAGAGGCACCCTGAAAGCAGCCTTCCCTATGACCTCAGTCTCTGCTATATTGGTCTCGTCAAGCTGGCTGGTTTTTATCGAATCCCTGTTGTTATCCCCTTTTGTCTGGAAATAAATGGTTCCCTTTCTCTCTGCCTTTTTTACAACCCTATGTATTATGGGATCTTTACCTCCCTCAACAAAAACTATGACATCCCCTATTTTGATATTTCTCCCATCTTTTCCAACTAGAATCATTATATCTCCCTTGTTAAAGCCATTCTTTAGGGAAAACTGCTCGAAAGCTGCTTTGTCAATCCCGTTCTTCAAGTACCAGTCCTTGTTTTTTTCCCACCATTGCTCAAGCTCCATCCCATTATGCTCCATGCTGCCGCTCACAACTGCAACAACCGGATGGCTCGTGATCAACACCAATCCTAAAAAAGGATAAACTACGAACTTAATAAGAATAAAAGCTAAAATAATGTTCACAATCCAGCTCCATATGCTGTTGTCTTCCCAGATAAAATGCCATACTTTCTTTAAATTCTTCTCCATTTCCTTTTTATCCATAAGCCGAAAAACTACACAATAACATAAAAAGCTTTTGTTTTTGTTTTAAACCAGCAATAGTTAAAAATCAATAAATTAATAATTGGATTATAATTATATCATAATTATTAATAAAATATCAAAAATAAAATATTAAAAATGGAAGCAAGGCACAATGAGTATTTTGAGGGAATTTTGCAGGTAAGGAACCCGAATGACGAGGTTCTGGACTTTATAGCAAAAGAGATAAAAGAAAAAGGAAATGTATCTATAGCCAAAACAAAGAAGATAAATAACGGCTTGGACATTTACATATCCTCCCAGAGATTTCTCAGGAGCATTGGAAATAAATTGCAGGAAAGGTTTTCAGGGCACTTGGAAGTGAGCAGAAAACTACACACAAGGAACAGGCTAACGAGCAGAGACGTGTACAGGGTAAACCTGCTTTTTAAAATGCCAAGTTTCAAAAAAGGAGATATAATAAAGTATAAAGGAGACCAAATAAAAATAATCGGCATGGCAAAAAAAGTCCTTGCAAAAGACATCGAGACGGGCAGAAAGCTTACCTTGAGCTTTAAAGAGCTTATTAAGTAAACTTTATAAGTGAAATTGTCCTTCTGGGATTGTATGAGGGGTGTAAAAACTGCTTTGCATGGTATAGTGAGCACTGGCGTTGGGGATGGAGCCTTTTTCATGTCTCTGGAGCCATATATGCTTTCCATGGAAAAAAAGCTGGGGTATGCTCCATTCAAAGGAACACTCAACCTTAAAGTAGACAAGCAACAAGCAAAAAAATTCATCAGCTCACTAGATTTAATAAAAATTGGCGGGTTTAAAAAAGGAATAAAGCAGTTTGGAAAAGTTTATTGTTATCCCTGCATGATAAACCAGATTAAATGTGCAATAATCATTCCAGAATTCACAAGATACGGCCTTGACATTGTTGAGGTAATTTCAGAATTTAATCTGAGGGAAATATTAAATCTGAAAGACGGAGACAGAATAAAAATAGAATTATTATAAAAATGGCAAAAATCGGGATTGCAGACACAACCTTTTCAAGGATAAACATGGCAGAATTTGCAGTAGACGCAATCAAAAAAATTTCCAAGCATCAGATAGAGCGCTACACAGTTCCTGGAATGAAAGACCTGCCGGTAGCATGCAAACTGCTTTTTGAGAAATACAATTGCGACATAGTGCTGGCTTTGGGGATGGCGGGGCCAAAGCCAATTGACAAGCAATGCAGCCACGAAGCCTCTTTAGGGATGCAAACAGCGCAGTTAATGGCAAATAAGCATATAATGGAAGTCTTTGTCCATATGGATGAGGCTGACAATGACAAGGAGCTTTATCAAATAGCTAAGAATCGCACAGAAAAGCATGCCTTGAATGCCATAGAATTGCTAAAAGGCAAGGAAACCTTGACAAAATACGCAGGCATGGGGAAAAGGCAGGGCAAGGAAGATCAGGGCCCGATAAAAATAAACTGATTCCATTATAAATAATAAACAATACGGACTGATCAACAAATATAATAAAATAAATCTATAAAAATCAAAAAAATGAAAATAGCCATAGTTGTTTCTGATTTCAATAAGGAGATAACATCAAGGATGGAAAAGGCTGCTGTAAAAGCTGCAAAAAGCTTAGGAGCGGAGGTAGCCAAAAAAATACATGTTCCGGGATCATTCGAAATTCCATTTGCCGTAAAAAATATTCTTGAAAAAGAGAAAATAGATGCTATAGCGGCTTTAGGCGCTGTAATACGAGGAGAAACCCATCACGATGTTATTATTGTTGGCACGATTGCCAAAAAACTCGTTGATATTTCTCTAAAATACAAAAAACCTATTGGATTTGGAATCATTGGCCCGAGAGTGACATGGAAGCAGGCAGAGTCAAGAGCAGAAGAATATGCAAAAAGGGCAGTCAAAGCAGCTTTGGAAATGGCTAGAATAACTAAAAAATAAATTATTTTAACCAAATAATAAATTATTTCTTGCTTGCATTATACATATGCCATGACAGGTAGCCGGCTGCAATAAACGCGATATAGCTAAAGTAAACAGGGACATTAAAATTTTCAATTACAGCTTGCCATCCAAAAACAGCCCTTATTAACTGCAACAAAGCTATAACGCCAAAAATAACTGCTGCCAGCATTAAAGATTGGTTTTTATCCATTTTTATCTTTTTTATCCTTATTTATTCTCGCGCAAAAAATTTATTTAGTGGAGTCTCTTTCTTAATTGTCATCCCTTTCTTATAAGCTCTTCCTGTTTTTTCCTGCTCGATCAATGAGGCGATGAATGGTTTTCTGGTTCTTTTGTTCAGAATATCTTTCTCAAGCATCTCAGCAAGCCTTTCCGGCTTGATCATTGCCTGCTTTAATATCATTGCCAGCCTCTCTTCATTTGTTTTCTTGAACTCCTTGATTATCTCATCCCTGCCCAATAGCTCTGCAATAAACTCCTTTCTTTTTGAGGGGCTTAAGCCAGCATACAAGACATCAACAAGCTTTTTGGGATTTGCTATCAGAAGGTATTTCACAATCTGCATTGTCCTTACGACATCATCCTTGAAGTACTCTGTCTTAAGGCCTTTCATCACATCAGCAAGAATGTCCTCAAACTCAAACAATGCAATATTGTTTTTCTCGAATTTTTTTGTTATAGCATCCATTTCTTTTGGCAGTGAATTAAGGACAATAACATTCTCTATATCCTCTTCTCTCCCGGTATCTTTTGTGTATTTGTTTATTGCATCTGTGATGTTTTTATCATTAAATTTTTCAAATATTATTTTCTCAAAAATGTGGTTTTGGTCGATGAAGCCTGTTATTGAGCAGCATACCTCCACATGTATTGCCCTGATTAAGCTCCCTTTGTCAAACTTTAAGGCCAGAATCCCTATATCCCTGTTATGGCTTTTGACATTGCCTAAAGTAAAATAGCCCTTACTATTGAGCCAGAAGTTGACTATCTCTTTTTCAGCTGACAAACACCACACCCCAATTGAGCTTAAATGAGCATGGATTTATAAGGTTTTTGCTTTCAGGCTATTTCTTCTCCAAGACTATAATATTTCCCCTTCCCTTCTTGATTTTCCTGATAATGCCCTTGTGCTCAAGCTCGGCTATCATCAGACTTATCTTGGCTTCTGACACAGGAATTTGCTTCCTTATCTCCTTCTGTGTCGTCCTTCCGCCTTCCTTTTTTATTACCTCAATAACCTTATCCAGATCTGAATCATCCTCTTTTTTGTCCTTTTCTTTTTCTTCAGTATGGACATTCTCGCCACTTCCTTCACCACTTCCTTTCATGCTTTCTTTTTTGCCTTTGAAAATGACAAAGATCACTATAGCAAGTATAACGAGAAATAAAATAATAATAAATGGCGTAAAACTCCCATTCTCCGTTTCAGGAAAGCTTAGCTCTGGCTCCCTCGAAATATCATCCTCTTCATCAAAGCTCGGGAACAATATAAGGTCAATCACATACTTTCCTTCCTGGCTTATTGATATGTTTCTGCTCTCTGAAGCAACAGTGCCATCCTGCCTTAACTCTGCTCTAATTGCATAGAATCCGTTTGGAGCATCAAATGAGTAGCTTCCATCCTTAGACACCATAAACTGCTCCGGAGTTGTATTAACAACAACCCTTGCACCGGAAACTTTGTTCAGCGACAAATCATAGATATTGCCATGCACATTCGCAGCAATCGCAATATTGGAAAACAAAGACAGCACTGCAGCCAACAAAAATCCCCTGATTAAAGCATCCATAACATCAAAAAAGTGTAAGGTGTATTTAAATTTTTATAATCCCGTTAGTCTAAAAAATAAAATTAAACCCATTTTTTGGTTTAAAGCTCTAAACGGGCTTCTTTTTCAATAAAAAGATTAGATAAAGCTTTGTAAAGTATTAAAATTTCTTAAAAACCCTTAATTTTCAGACTAAAAAAGCATGTTTATAAATAAATTAGTCTATACACCTGTTGGCATTTGCCAAATAAATAATCTAAAATTCAAGAAATAAAACCATTTGAGGTGGAAAAAATGAAACTGTTGAATAAAGGCTTGCAAAATTCGAAGAATTTTGAAAAAAAATTAATATCATTATTTGTTGCGGCGCTGTTTTTGATAAGTTTAGTGCCGATAGCAGTTGCAGATGAAGGTCAAAGTGATTCTGGAGATAATAAGATAGAAGTAAATACGGCTGCTGGGGATAATGCTGACAATAATATAAGGCTAGAAACAGAAGTAAAAGTTGATGAAGACGAAAACAAGGTAGAGATAAGAAGCAGTTTGGAAAAAAGAAATGCTACATCAATGACAAAGGAAGAAATCAGGAAGAGATTTACGGAGAGGAGGGAAGAGCTTAAGGAAAAGCTGAGAATCCAGGATCCTGAGAAGCTAAGAAGGCTTGAAGCTCTAAGTAATGTTGCTATAGATAAGATTGCAGGACTTGACAAGGATGAGGTAGAAAAGCTGGCTGCGCTTTCAAGGGCAAGGCAGGCAGAGCTCGCAGGAATGAATAAGACAGAGATTAAAGAAAAGCTAAGAGAAATAAGGGTGAGGCAGGTAAGGACTGCTGAAGACCTAAGGGAAAGAGTCCTCACAAGGCAGAAAATAGAAGTTGCGAGGGAAAACTTCGAGAAAGCAAGGGAAAGATATGAAAATGCAAGGGAAAAATACCAAAATGCAAGAGAAAGGTATCTTGCTGCAAAGGAATCAGGCGATGAAGAAACTGCATTAGAGCATGCAAAGGAGGTATTGTTGAGCTCGGCGGATTCTATTATCGAGCATCTTGAAAGGATAAAGGCAAAGATAGAAGAAAATGAGCACATAAGCGACGAAACTGCCGCCCAACTTGTGGAAAAGATAGACAACCAGATTGCGGAAATTGCAGCAATAAAGGAGAAAATACAAGCGGCAGAGACAAAAGACGAGCTAAAAACAGCGGCAAAAGAGCTTAGGAGGGCATGGAAAGAAATCGAGCATAAAGCAAGGGCATTTGCCGAAAGGGTTGTTGCGGCAAGAGTTGAAGTGGCTTTAAATCGAGCAGAAGTGCTTGAGAAGAAGCTTGATGTAGCCTTGGAAAAAATGGAAGCGCAGAGCATTGAGGTAGATGTCGACGCAGAAGTAGCAGCTTTTAGCACTCTTGTTCAGAATGCAAAAGACAGCCTTAACCAGGCACAGGAAAAGCTCAGACAGGCAATAAACGCTACTGACAGGGAGACCCAGAAGGATCTTGTTGATGATGCCAGATCCCTGCTTAAGGATGCAAGGAGTTCATTGAAAGATGCACACGAAAAGCTTAAGGACATAGTGGAAAAAATAAGGGAAGCAGGGCATGAGCTTGAGATAGATGCTAATGAGACTGTAGAAGTTGAAGAAGAAGATGAGGAATAGTCTTCTTCATTTTTTTTATTTTTAATATTAAACGCCACAGAAAGATTTAAATATAACTCCTCTTAGGAATATAGTTAATTATGGTTAATATACCAAGAAGGGGTGTTTGTCAATGACTAAGAATTTTACAATTATTACAATTGCTGTTTTAATGATTTTATCATTATTTCTGTTTGTAGGATGCGCTGCCAAGCAGCCTGAGGTTAAAGCTCCAACACCTCCTCCTCCAGCGCCTTCTCCGCCTGTTGTAGTGGAAACGCCTGCTGATGATGTAGCAGCTGGAATTTCCGGCATAAATAATGCGGAAAATGAGCTCGACTCATCTGGTCTGGAAGATATTGATAGTACACTAGCTGATATAGAGAAAATTTAACTGATAATTTTATATAATAATTTTTTATATAACAACTCTTTTCCCCCTTTTCTATGATTGAATTGGATGGTTCGTATCTTGAAGGAGGCGGCTCAATAGCCCGCGTAGCTCTTGCTTTGTCAACAATAACCCAAAAGCCCTTTGAAATAGCTGATATAAGGAAAAACAGGCCGCAGCCAGGCCTTAAGAGCCAGCATTTATTCTGCATAAAAGCCCTGGAAAAATTATGCAATGCAAAGGCAGAAGGAGCTTACTTGGGCTCTACAAGGCTAAGATACTCCCCTGGAAAAATAGAAGGAAAAACAATAGAAATAGACATCCAAACCGCTGGAAGTATTTCTCTTTTTTTGCAGTCAATTTTGCTGCCGTCAATGTTTGCAAACAAGCCTGTAAAGTTAAATATAACTGGAGGCACAGACGGAAAATGGGCAGCTCCGATAGACTATTTCAAAGAAGTTTTTTTGCCCCAGCTGCAGAAATATGCAAGCATAGAATGCAGATTGCTCAAGCGCGGCTATTACCCAAAAGGCAATGGCAGGGTGGAATTAAAAATAAAGCCAAAATACAAAATATCAGATTTCAATAATTTTGAAGAATTCCATAACTATCTAAAAGAAAATGCCCCGAAAATCAGCCTGATGGAGCAAGGGCATTTGATTCAAATAAAAGGCATATCCCATGCATCTGCGGATTTGCAGAATGCAAATGTCGCGGAGCGGCAGGCAAAATCCGCAGAAATATGCTTAAAGAATTATGGCTGTCCCGTAAATATCCAGATTGAGTATAATGAGGCATTGTCAACTGGCTCAGGAATAACCATATGGGCAATTTTTTCGAAAAATAAGGACGAAATTAATATATGGAATCCCATAAGGCTAGGGGCAGATGCCTTAGGAGAAAGAGGAAAGAAAGCTGAAATTGTAGGGGCAGAGACGGCAAATAATCTAATTAGGGAGATAGAGAGCAAAGCTGCTGCTGATAAGCACCTTGCGGACCAGATATTAAAATTCATGGTCCTAGTAGGCAATAGCGCAATTAGAACCTCATCAATAACTAGCCATGCAAAAACAAACATTTACGCAATAGAAAAATTTTTTGGGAAAACTTTTGAAATAAATGAAGAGGAAAACATCATTTCTGCAATAAATTAGGTATGTTCGCTAGGTTCGTTAAACAAAGATATTTAATCACGGGACAATGCGAACGTGTTCTTAATGTTGTACATCCCACTAAATGCGAGGCCGTAATGCGCCGAGCCTAGAATTAAAATGAATAATTATAATGTTAAAAACAACAATAAAATACCAAACAATAAGCTTTATAAACACGCCTTTATTCCAAAAAACCATGGCAAACCAGAAATTAGTATGCTCATCATGCAGGAAGGATATTGCAAGTTCAAAAGGCACGACAAAGTTCAGCTGCCCTGCTTGCGGCAAGACAGAAATAATAAGGTGCATGCACTGCAGGCAAATAGCAGCTAAATACACCTGCTCCAGTTGTAATTTTGAAGGTCCAAACTAAAATGGCGCGTGTTGTGGCTACAATAAGGATAATGCCTCAATCTCCAGATATTGATTTGGACAGCATAGAAAAAGAGTCTAGGGAAAAAATAAAGTCTTTTTCTGGCAGCAAGGAAATGAAATCTGAGCAGGAGCCGATAGCCTTCGGTCTTAAAGCATTAAAGATAACCTTTGTCATGGACGAAAGCAAAGGTTCCCCAGATGCTTTGGAAGAAGACTTAAGAAGCATAGAAGGCGTCAATTCCGTAGAGACAATAGATGTAAGAAGGGCTGTTGGCTAATTAAGCATTTTCCATTCCAATTCCGCATTTTCTGTTTTATCCCACTCGCCGCCTAATGCCACCATTCCACTCTCTTTTGTAACAATGCATAAGCTCTGTCCGGAATGCAGGTATCCTATTTCATCATTTATGTCAGCGCAATCTTCCTTTTTGATGCTGTCAATGCTTTTATCAACAACCTTGATATTCACAGGATTATACCTTGTAAATAATAGGTAGGTGTCAAACCTTTTTGAGAAAACATCTGAGCCTTGCTGCCTGTTGTCTGTAAATTTTTTCTCGCTAAAATCATAATATAGCAAAATTCTGTTTCCGACATTTACTGTGCTTTCGGTTGTTGGTGTTTCTTTCCCCAACTCTTCCTCAATTTTTTCTTCTCCTGCCGTTTCCTGGATTTCTTCTTTTTCTTCCAAAACCTGTATTTGCGCTAGCTCAGCCTGGATAAAGGCCTTTTTTCCAGCCTCAATTTCGACATTAATTGTAAAATCCTCATAGCCGTCTTTTTTTATTGCAACTTCATGCTGCCCTGCTGGAATATTGTACAAAACAGTTGGGCTTTCTCCCACGTATTCATTATCCAAAAATATGTGCGCATTGCTTGGAGAGGCGTCTACATCAAGAAACCCTGATCCTGCGCTTTCTTCTGTCTTTTCCGCGGTTTTGGCTTCCTTTTTATTCGCAATAGAAACAGCAATACCCGCAATCACAACAATAACAAGAAACAATATAATATAATTGGTCGTTTTATCATTGGATATCGTTTTATGTTTCATTTTTTCAGCAAAAAATCTTGCTATATCCAAACGAACTAAACACTTTTTATGTATATTCGGCTAGTTGGCTATAAAAATCTATCCCTTTAACAGGGCTAAAAATCTCTTGTAGTCAATATCCGTCCTTATTCCCGTCCCTGAAAAATGGGTGGAAGCAGCCTTATAGCCTATCTTCCTTATTTTCCTGATTAAATCTTCTTTCTTCATCAGCACTTTTAATTTTTTTTCCTTTGCTGCCTCATGTATATCATGAAATCCTGCAGCATTTATTTTTGACTCTTCTTTTATTATTTTCAGGAATTTCAACAGCTCATCATAGCTTTTATTATCATTGATTTTTATTATTTTATTTCCTATTGTTTTACGATAAATTTTGTCGGCTAATTTTTTGTCCCATAATATGCCTAGCCACAAAGGCCCGGCATTATTGAGCACGCCATGCTGCTCTGCAACTTTATCGCATTCCTTCTTTCCCTTAATGCATTTAAAGAAAATCCTCAGATAATGGTCCTTATAATAGGAAAATATCGGAATCAAGGCTTTTTCATACTGCATTCCTATCAATTGCACTCTCCTTATCAAAATCCTCAGGCCCGTTTCGTGCATCATATAATCCCTTTTCGGCGTAGCCCAGTATTTCCTTATGCATGCTTTAGGGTAAGTCCCGGTAAGGGCTGCTGTGTCTGTGTTCGTCACAGCCAAAATGCCGTTCCTTGAAATCCTTTTTACTGCGGCATCAAGGAAAAAATTTGAGGAGCCAAAAGGATCAACATCGATATAATCAAATCCTTTTGAATTCAGCAAAAACCTGTTCGCATCCTCATTATGGACGCTAAATTTTACTTTATTTAGCCTCATATTTTCCTTTATCAGCTCAAATGCTTTTTTGCTGTTGTCATTGGCTGCTATTGATTTATGCTTTAGCTCCTTGGCCATCCTTATAGCCCTGATTCCGGTTCCAGCCAGCAAATCGCATATATTCATAGAAGGAAATTGCTGCAACAATAGTATGGAAATATCCCTGTTTAATTTCATTGCAGGATTGTAGAACACAGGAAGCTCTTTTGATATCTTTTCCTCTGTCGGTATGAATACCTCGGCAGAGCCTTCTCTTACCTTCCTCATAGGAAAATTATTCTTTTTAGGCATTTTATAAAAATACAAATTAAGCCCAAAATAAAAAACTATTGATTAAGATAATATTGGAGAATAACAAATCAAGAATAAAAAAGCCTTTTTGGATTATACTATCTATGCTATTGTAACAATCCTGTGAGTTGCTTCCCTTACATCATCGTTGCTTACAGTAATCCTAGCCCAGTAATTTCCCGGTTTTGCATCATTTGGAACACTCCAGTAAAGAAGCTTTCCTTCTGCGTCATGGTCATCCAGGTCAAATTCATCTGTCTGCAGCACAACCCCTAAATCATATATGAAAACCTTGACCTGCAAGTTATCAATGTCGTCACTGCCCTCGTTATTGACATTGACAAGCATGAAATCAGTGTCTCCAGGAATAAAATCCGGGCTTCTTATCATTCCTATCAGCCCTAAAACTAGAACCATGGCAAAAAAGATTTTATGATTCTGCATCAAAACACCCTTGCATCATAAAGTGTTGGTGATATATAAACATTTCTGCGCTTTATAGTGTATTATAAAAATATAACAACCTTTAAAAAACAAATTCCATTTCTTTTTGCTATGAAAATCAGGCAGCCAATAGTGGCATTTTTAGGTCATATAGACCATGGAAAAACAAGCTTGCAGGATTTTATTAGGAGCACTTCTATAGTTCAAACAGAAGCAGGCAAAATAACCCAGCATATAGGCTCCAGCAGCATACCTCTCCCGACAATTAAAAAAATATGCGGGAAACTGCTCGAGACATTGAAACTTTCAATCACAATCCCAGGATTATTGTTTATTGATAGCCCGGGCCATGCAGCCTTTACCAACCTGAGGAAAAGGGGAGGAAACCTGGCAGATATTGCTATTCTGGTAGTGGATGTGAATGAGGGCATTATGCCGCAGACTTTGGAGTGCATTGAGATCTTAAAGCAATATAAGACCCCTTTTATTGTTGCATTAAATAAAATTGACCTGCTGCCGGGATGGCAGAGCAAAAGCATATTCCTTATCCAAAATGTCAGTTCCCAGCCGGAATCTGTGCAAAAAATCCTTGATACAAAGCTTTATGAATTGGTCGGAAAGCTCTCGGAGCTTGGCCTTAATTCAGAAAGGTTTGACAGGATTGAGGATTATACAAAGCAGATTGCCATAATACCCACATCAGCAAAAACAGGCGAAGGGATTCCGGAATTACTGATGGTTTTAACCGGCTTGGCGCAAAGATATCTGGAAAAAAAGCTGAATATAAATGTTGATGGCAATGCAAAAGGCACAATTCTAGAGGTAAAGGAGGAAAAAGGGATAGGGACAACTCTCGATGTCATAATCTATGATGGCACCTTGAGGCAGAATGATGTAATAGTCATAGGAACTTTAACAGAGCCTATAGGCACGAAAATAAAGACCCTTTTGGAGCCATTGCCCCTGAAGGACATGAAAGACAAGAAGACAAAATTCCAGAATGTAAAGGAGGTAAGCGCGGTAGCAGGCGTCAAAATAGTCGCGCCTGGAATTGACGAGGTCGTGTCAGGAATGCCATTAAGGTCTTGCAATGCAAGTGACGCAGGGAAAGTAAAAGAAGAGATCAAAAAGGAAGTTGAAGAGGTTATTGTTAAAACTGACTTGCAGGGCATAGTAATAAAGGCAGATTCTCTTGGAAGCTTGGAAGCGTTGTTGAAACTGTTAAAAGAAAAAAATATTGATGTAAAAAAGGCATCCATAGGCAGCATATCAAAAAAAGACATTTCCGATGCCCAAATAAGCTATGAGCAGGATCCTCTGCAGAGCGCAATTCTTGGTTTTAATGCTTCCTTGGTTCCTGGTGTTTCTGTCCCTAAAAACGTCAAAGTCATCACAAACAACGTCATCTATAAATTGATAGAGGATTTTGAGAAATGGCGCGAAGAGGAAAGGAAAAAGCAGGAAACTGGCGAGATAGACTTATTGGTGAGGCCATGCAAGCTCCAGCTCATGAAAGGCTATGTCTTTAGGCAGAATAACCCTGCTGTTGTAGGCGTTGATGTTCTTTTTGGAACTTTGAAAGTCAACACACCGTTAATGAAAAAAGATGGAAATAAAATAACAGAGGTAAAAAGCATACAGCAGGACCAGGAGAATGTGGAAAAGGCGGAAAGAGGCAAACAAGTGGCAATCTCCCTGCCAAGGGTCACGGTAGGAAGGCAGATAAATGAGAATGATATCCTGTATTCAGCTGTTCCCGAACAGGACTTCAAGAAGTTCAAAGAATTAAAAAAGCACCTTACCCAGGAGGAAAAAGAGCTTCTCAAGGAGATAGCAGCAATAATGAGGGAGAAAAATCCTGTCTGGGGGATTTGAGTTTTATTCAACTCATTATTTTTACCTTTTCTTTTTTTGAAAAATAATCTTCTGTTTCCTGCTGCAATAAATTTTTATATACTCCTATTAACTCTTGAACAGCGCTATTGTCCTCATTTAGCTTAAATAACTTAGCCTTACCAATCTCTCTTGTTGGAACAACTATTTTTAATTTTATAAACTCCTTCCATAACCTGCTTAACGTTGCCCATCCAACGTTGCTGTTCCTTGCTATATCCGACATCGAATAGTCCAAGCCGCGGTATTTTATCAGGTAATTCAAAATCCTTATCTTCGGCGTGTCACCAAGCACTTTTATAAATATTGATTTCTCCATATAGTTCTGATAAGTGTGACTGATATATAAATCTTTTGTTTTGATATAACATTATATCATTAAAATAGTAAAGTATAATAATAAGATGCATATAAAGACAATTTCATGGACATAGGCATAATCAAAAGAATAATCTTGGAAAGCCTTATAACGCCTCCAAGGTGGGGAGGAAAACATACGGAACTTAGGAATATAAAAAAAGGCTTTCCTGCAAATATTTCAGGTTCTAAAGAAGGCCAAAAATTGATTGACAAGGCAATTAAGGAATTAATTAACGGTGGCTTATTGTTATGCAAAAAATCAACTGGAGAATTGCATGTTTCATTAAATCCAAGGATGAAAAAAGAAATAATGGGGTTCGTTAAATAAAAAATGCCGCAGCTAAAAATTCTCAACAGCAGGGAAATTAAGGAAATTTATTTCCTGATTGAAAAGCAATGGGGAGCAAAATTAAAATTAGATTGTGCGTTCCTCAAGAACCAGAAAAACAGGGTTTTCATAGTAAACAAGGATATTTCAAAAATTGATTTGTCAAAATTAAGGATCAACTCCATTGGAATGTATTTTTGCGAGATTGACAGGCTTGGCATTAGGCTAAGCATAGAAGGAAGCCAGATTGTAGGGCCAAAGGCATCAAAAAACATCATAGAAATAAATGAAGAGCAGGCAAAAAAATGGCTCAAAGGCGAAGACTTGGAAACAAAAGAAAATTATTCGGGATTTGTCATATTAAAGAATAATGATGATTTTTTAGGGACCGGCAGGTATAAGGAAGGGAAAATACTGAATTATGTTGGCAAGGAGAGGAGGATTATGTCATAACTGATATACAGAATAACCATCAACTTTCCTGCCAAGCTTTTTAAAATCCGGCAGTTGAAAAACACCAGTTCCTTCACTTTGATGTAATACTGCTTGCACCAGTAAGGAATTTTCGCCAATATTTCTTCTATTAACATCAAGCAGCAAAGCTCTACCGCTGCTGTATATTGTATGATCAATTGAGGATGGAACGCACATTAAGTCAACTTTATCTTCGCTTGCCAAAGGGCTATATATCTCGCTACATTGTTTAATAATAGACAAAACAGAGTCTCGCGTTGGGGAAATATCATGTACTCTATTAAATCTTAAACATAAATCCCTTATGGTTGCATTCTGCTCTGCACCATCATGCGGATAAATTGCTGCAGGTTCTGCCTTTCCTCCTCTCAGAAAATATGCCACATCAAATTCTTCTCTTTCTTTTCTGGTGCCAACTACGCTTACACGATAATCTAAGGTTGCTGCTAAGAAATCCTCGAATTTTAACCCATTGACAACATCCCAGCTTCCTTCCGGCAAAACTAAAATTCCCGGCTCATTGCCTTTTAATTCTCTTTCAACAGGTTCTAACACAGGATATTGAGCGCTTATTATCTTCATTTTATTTTTTTCTGGATTCATCCAGATCTTTAACAATCAAGTACGGGCGAAAAATTCTATCCATCACTTTTCCGGCAAAATCAAGGACTCTTAGCCGCAAAAACCACTGCCAATCATACCTTATTTTAAAAATTAATCTTACTTATTTTTTATCATGCCCCTTAAAAGCCTTTGGGTCTATGCTTAAATAGTGTCCATAAACTTCCCTAAAACTGCTACGTAGGCATTCATCAACAAAATATGGGGCTAGCCTTTTCATGATAGCCCAATGCCAAAGTGTAAATCCATTCAAAATTTTAGATTCCCTTTTTGCTTTATACTCAAGATGCTTTGTTTGTGTGTCCCCCTCAATTCTGGTATAATCTTGCTCATGGTAAACCTGCCATACTACTTTGTTTCCACCATTTTCGCCAATTGCAAACCACAACTCCCCAATTCTTCTAGTTTCCATATCTTCTGAAAGGGCTTCTGTAGTAAACACTAAATCTGTCCTTCCATTGACAAATTTTCCGACTTCGGGGTCGCTTTCTAAAGCCCTTTTTAAATCCTCAGCTTCCTTAGGCGTATACCCTCTAAGCCTAACAACATCATTCAGCTTTGAACGAGTCGATTCAGCAGCCTTCATAATGCATTTCATTGCCTTTACCCATATCTTTTTCGGATCAGGCTCTCTTGACAAAGCGGCAAGATAATCATCTATGCTTTCCCTCCCACTTCCATCTGCCCTTAAGTTAGTAAGATACTCGGCCATTTTGAATAAATGCCCCACACCCGACTTAGTTCTGGAATAGCATATATTTGTGCCAGGCACATAAGCCCCGTTATTATCTACGATCCTTAGCTGATGCTGGGTGGTTAGAACTAAAGCAGGCGTTTCTACATTTCCATGGCTGCATCTTGGGGCGTATTTATCTCTTAAATTTGGATCATCGCTTATTTGATCATCAAGCACAAAGATTTCTTTCCAATTTTTTACCAGCTCGTCATAAGTATACAACTCGCTATTAGCAAGCGGCTTTCCCCGTATAAACCCAAACTTGTTGGTGGAACCCTTATGCCTTTGCAGGCATCTCCCTTCTGTAGCAAGCGCGTATTGGTATCTATTTCCGCCTCTTTCTGGCTCCATGTTAACATATACTATATTGTCTAAAAAATAAGGTATGAATAATTGCTCAAGCTTGGATTTTTGGTCATTCCAAGATTCAAACCCCCTTAAAATATCACCAGGCATAAGCGAATCTAAGGTTTCTTCAACTATCCGAGGCGCAGCATTTTTTCCTTTTACCCTTATATTGTCTATTATTTGTCTTCTTAGAAATGTAACTAGTGTGTAATAATTATTGTCGGTTGCAGGTATGTCTTTGTAGTCCATTCTTAACTCCCTGAGTGATTAACGATTTCCCAGCCAATTTAAACGCTTTTAGTGCAGCATAGGCTTTTTAAATCTTTCTATTTTATACCACTAAAAAGTAGTGTTTTCGTGAACTGATAGGCATATAAAATCAATTAACCAGAAAGCTTATTTATGCATTTATTTATATTTTTATCCCTAAACTTTTTTGGTTTCAGTTTATAACTTAAAAATTAAAGAAGTAATAGTGGCAATCTGCTACCGCTTATTTTTTCCGTTTCAGTTTGGAATTTTAGCCTTGAAACTAAATCCAAGTAATCGTGTTTCACAGAAGCCAAAGTTTGGGGGACGAGCTTTAAAGTGTAGAAATCATGTTTTTTTGGATCATAATCTCCGGAAGAAATATGCATTCTGCTGTCTTTGTCAAAGATATGATTAGACATCGGAATTAAAACTTGGAGCTCTCTGGCAGCCCTGTATGGCACAACCCTTCTATCCTGGGACCTGTCTAACGCTTCTATATAACCCCTTCCGGCTACATCATATACAATCCAAGGCTCTACAAAACCATCATCAGTAACTTTATCAAAATAACTTGTTTTTCTCTTGTGCTTTATGTCCCTGTCAATTGCTTCCTTTACCCCTTCTGGAATATTGCCGCCTTCATAAAATTTGACTGCTGACTCCAACAGCCCTAAAGTTTTCTCAACCACCCTTTTTTTGCTCTGCATAGCCAGCCAAAATAATTGCTTGGTCCTGTCCCCATATTTACCATTATTAATATCGGCGCCATATTCATTCATTGTTTCATTCATATAATGTAGCGGGAAAAGGCTCTTAAATGCAGTTTGCACTTTAATAGCAGCTGGCATTTCAACAGCCCTTGCGTTAACATCTCCGTATATTTCCCTTAGTTTTCTGCCAGCATCCCCCCCATTATACGCCCTTTCTATCTGCCTTGCCAATAAAGGTTGGCGCTTGTATTCCATAACATTACATGTCCTGTCATCAAATTTTACAGGAGTCCTCCTGAATGTAAGGCCCAAATCCTCGTTTCTTTTCCTTCCGAACTGTATACCCATAGACAACGGGTAGGGCCAAGCGTCTGAGAACCTTGTTAAATCATAAATAATCTTTGTTGCGGATACAATATCTCTTCTTAAAGCCTCTTTTTCACTCCCTTTCGTTCTGGTCTCCATCAAATATCTTAATAGCCTGCCATCAATATTACCTTTTAATGATATTCTTTCGGCTCTTAATTTTCTACCTATTTCTGCTGCTTTATCTAATCTCCCCTGGATTAACTCAGTTTCATATTGGTTTAATAAATCCATTATATTTTCATGGATTTCAATATTATCATGCCCAATTTTATCCAGCATTATGATAAAGTCTAATGGGATTTGTGCAGCTTTTGAGTTCTCAAAGCCAATGCTGGCATTATCCAGCACATGAGAATAAGAGGGCAATCCGCTATATCTCCTTGGCCCCAATTTTTTAAAAAGTTCCTGGGTATATTCCTCAAACTTTCTAGAAATCTCAAGTTGCGGCTCTGATAGCCATGGCCCAAACATATCAATGCTTTCTTTATATCCTTTAGTATCAAAAATACTCCCCAACTCGAAACCATTATCAAATGTGGCTAATACCCTATCGTCTATAGTTGAAATTTTAAAGTTTCGTGGAGATGTAAAAATTCCCAGTCCACCTATTTTTTCCATCCAAGTTTCCATCATATTCATTATTTAGATACCCCCCAGTCTTCCATCTATCTGCTTTAACTCAAACTTTTAAAGAACACCCCTTTGTTTGGCTATAGTTAAGCTTTATTAATTTAAAAAACTATCTGTTTTCGCTACTTAACGGTTTATATAAAATATATAAAAAACATTTTAGCTTTGAGAATTAAACATCAGCTTGAATAGCCCTTAATAATAACCTTAATTTTGCTCTTTTCTTCTTTTAAAAACCCAATCAAGTCCCTGTCCAATTCAAAAGCTACCTTACTTGCTTTTATTGCAAAAGTCCTTTCAGAAATAAAATCTGTTTTTCTGATTACCATCTCTTTATTGCTGCTAAAACCCGGGTTAATCTCAGCTATTATTTTATCCTGTATTTTTTTGTTTTTTGACATTGTTTGCATAGTTATTGCTATATTTTTATTGTTTGAGCTTTTAATAAATTGCTTGATTTCGCTTAACTTAAAATCAGCCCCAGCCCCAATAATGCAATCCCCTTTTAAACTCATATCTTTATCTTTAGTAAACTCCAAAGTAGTTTTGTGTTTAGCCGTTATATTCTTATGCCCATAACAATTGAAAGAGTATTCCATTCTAATATTTGCAATAAGAATTATTATTTTTATTTATTAATTGTTGTATTTTATTATGTTAGTATTATTGGCTAAGGAATTATCGCTTATTTATTGAAAACCTAATTGTTGCCTTATTTCAAAATATCCTCTATTGGCTTTTTCCTGGTGTTTTTTTTGCCATTGGGGCTTTTTGTCTCTTTAGCCTGCTGCTGAAGATCAACCCCTAAATCCTTAAGCCCTTTGATATGCATTTGCATTAATTGCTCAACAATCTGCAGTATCCTCAGCATCTCTTCCCTTTCTTTAGCCAGGGTTGTCAAAGCTCCCTTATGGAAGCCAATCTGCTCTTCCACACTCTTGTCTTTCGCCATTGCAGCAATTTTTTCTTTGTCTTATTTAAACCTATTGGCCAAACTCTGGAGATACTCTTTTTTTGCTGAAAAGCCGTTCTTTTTTGCCAGCTTGTCTATGCCTTTGATGAAATTGCTCCCATATTGCGCAGCCTTTTTCTTCCTGCTGGCAAATTCCTTGTCCAGGCCAAAATCCTCCGCAACTTCTCTCAGGATTATTTTTTTCTGCCCTTTATCAAGCTTATACATTGGATGCACGCTCATTGCTGTTTTTATCAAACCCTCATCCATGTAAGGAGTCCTTAATTCCACGCCAAGATTCTTTGCTATCTTAAAATCCCTTAGCAGATCGCGTTGCCACATATTCTTTAAGCCTGACCAGCACTCCTTGTGCAGAGCCTCAAAGTCATTGTCTTTCAATGCTTCTTCATGCCTCTGGTAGCCTGCAAATATTTCTTCCGTCCCCAGGCCGCCAAACAGTATTTTTATATTGTCCTGTAATGCTAATCTTGCCGTTGCATAAAGAACAGAGCCGACAGAAACCCATACTATCTCATAGCTTCCCAGGATTTTTATTGTATCTTTAATCACGTTTTCAAATTCTTCCAATGACAATATTTTATGCTTCAAATCAAGCTCATATTTTTCCGCTATTGCCTTTGCATATTCAATATCCTGGGAATTCTCAAGGCCGATGGTATAGCATGTAAAATTCAAATTGTTTTTTTTGCACAAAAAAGCCAATAAAGTGCTGTCAACCCCGCCGGAAAACAATACACCAAACCTGCCTAAATTTTTTGTTCTGCTCAGCAAGGCATCCTGGATAGCGTCCATTAGCTTCCTTTTTGCCCTTTCCTTGTTGGTTTCCAGACTATTAAAGTCAGTCTCAATTGCATCAATCTTTTTTTTCCATTCATCTTTCCCTATTAAATTCCCGTTATTTATGAATAATTCCATCGTCTCCAAGAAAACTGGCAGATTTAAAAATGTTTTTAGGGGCCTATTTTATCCTCAGCTCTATTACATCCTCATCTTCCATTCTATGATCAATCTTTGTAATCCTCTGTCCCGGGTATTTTGCCGACTTTCCCCATACCTTGGCAAACTTGAACTTGCTGACAAAGTCCTTGTGCAGTTTCGAGCACAAATCCCTTAATGTAGCCCCTTCCTTTATTATCAGCGGCTCTTCCATGTCAGCCTTTTTATTGTACTCTTTAAGGTAGATCCTTATCAATCTCAGCCTTTGGAATATCAGCTCTTTCAATTCCTGAATATTGATATTTTTTTCAGCGGAAATGCACAAATCAGGATTTATTTTTCCCCTGGCCCTTTCAAGCTCTTCCTTATTTGCCATGTCAATCTTGTTCAAAACAATTATAGATGGCATGTACACCTTATTTGCCTCAACCACGTCAATTAACTGGTCAACATCTATATCTTCCCTGATGACTATGTTTGCATTATTCGCATCAAATTCCCTCAACACGCTCTCAATAGTCTTTTTGTCCAGTTTTGTAAGCTTTACAGTCGAGCCTATGCTTATTCCCCCTCTGCTTGTCTTTTCAATCTTTACATCCGGCTTTTTCTGGTTTATCCTCACCCCAGTATCATACACCTCCTTTAGCAATACCCTGTGATGCTCCGGATGGAAAACATCAACCATTATCAAGACCATATCGGCATTCCTTATCACAGCCAGGACCTCTTTCCCCCTTCCCGTTCCGGCAGCAGCGCCATGCACAACTCCTGGAACATCTAAAACCTGTATCTTTGCGTGCTTATACTCAAGAGTTCCCGGAATTACAGTAAGTGTTGTAAAGGCATAGGCCCCAACCTTTGACTCGGAATTTGTGATGGCATTGAGCAGCGTGCTTTTACCAACAGAAGGAAATCCAAGCAGTACAACAGTCCCATCCCCAGTTTTCCTTACAGCATACCCTTCCCCCTTTTTACCTTTGCCCCTGGAAGCCTGCTTTTCCTTCAATTTTGCAAGCTGCGCCTTATACAGGCCAATAGCATGCTGAGTCCTTTTGTTGTATTTTGACTTTGATATTAATTCCTCTAATTCCTTGATTTTCTCGTTTGCCGTATCCTTTCTCTCCTTGATGCTGTCAGTTTTCTGCATACTCTATCCTGGATTATTAATTAGTATAAAAATAAATTGTTTATTAGCGGTGCATTATAGAAGCTGATTATTCTTATTGATATCCATTTATAATCCTAAATAACTCTTTTAGGCTTTTATTACCGCCTATTTTTTGCTGAAAACTTTATTATTGTTTTTTAACATTGACAATTTTTAATTTTATTATCTGTTTTTTTTCTTATTATTGCCTATTTTTATCAGAACCTGTTTACTGTTTTGGCAAATTATTGTCTTTTGCTATTGGCCGTTTTTTCTATTTGCTTAATTTATTGTAAAGCTGCAAAAGCTCGTCATATATCTCTTTTTTCTCGATATACTCCAGTTTTGTGTACAAATCCCTTACTTTCAAATAAAGCTTCTTTGCCTTTGCCCTGTCATTTTTCCCAAAAGCCTCATCAGCTTTCACAAGCATCTTATGGCATTTTGTAAACTTCCTGCTCTTTCCCTCTTTTTCCCCCTTTTTCTCTGTTTCAAGGGGCTCTTCTTCTTCCTTTGCTTCCAATACTTCTTCTCCGGCTTTTTTGATTTCTTCAGTCTTTTCTGTCTTCTCTTTCTTTTCTCCGCTCCTTTTTATTATTCTCCTTATCAAGCCGGGCTTTTCCTCTTTCTTCTGTCCTAATCTTCCCCCAAGCTCGTGTATGCTTTTTTCAAGGTCGTGCTCTTCTGGTTTTTGCTCTTCCGGTTTTTCTTCCTCTACTTCCCGGCCGGCAGCTTTGTCTTTTTCCCCTTCCAAGCTCTTCTTTTTCCCCTCCCATCTTTCCAAGTCTTCTTCAAGTATTCCCAGCCATTTTTTTCCTTTGTCCTCAACTCTTAATACAAGATCCTTTACTTCCCTCTCTAATTGTTTAAGTTCATTTTCCTCTTTTATTCTATCCTCGGTTTTTGCTGGTTTTTTCTCCCCTTTTTCAAACAGGCCTGGGAACAATACATCTTTCTTTTTCTTAATCTCTTCTTCCGGCTTTTTCTCTTCTATTAGCCTCTCTTTTTCTTTTCGCTTTTCAGGCTCTTTTTTCGGCTTTTCATCTATTCTCTTTGCTTCTTGTTTCTTTCTGAAAATCCCCGAGAATAATCCGGCTTTTTCCTTTGGTCCTGTTTCCGTTTCTTTTTTCGGCTCTAAAACCTCTTTAATCTCAGGTTTTTTTGCCGGCTTTTTTTCTTTCTCTATTTGTTCCTTCTTTAATACGGGCTCTTTTTCCTTAATCTCCCTGACTGGCTTTTTTTCTCTAAACTTAAAGAGTGATGCTACATAGCTTATTCCTTCAAGCCCCTTTTTCTTCTCAGCAGCCTTATCCTGCAGCTTTTCCTTTTCTTCTTCTGTCTTTTCTATGCTGCTTTCAAGGCTCTCTATTGCTTTATCCTTGGCTGCAATTTTCGGATTTAGCTCTTCAATAGCCTTCTCGTTATTCTTTATCTCGCTATCAAGCTCTTTTCTCTTTTGCTCTTTATCTTTGCCTGAAGGTGCCTCTCCTGCAGCCTCTCTCCCGCGCTTCCAATCATCCTCAATCTGCCGCCTTTCTTTCAGAAGATAATTCAATTCCTGCTCATATGCCTTTTCCCTGTCTTTTTCTTGCAGCTTGGACTTGGCCTTGAGCTCAAGCTTTTTCCATTTTTCACGCTCTTTCCTTTCCTCCGCATCCAATCCCTGCAGCTCTTCGTCAAGCTTCCTTAGCTCATTTTCATACTCTTCTTTGGTGGTTCTGCTTAAATTCGCCTTTTCTGTTGCTTTCGCATCATATTTTTCTTTCCATTCTTTTATGCTTGATTTATGGGATTCTTCTAGGTCTCTCCTTTTCTGCATCTCCTCCTCGTATTCCTTTAGTATGGCCTCTTTTTGATTATTGATTTCTTCTATGCCTCTTTGCAATCGGCTTATTTCTCCGCTTAAGCCTTCTTTCTCAGAAACAGCTGATTTGAGCTTGTTCGTTAGTTCTTCTATCTTGCTGTCTTTTTGGCTTATCCCATCTTCAATGTTTTTTATCTCGTCTAACGCGCTCTTCCTCTTCTCTTCCTCTTCCCTTCTCTCTTCCTCTTCCCTCTGCTTTTCAAGCTCCCTTGCTTTTCTCTTCTCCTCTTCTATCCTCTTCTTCTCAATCTCTTTTTTCCTTCGCTCATCCTCTGCTTTTTTCTTCTCTAATTCTTTATTTTTAAGCTTCTGCTCTTTTTCCTCCCTTCTCTCTTCTTCCAGCTTTTTCTTCTCTAAAGCCCTTAATCGCTTCTCCTCCTCCTTTTTCTTTAGTTCAGCTTCCTTCTTTTTTTGCTTCTCTTCTTTCCATATTCTCTTAGCTTCCTCTTTTTTCCTGCTTTCAGCTTCCCTCTGTTTTCTATTTTCTTCTTCCGCTTTCCTCCTTTCCTCCTCTATTCTCTTTCTCTCCTTTTCTTTCTGCTTTTCCTCTTGTGCCTTCCCCCTCAATGCTTCTTCCTGCTGCTTCTTTTTGAGATCTTCCAGTTTTTTTCTTTCAATATCTTTTTGCCGCTTTTCCCGCTCCCTTCGCTCATTTTCCTTCTTCTTTTGTTTCTCAATCTCTT
This sequence comes from Candidatus Woesearchaeota archaeon, assembly GCA_016184145.1. GTDB lineage: Archaea > Nanobdellota > Nanobdellia > Woesearchaeales > GW2011-AR4 > JACPDF01. The sequence continues at coordinate 530 of JACPDF010000022.1, read as the reverse complement.
TTTTCTCTTCTTCTGTCTTGGCTAAGCCAAGCTTATGCAGGAATTCAAACCTTGTTTTTTCCTTTGCTTTTCTCTTCTCTTCCCTTAATCTTTCCCTTATCGCCTTTTTCTGCGTTTTCCTCTCCAATCTCCTCTTTTTTTCCAGTTCTTTCTGCTTTTTGATGGCCTCTTCAGCCGCTTCCTGCTTCTCCCTTTTATGCCTCAGGGTGTCTTTTTTCAGCAATAAGCTTTTGTAGAATGAATTTATTTCTTTGAATACATCTATCTTCCCCTCTGCGGAAAGATGGGCGTAAATATCCATTATTTTTTCATACAGCCTCTCTGCTTTCCTTATTTTGTCATTCTCTAGCGCCTTGTACCCTTTTTCTATTAGCCTTCTGCATATCCCTACTCCGCCTATTTTTGCTTCCTTTTCCTGCTTTTTCCTTTCCTCAAGCTCTTTTCTTTCCCTGAGTTTCTTTAATCTCTCTTTTTCTCTCTCTTCTTCTACCTCTTTCTCCTTTCTGTGCTTTTCTCTTTCCTCCCCTCTT
>JACPDF010000014.1 GCA_016184145.1 Candidatus Woesearchaeota archaeon | reverse complement strand
GTGTTTATAACAGGCTCTCCTGGCTTTATTCCAGAAGTATCTTCATAAACTTGGATTATGACTTTTTCACCTTCTATTTGGATTACTTCTCCCATTAATTTTTCGTTTCCAACCCTGCAGACATCATACATTCTCGGCTTGATGCCTTTAGCTACCACCACAGGGCCTGCAATCCTGTAAATGACGCCTTTCTCCATGCTCCATTAACCCCATAAATCTATTCCAATTGATTTTTTAATAAGCCTTTTTAGGCTGTCCTGCTCAACTTTTGCCGACAAGGGAATGAAAACAGGATCAACTGAGTCTTCTATTTCTTCGCGCTCATGCTGCTCCAAAGATTCCATAATTTTTTCCTCCACAACAATAATCCCTATATCTTTCCTTTTCCTCAGTTCCTGTATGTTTTTGAGAGGCTCGCTGCCTGCTTCTACCGTTTCCTTTATCCCGGCTAACTGAAAGCCGACGACAAACTCATTGCTTCCCAAAATAACAACATTTACCATGCCCAAAAATCCTCAATATTCCACGAAAATTCTTTGAATCGCGAGAAATTGCTCTGCAATTTCTGCGTGCCGAAAATCTCTGATTTTCTAGCATTTCGGGAGTCAAAAATGTTTTTCATTTTTGTGCTTTTGACACCAACTGCGTTGGTTCATACCACGATTGTCTTTTCAATAAATTCATCTTCCATGCCCAGCTGCCTGGCTTTTATTATCCTGGTAAGATTTTTTACTTCCAAATCCTTGAGGAACATATAGCCCAAAATAACATCAACGCTCATTGGATGCTGCCTTATCAGTTTTTTTGACTGCTGCAGCAAAAATTTATCGAGGTCTATCTCAAGGTCTGTAAAGCTTATTTTAGCTGTTTCTTTAGCGTATTTTTCAGCGACTTCCCTAAAATCAGTATTTTCCAATTCTTTTATGATGCCCTGGACATCCGATTTTATCATCTTGTCCATTGTTTCCCTCTTTATAGTGCCGAGGCTGAACACCAAATCCTTTATTTCCTGCTCTGGAACTTTTTCTACCTTTGATCTAAGTAGGAGATTTATGTTAAATATGTCAATCTCGTTAAGCAGGAACCTCTTGTAGAGCCTGCCTTCCAGCGTCAAATAGCGCAACTGTGAAAAAACAAAGTTAAAGTAATATTTGTCCAAAATGTTTTCTATTAGGACCAAGGAATTATTATTTTTAAAATACTCCAATGCCGCTCTTGTATCTTTCTCCTCAAGGAAATCAAGGCTTGTAAAAACTTCTTCCACTGTCTTTTGCGCGTTAAGCTTGTCAAAATAAGAGCTATCAGCCACTGATACCGGGCTTAGGTATTTTTTTGCCTCTTCAGCCTGCATGCCGCTAAATTTAGCCCTCATTATAGTCTTTATGTTGAAGATGTCATATCTTTTTAGGTAGATTGTTATCAATAATCTCAAGTCGTGAGGCGCTATCTTGAGCAGCTTATCAAATTTATTCCCTAAATTCAGCTGCAGGGTTCTTTCTATCAGCTCTATGCCTTTGTATTCCATTGCCAATTCATCGACTTCTTTTTTATATTCAAAATCTTCCAGGTATTTACCAATCTGGTCGGGAGTCATCTTCAGGATTTTGTCATAGTCTGACTTATTCAGGAGGGCTTTCTTCATTATGATTGTCCTCAAGTAAGTGTAAGGGTACTTTTCCAGTATGACGGGCCTTCCCATTTTAACCAAACAGTGTTTCTGAAACCTCTTTAGCTGTTTTTTCCCTTAAGTCTGCAAACAAAGTTTCAAATGTGAGATTGACTCTTATGTTGCCGTCTTTTGTCTCGGATATTATGCCGCCGTCAGCCTCTATTACTTTTGTTTTTGCTTCGTCTTTGCAGTATTTTTTATCTTTTTCATTGACGTAAACAACATCAACATCAATTTCTTTTTTTGCAGCATCAATCAATTTTTTTATGATGCCTTCCCTGTCTTTAGCCGGCATATTCCTAACTTTATTGTAAGCTTCGCCATAGACTTTATCTATGATGTTTTTCCTGGTTTCAAAGAGCATTTTTCTGGACTCCATGTTTGCCAGGGAATTTTCCCTGTTTTCAAGATTCTTCATCTCTGCCTCAAGCCTTTTTGCCGCTTCAATTTCCAGCTGTTTCAGCTGCGTAGCTGCATTGCTTTTTATACTTCTTACTTTTGCCTCTGCTTCCATAAGTATCTCTCTCTCCGCAGCATCTGCTTTATGCAGTATCTCTTCCTTTATTTTTTCAAGCCCCATTTTTATAAAGCCAAAGGCAATTACATCCTGCCCATAAGCATTATTGCTATAACCAGTCCGAATATGACCAAAGTCTCGGGCAACAGGATAAAAAACAATCCCTTGCCAAACTGCTTTGGATCTTCAACTATTGCGCCAAATACCGCAGCTATAATCTGCTGCTGCGCAAGGCCTGTTCCTATAGCACCCAGGCCGATGGCCAAACCAGCGCCTACACCTAAAAGGCCGTTTCCAATTGCGAGTTCAACTCCTGCCATTTTTTACCTCCTAAATTGCTTCCTAAATCAAACTTTTCTGCTTTTCAGCTCCGAAAGGCTCGTAATCTTTGCCTCCACCCTGGTAGAATTTTGAGAAAAATTCCACGTAGTGGAGCCTTATTGAATGCAATGACGGGCTCAAGATTCCCAGAGCAATATTAAATGTATGGCCGATTAATAATGAGATCAATGCCAAAGGCCAAAATAAAATTCCCTTGTGGAACAGGAAGGTTATAAGGTCATTAACCATTACTGCTATAAACACTGATGCTAACCCAACGGCCATTAATCTGGCATAGGACATTATATGGGTCAGGATGCTTGGTATTTCCATAACCCCTATAAAGCCTTCTCCCTTCAAAAGCATTAACACGGCTAAAACAAAGAGGAAAACCCCAGCGTAAAACAATGGTTTGGGAACAGTAAGCATGTTAAGCAATGGCCCAAGGAATAAAATTCCCCCAACCTGTAAAATTATCCAGCTTAGTTTTGAATTTGCAGCTTTCACCAATCCATGATGTTTATATTCCAGTATAAATCCAAGGATTAAGCCAAAATTTACATGGACAATTCCCGCTAAAATAGATATCATCATCAATGTGCTAAAATCATGGGTTCTCTCAATCCAGAAATGATAAAGTTCAAGCCCCGCAAATTCACCATACAAAAATCCGAAGATTATTGCGCCAAAAGAGGCTGCAAGCATCATGTTAAAGAAGTCTTTTCCAACAGGGAACTTTTTCTTCAGGTAATAGAAAACTGCAAATGTTACGAGGCCGTAAATCACATCACCAAGCATGAAGCCATAGAACAACGGGAAAGTGTAAGCTATAAGAGCAGAAGGATCAAACTCGTCATATTTTGGCAGTGCAAACAATTTTGTAAAAAACTCAGAGTTCTGGATATATTTTGAGTTGTTCAGCTTGATTGGGATGTCTTCTTCCTCGCCCAAAGGCTCTTCTATTATATGCAGCTTATTATTGCCGGATTTCATCAGCTCTCCCTTGGTTTTTTTCACATCATTCTTCGGGAGGTAGCACCTGAGAAAAAAAGCTTCTTTTGTTGAGCCAAAGCTTAATGGTACTTGCGCTTTTTCCGCTTCAATTGAAAGAAATTTTTCGGCACTCAAAAGTCGATCACTGTGTTCTTGGGCTATTTTTTCTAGTTTATATTTATACTCCGAAAGCCTTTTTATAAGCTTTTCTTCTTTCATTAAAGTACTTTCAAATAAGTCTATACTTTTCCCTTTTAGCCCGTTTGTAGAGCTTACATTTATATCAGAAAAAGATGCTTCAGCGAGCACTTTTCCAAATTGTTCTGCATAAGATGTATCAACAAATATAGCCACAAGAAACTTTTTATCAAGTTTTAATATGCTAATTTCGAACCTATCCGTTATATTTTCTAGTTTTTCTTTTATATTTGGATCGCTCACATAGCCGAAATACTGGCTTATATATTTGGATTTTGCAAAATCTTCAGGAGAAACCTGCAAGAAGAGCGACATCAAAGTCAATATTTTTTTTTGTTCGGAGATTATTGCTACTTCATCTCCAATTTTTTTCGTTTCCTCAATAATGTTAGTCACTTTTTCCTTCAGTGCATTAATCTCTTCCTCCAATTCTGGAATTTTGAATTTCTTTATTGCAACCTTGCCATCAGATATGTTTAAATAACTAGTAATTGACCTTACCTGGACCAGCATACTGCTCAGCTTTTCAAAATTTTCCAATGGGGCGCACAAGTCAAACTCATCTTTCTTATGCTCTATCAAGTGGGCAATTTTCAGCTCATGCAGCCTTGAGACTACCTTAGGCAAAGTTGACTTTGGGCCAACCACAAACAACTTTGACATTCTTTCAGGCTTAAGCATTTTATTTTTCCAGACTCATGAATTTATTGTATATGTAATCAACAGCCTTTTTGCTGTTTTTGGATGCCTTGCTTTCTATTTCAGATACCGTTTTTTTTGCTTCCTGCACCTTCTTTTTCTTATTTTCCCCCAGGCTTTGTTTGAGATTTTCAAGCTTTTCCCTGTTTTTTTGCTCCAAAGAAGCTTTTTTCCTGTCAATAAGCTCTTTTGAGGATGCTTCCGCGTCCCTTATCATCCTTTCTGCCTTTTTACGTGCATTTTCTATGCTTTTATCTATACTCTTTTCAGCTTCTATTATCTCTTTTAAAACGCTGATGCTCATTTTTTAATTTTCCTAACCGGGTTTTGAAGATATAGGGTAAGTGGCTTAAAGGGATTATATATAAAGGTTTTTATAAAGGTTTTTGCTTTTTTGGATATATTATATTTTGGGCATATTATAAATTTTATAAGATAAAAGTTTTTATATAGAGGCTACTTAAATGGGCTTATGATAGTAAAAGAGATTATGCATAATGCGGATAGGATAACTTCTGGTGCTACTGTTTCGGAAGCTGCTAGGATTATGGATCGGAAGATTGTGGGGTCTTTACTGGTGGAGGAGAAGGGCAAGGTTGTTGGGATAATAACAGAAAGGGACATTCTGAGGAAAGTTGTTGCAAAAGGAAAGATTCCTGATAAATTAAGAGTAAAGGACATTATGAGCAGCCCTTTAGTTACAATAGACGCAAATGAGGATATTTTGGAAGCAAGCAGCATAATGGACAGGGAGAGGATAAGAAGGCTGGTAGTTACAGAGAACGGTATTATTGTTGGTAAAGTTACAGCTAACAGCATCTCAAGGAATCTTAAGTACTACATTGCCAGGAAGTCCTTAATTAGTACAGAGTATATAAGGCCGGAGTATTAGCACAAAAAAATAGTTTTAAAAATAACCGCTGTTTCTATTGCTTTTATGCGCCTGTAGCTCAGCTTGGAGTGCCAAAAGCACATGCAAATAGAGCGAAAGGTTCCTAACCTTTAGGCCCGGGGTTCGAAACAGCTTTTTTGCTTCCGCAAAAAACCTGGGAAAATGCGGCGAACTTACCTTCGGTCGTTCGCCTGGGATTTTGCTGCGCAAAATCAGAAAAGTTGGCGAAAGTCCTCGCAGGCGCGTTTTTTTTTATTTTACATACTTATTCAGCAGGTCCATTATTTTCTTCCCATCTACCTTGCCACGGTATTTTGACATGAGGATTCCCATATAGGCCCCAACAGAAAGATCTTTCTTGTCTTCAACCAATTTTTTAATTTCTTTTTCCAGATCCTTATCGGAAACAGAGGCAAATTTATCAAAGTTTATTTTCTCGTTCTTTATCTTTTTGATTAATAAATCTATTACTGCTTCCTTTGCTATCTTTCCCTTGTTTAGATAATCAAGAATTTCCTCGAAATGCTCGGCTTTCAGCTTTGAAATGTCTAATTTGAATCTTGACTTTATCTCCTTTGGAACATTAACCAGAATATGGGCAATCAATGACGATTCTACCTTATCAAACTTGTTTATTAGAACTTCAAAATTTTCTTTTTGTATCAATTCTTTTGCCAATTCTTTCTTTATCTTATATTTTTTCTCTAATTCTTCTGTTTTATGCGTGATTAATTTTGGCAACTCTTTCCTCAATTTTTCAACATAATCTTTTTCTATTTTTACTGGCACAATATCGGTTTCCGGATATAATCTGGCTGCTCCAGGCAAAGGCCTTAAGAAAGATGTAGTAAAATCAGGCTCTGATTTCCTTACCTCTTTTTCCGGCTTTTTTCCTTTTTTTATCTCATTAAGCTGCCTTTCTATTTCGTAGTTGATTACTTTTGGAATGCTTCTTAGGTCCTGGAACCCTTTTATTTCTGTCCTCGCGCCTTTGCTTATTGACACATTAACATCCTGCCTTATTGTTCCAAGGCCGCGTTTGACATTTTCTACGCTCCTTAAAATCATCCCTATTATTGAAGCTGTTTCCTTTGCGTGCTCCGGGTTTTTTATTTCTGCTCCTGTTGCGATTTCTATCAAAGGTATGCCTAACCTATCAAGCCTGTATAAGACAAAATCTTTGCTCTCATCTATTTTTTGCGCTGCTTCTTCTTCTAAACAAATTGAGGGGATGCTTACTTTCCCCAGAGAAGTCTCTATAAAGCCGTCCATAGCAACTAAGGCTGTCCTTTGGAATCCAGAAACATTGCTGCCATCAACAACTGTTTTCCTCATTATTTGCATTTCATCAACTATTTTTGCATTCAATAATAATGCAATTTTTAATGTAGTTTCTAATGCCTGCTTGTTTAGCTCATGCGGAGGCTCTTCGTCATACTCAACTAGACAGGTGTCATTGGAATCAGCTTCATAAATGAATTTTTTCCCTTTTTGCATCTCGTGGGCTGCTGCTACATCAACTTCTCCAGTTTCTCCGGCTACTGCCCTTAGCCTTCTTTCGAATTTAACATCGGGCTCTTTATCAGAATTTATAGTTGGGCAGTCACAGAATAATTTCTTTCCTTCAAGCTGCTGGTGACACTCCAAGCCGCATTTAAAGCCCAGTTCATTATAATTCATTTCCATTTTCCTGTACAATAGATTAATTAATATAATTATAAAAAACTATCTCTTCCATACAAGAATGTTATTTTTCCTTACTTCCTTAATGCGGTGCATTGGTATATAAGATTCTTTACCATTAGTCTCCAAAACAATAAAATTATCTTCAAATTTTTTTATATCCATATAATTAATTTTTATCAGTTTTTTAGAAATTCTGTCATAATAATATATTGAATAGTTATTGGGATTTTCCCTTTTGTCCCACTTTATTTTGTTTAATAAATTTTTTATTGGCTGCATTATTCCAAGAATTCATCCTCTAAAAGCCGTTCGTTAATCTCCCCCCTTAAGTTTTTTCCCATTAATTCCCTGACTTCTTCTTTTTTGCAGTTTCCAAGAAGCCATGCCAGCTTTATGAAGGCTGTTTCAGGGAGCATGTCCTTGCCTGGAATGACTCCTGCCTTTACCAAGCCTATAGCATTTGAGTAAACGTGCATCTGCACCCTGCCAAAAATGCATTGGGAAGCCATTACGACAATGCAGCCGTTTTTGATTATTTTTTTTATAGCTTCCAGATTTTTTGAGTGTATTTTGCTTAATTCATTTGGAACTCCCACTGGAGCTTGCCCAAGTCCGGTGCCTTCAATAACAAGCCCTTTGTAGTTTTTAAAAAACTCAAACTGCTCGGGAAACATATTAGGATGCACTTTTAAAAGGCCGACTTTTTCTTCAAATTTTTCTTTGACAATCAATTTTTTCCCGTGTTCTTTCTTATCATAATCATCTTTCATAAATTCAATTGAGGCTGTTTCGTAACTAACCCTGGCAATTGCCCTGTCGTTGACAATCTTAAATGCGTCCCTTCTACTCGTATGCAATTTTCTTGTCTTGCATGCCGGCATTATCAGGCAATTATTGTCTCCTGTTGACTCATGCATGCAAATTGCCACTCCAACAAAATCTGTTCTTGCAATGAAATTAGCTGCGCAAATTAAGTTTACTGCGGCATCTGAGCTGCCACGATCAGAACTTCTCTGGCTGCCAACAAGGAGCACAGGTATGTTAATATTTTCCAAAGCAAAGCTTAATGCTGCGCTTGTATAGCACATTGTGTCTGTGCCATGAGTTAAAATAATTCCGTCAACCTCCTTCTTAACCTCTTCTTCTATTGCTTTGTATATTAAAGAATAATGTTTAAATCTCATATCCTCAGAAAACATATTTGAGATTAATTTGCTTCTTATGTTTGCTATGCCTTTAAGCTCAGGAAACATCTCAAGAATTTCCTCTGGAGAGAATCTTGCAATTACCCCGCCAGTACTGTAATCAACCTTGCTTGCTATCGTGCCTCCTGTATGCAAAATTGCAATTGTGGGCTTTTTAGAATCTTTTTTGGTTTCTTTTTTAGAAGCTGGCTCTTTTGCCTTGCATTTCTCAATAATTTTTATTTCCTTTATTTTTTTGGTGTCAACGCCAATATTATAGCCATTATCTAATTTTATTATTACAGAATTAGTTTCCTCATTAGGCATCAAAATTCCTTCTTTTATCCCATCTTTTGCTATGACTTTTACCCTATCGCCTGGTTTTGCTGGCATTTTCAAAGCTCTATTGTTATTTTATTTTTCCCTTCCGGATGTATTGAAACGGAAGCTTCTTTTTTCAGCCTCATAAACTTGGCTATTTCATTTGGTATTCGCACAATCAATGAATTCCCGGAATAGCTTATCTTGCTCTGCTTTGTGAGCCCAAAAAGCCCTTTTCTCTTTTCAATATCCTCAATTTTTTTGGCAGTAAACTCGTCAAACCATTGCTCATTGCATTTGTTGCATACTTTGGCAGGGAATTTTCCCAGTTCAAACCCATAAACGCTGTATGGCACTGCCTTTTTAACAAGGTTTCCTTCTTCGCATACAGGACATTTCATTTTCATCGCCCTACTCTTATCATCACAGTTATAATAAAGTATTCTTTTTTTATCAGCTTGTATACTATCCTTATATGAGTGTAATCTGAAACTATCTTATCTTTCTGAAAATGCTTTGCGCCTCTTTGTATAGTTTTTTTGATTTCGCTGATGCTTATGCCCCTTTCCCTAGCCTGCTCTAATGCATGCTTGCTTAGGCTAATAATCATAATACTTCACTCACAATAACTTACAGGTAAGTCAGAATTTATAAATATTGCGGAAACCAATAGGGAGAAAAACACATCAATCGGCATGATTGATATGATTTTTTATAATAAATGAGCGAGGCTTGAGCGTATTGTCAGGAAGCGAAAGCCGAGCTGTAATTGTTGTGAGCCGAAGGCGAACAGATTGAATGATAATCTTCAGAATTTCAAATAAACTTTCAGCCCATATAAATAGGCTTCTCTTCCTGCATTTGCTTGGCTCTTGCTGAACTTAATGCGCCCCTCATATTCTCGTATGTCTTTTCTATTTCCTTGTCAACTGACGGAGGGACTTTTTCCATGGCTTTGTCAAAATGTTTTAGGTTTATTTCCTTTGCATCTATGCTTTCCCTCAAAGCAAATATGGCTGCTTCCCTGCAGATAGCTTCTATGTCTGCCCCGACATAGCCTTCTGTTTTTTTTGCAAGATCTTCAAGCTTTACATTCTTGAGGGGCATTCCTTTGGTATGCACCTTGAATATCTCCAATCTTGTCTTTTCCTCAGGAACCGGAGTCAGAATAATGCGGTCAAACCTTCCCGGCCTTAACAAGGCTGTATCAACTATGTCCGGCCTGTTTGTTGCTGCTATAATAACAACATCATGCATTTCCTCCAAACCATCTATCTCAGTAAGCATCTGGTTAACAACCCTTTCAGAAACGTGGCTGTCGGAATTTGCCCCTCTTTTTGGAGCCAGACTATCAAGTTCGTCAAAGAATATTATGCATGGTGAAACTTGGCGGGCTTTCTTGAAAACTTCCCTTACTGCTTTTTCGCTTTCCCCCACCCATTTTGACAATAATTCAGGCCCTTTAACAAGAATAAAATTTGCCTGGCTTTCATTCGCTACAGCTTTTGCAAGCATTGTCTTTCCAGTGCCTGGAGCTCCATAAAGCAAAATCCCTTTTGGCGGCTTAACCCCTAAGCGCTTAAAGGATTCTGGGTTTTTCAAAGGCCATTCTACAGCCTCTATGAGCTCCTGCTTTACCTCTTCTAAGCCACCTATGCTTTCCCATTTTACGTTTGGTATCTCCACCAAGACTTCCCTCAATGCAGAAGGCCTTACAACTTTCAAAGCTTCCCTAAAGTCCTTTTGCGTTATTCTTAGTTTCTCCAGAATATCTTTAGGAATTGGCTGTTCCTCTTGTAATCTTAAATCAGGCAAAATTCTCCTTAAGACAATCATAGCCGATTCTTTTGCCAAAGAAGACACATCAGCCCCTACAAAACCGTGGGTTATAGCTGCGAGCTCCTTAAGGTTGACATTCTTTGAAAGCGGCATATTTCTGGTATGTATCTTCAAAATGTTCAATCTTCCCTCTTTTCCAGGAACGCCAATTTCAATTTCCCTGTCAAATCTTCCTGGCCTTCTCAAAGCCGGGTCAAGAATATTAGGCACATTGGTAGCGGCAATAACAACTACTTTGCCCCTTGACTGCAAACCATCCATCAATGCCAATAACTGGGCAACTACCCTTCTTTCAACTTCTCCTCTTGTCTCTTCCCTCTTTGATGCTATGGCGTCTATTTCGTCTATAAAAACTATGCTTGGTGCGTTTTTCTGGGCTTCCTCAAATTTCTTCCTTAAGTTTTCTTCACTCTGGCCATAATACTTGCTCATGATTTCCGGGCCGTTTATCAGGATAAAATGGGAGTTTGTCTCGTTTGCTACTGCCTTTGCAAGCAAAGTTTTTCCTGTACCTGGGGGGCCGTGCAATAAAACGCCTTTTGGAGCTTCTATCCCCAATCTTTCAAAAATCTCAGGATGCTTCAAAGGAAGCTCTACCATCTCCCTTATCTTCTTTATTTCATCGTCTAAGCCGCCAATATCTTCATAGGACACTTCCGGAACTAACTCCTCCTTTACCTCTACGGCCTCGGGATTAAAAACAACTTCTGTCTGTTCCGATATTATTATTGGCTGCTTTGGATTTGTATCTACAACGATGAACTTTATATCGCTAAAGCCAAAGCCCATCATGCTCTCGTCAAGTATGTTAAAAACGTCTTCAAAGAAAGGATTATCCATAGTTGTTGAGCGCCTTCTTCTTGTTCCGCCAAGAGAAACTATGTCTCCTTTGGTTAAAGCCCTTCCAAGCAGCCCTTGCTTGAATATCTCCGGAGAGGCTCTTATAACAATGCCTTTTCTTGCAGGCGCAATTATGACTTTTTTCCCTTCCTTGACATTTGCTTTCCTTACCTGGACCATCTCGCCAATTCCTGTTTTGGAATTCTTCCTTATGATGCCGTCCATCCTCACTATGTTTAACCCTATATCTCCAGGATACGCCCTGTCTGCTATAGCAACAGTCTTTCTTTCCCCTTCCAATTCTATTATGTCGCCTGGCCTTACTCCTATCTCACTCAAAAAGCTAGAATCAATTCTAACTATGCCTTTGTTTACGTCATCCTGTATGGCTTCCGCAACCTTCAATTTTATCTCTTTGTCTGCCATTTTTCCATATTTTTCGCACTATTCTGTAATGCTACTTATTTTATAAAACTTTTGGAAATCTACGATTTCCAAACGCTCAAAAATTTTAAAGAAATTTTTGTTGCTTTTGTTAAATATTCGGAACTTAAGAATCCTTAAGAATCAAGACTTTTTCTGCTCAACCTGCACTTTCGGCAGCAGAATTGGCGGCGGCAAATTTACATCCTGGCTCAGTATCAAAGCCTGCACATTGGACCTGTTAAGGATTGTGTTCAAAATGCCAGTCATTATGTCCTTTGGAAGCTTTTTGTCTTTTTTCCAGTCATCAAGGATCTGCTTTACTTTTTTAGAGTCATCCATGTAAAGAACATCGCCAACAAGCCTTATCAGGCCTATCTTCGGCTCGTATGTTGAAGTAAATTCAAAAGTAAAGCTTAGGACTTTCTGCTTTTCATTGCCCAGGGAAAGGTCTTTTTCACCTACATCAGTTATAGCTACATTATTGTTTATGTTTATCTTTCCCTTTCCTGCTTCTTTTTTTTCGGCTTCTATTTTTGTAAAATTGAATGAGACTATGGTCATTTTAGGCAATGAATTATTTATCTGTGATATATAAAGGTTTTGAATTTAATGGTGTCAGGGTTTTAATCCGTCAAAAGAATTATTTTTTGCCTTTTTTAGCTGATTTCGGCATATCCTTAATCCAGACATCCCGCTGGGGGAACGGTATTGCAATGCCATTCTTGTCAAATTCCTGCTTTATGGCTTTTATAGCGTCAAAATATACAGGCCAGTAATCAGCTGGTTTCACGGCAGGTCTTATTGCAAGAACCACCGAGCTATCAGCAAGGCTTTTTACAACAACTTCCGGTTGCGGATCTTTTAAAACCCTGCCGTCATTTTTTAAAATTTCATTAACAATTTTAATTGCTTTATCCATGTCAGAATCGTAGCTTATGCCCACTTCAAGATTAAATATTTTTCTCATTTTATTTCCAGTGTAGTTTTGTATTATGTCCCCCCATATTTTTTTGTTGGGTATTGTAATTTTTATGTTGTCCGGGCTGTTTAATTCGCATGCCGCTATGCCGATTTTTTCCACAACAGCAACAATGCCGGCTATATTCACAGTGTCTCCTACCCTAAAAGGCTTATTGAAAAGGATAAAAACCCCGGATGCCAAATTTCCAAGGGTGTCTTGCAAAGCAAAGCCAATAATAATGCCTATTATTCCCAAGCCGGCTAACAATCCAGAAACATTTACGCCTAGATTTGCCAAGATAACTATAACAAGTATTGCATATAAGATAACTTTAATTGCATTTTCAATAAAAGTCTCTACACCCCTCTCAAAATCAACTTTGTCAAAAAACCTTGCAACAAGTCTTGTTATTATTTTTATTATAATATAGCCAATAACCAGTATTATAACTATTGCTATTATTTTTGAGGATGATGCAACAACTTTCTCAATAAATTTTCCCCATAAATTTTGAAGGAGCGATGCCATTTTGCGAGGAAGAGGGTAATTAATTCTTATTTAAACCTTATGATTTCGTTTATCATGAAAATTCACCAAAGTGTCTTACTCCAGCCTAAACACGCGAAATTTTGTGGCTAATATGCCAAGATTTAAATAGTAGTTATTAGAGTATATTGCTATCTAAAAAAAGAGGTGATTATATGCCCACTAAAACGGCTTACAGGCTTACCGGACTTGTTGTTTTGGTAGTAGGAGCATTATTTTTCCTTAGGGATCTGGGAGTTAATTATATCGGGAACACAAGCGGCTGGACGATAATAATCGTTCTGGTTGGCACGGGATTATTGGCGGGAGATTTTGAATTGAACAGGATTAGAAACCAGAAAGCCTCAGCAGCGGCCAATAAAAAATAACTTAAATAATTTATTTCTTTTTTTGCTCGTTATAGAAAGCTTCCAGCATCTTTAGAGGAGAGACGTCATCGGAACTTTTATCGTCCCTTAATTGTATAACGCGGGGAAACCTTAAGGCATATCCTGAGCTGTAAGTGGGGCTTTTCTGGATTTCCTCATAACCTACTTCTATAACAATTTTAGGCTTAAGCATAACTTCTTTCCCTTCTTCCTTTTTTATGAGGGGCTTAAGCAGATCTGTCATTTCCGCAAAACTAAGGCCTTCTTCCCTTTTTTCCTTAAGGCCTGTGCTTACTTTTCCGACTTCCAAGAAATTACCTTCATCATCCCTGCAAGCAAGAGTATAACTGCTGAGCCATTTTGACCTTTTACCTTCGCCCCATTCAGCCTTTATTATTACGAGATCAAGGTTTTCCTTTGCGGGCTTTAATTTTACCATAAAGCCTACTCTTGCTCCGGGCTTGTAAGGGGCATCGAGCTTCTTTATCATAAGGCCCTCATTTCCTGAATCAATAGCTTCCTCATAAAAATTCTGAACTTCTTTTTTATCTGAGGTTGTTATGCTTTTTGCGAGAACTATCTTTTTTGCCGTGTTTTTTATTATTTTTTTGAGTATTTCCTTCCTTTCCTCAAAAGGCTTGCTGATAATGCTTTTTCCCTTGTAGTTTATTATGTCAAAAACATTTACCTCAACAGGATACTGCTCTGACATCTTTTCTATGCCATATTTCCTCTTTATCCTCTGGGATATGCTCTGGAAAGGCAAATAGCGCCATGTTTTCCTGCTGTAGCCTACTGCCTCTGAATCAAGGACAACCTTGCTTTCTTTGACGTATTTTTTCACAGCTTCAACAACTTCGGGGAATTGCGCTGTAACGTTTTCCAGGCGCCTAGTAAAAATTTTTATGTCGTTGTTGTTTTTGTGTATCTGCATCCTCATCCCATCGTACTTGAACTCAAATTCTGCAGGCCTCCCGCACCTTTCAAAGCCTTCATCTATATTGTCTACTTTCAATGCAAGCATTACTTTTAATGGGACTCCAATTTGCATCTCCATCTTTTCAAGACCGCTTAATCCATGCTTTTTTGCGGCTTCTGCCACAGGGGCAAAATCGTTCGCTATATCGTATGCCTTCTGGACAGCATCAGCATATTCATTGTATTTTGCCCTGTCTTCAACCATGAGCTTATGCTCTTCTTTGCTGTATTCTGCTTTTAGCTTATCGCCAAAAAATGCCCAGACTATTGCATCCCTTATCGTGCCTTCCCCCACGCCTATGCGCATATCATTCAATATTGTCCTTACAATGTACTTCGCTTCATTCGGCTTTGCTGATGTAAGAAGCTCGGCTACGAGCGATATTTTCCTGTCGACAGAGCCATGGCCTTCAATAGCTGCGAGCTCCATCAGGTTTTTCAGGACTTTTTTCACAGTAAGCTCGTGCGAGCCCAATGTCGACTGCTTTTTCTTTTTTATGAGATTATAGGAAACTGTTCCCAGGTCTCCAGTCTTCTTCCATTCAAAATTTATCCTGCTTATAGGCTCCCCTGATACAACGCATATTGCCTTAAGCATTGTTTTGGATGCTATGCCCACTTCCCTTTCATCCCATCTTGGGAAGATGCGGCCTTCCAGCAAAAGAATTGTGATTCCCAAGTCAGCTACATCTACTTCTTTCAGAAATTTTGATATAACATCAGTCTGCTCAAGCCTTTTTGTAGTAGCATCAAGCTTTTCATAGATTTCAACAAGCTTTGAGTAGTGCATGAAAAATTCATAATATTCAAAGGTTTAAAAATATGTCGTTAAGTTCATAATTTTTAGTGACTAAACGACTGATAGGGGGACATTTCGAAACGACGAACGAGGGGGAATTCCGTAACGATGACTAATATTTTATCTTAGCTTTCAGAAACATTATTAAACATCGTGAAAATGGTAGCTTATGATGAAAAAAGAAGTGATGTTGGCAATTTGTGCTATTTTTCTGGTTATGCTGAGTAGTGGCTGCGCTCCTCAAGAAGTTCCTATAGATGATGTGCCAGAACCCATTGTTAAAGATGTCCAACAGGAAGCAGCGGAAGATCTAGAACCTGTTGTTGAAGACAAAGATGATTCTGGATTTAATCTTCCTCCAGATGAAGATGTGCTTGGTTGGACACAAACATCGGGGCCGCTTGGCGGAATAGTAATTAGAATGATTCTTCACCAAGGAACCGTTTGGGCATCTTTGTATTCGGGCGGAATTTATGAACTTCAATCAGATTATTCATGGAAACAAATTGCAGTTGGATACGGCATTCCAGAAG
Organism: Candidatus Woesearchaeota archaeon; assembly: GCA_016184145.1. GTDB lineage: Archaea > Nanobdellota > Nanobdellia > Woesearchaeales > GW2011-AR4 > JACPDF01. Next base: position 828 of record JACPDF010000014.1, on the reverse strand, counting down.
TCCGCGCCTTTGATATTGTGACTGATCCAAGCAATGCAAACATCGCCTACGTTCCAGAAATGATTGCCTGTGTGGCCAAAACTATAAACAATGGAGCGAGCTGGCGTGGGATGTGCGATGCAATGATAAGAGATATTGGTCTTGATAATTTTAATTCACATACTTTAGCTCTTGATCCGCTTGATTCTAAAACTATTTATGTTCCAGGCCATACTGCAGACCAGACGAGTATGCTCTTAGTCTCCCATGATCAGGGGGAACACTGGGAGAAACAGTATACTTTTGACAAGCATTACGATTTTAATCATCTCTATTTTTGGGGCTCAACAATGTATCTTGCTACACGTGATGATGGAGTTTTTATCTCAAAAGACAAAGGCAATTCATGGACTTTCTCTAACCAAGGACTTGATAATTTAAAGACTGCTCGTTTTTTAAATTTTAAAGATAAGCTTTATCTTCTTGGAGCAGAACTTCAATTTAATGCTAGGTTTAGTGGCAAGCTTTATCAAAGAACTCCTGATGACTCGGGGTGGGAGATGATTCGAGGGCTTGATGAAGTTACTGGCATCGGTGCTGATGAAAATTATATTTATGCAGCAACATGGAATCCTGATCCAAAACTTTGGGTATCAAGTGATGGGAAAAAATTTACAGAGCTAGCATCACAAGGGCTTCCTCCCGGTTGGATTGGAGAAATAGTTACTTATGAGGATAAAATATTTGTCGGCCCAAACGGGAATGGCATCTATATTTCAAAAGATAATGGAAATTCATTTGAAGATTTCAATAAGGGGGTAGTTTCTATCGCTACCAGAGAGGTTCATG
>JACPDF010000013.1 GCA_016184145.1 Candidatus Woesearchaeota archaeon | reverse complement strand
CAATATCGTTGTTCCTTTGTATTTATCCGAGTAAATTGTCTCTATCGGCACTTCGGCATAAGAAAGCCTGTGCCTTCCAATCTTGGCAATCATCTCGCTTTCCATGCTGTAGTCAGAGGCTTTCCACCTTAGTTTTTTGTAGGCGCCTGAGGTAAATGCCCTGTAGCCGCACTGGCTGTCCCTGATTTTTACTCCATATAAAAACCTTATTGTTTTGTTTATGAACCGGTTTCCGAACCTCAAAATCAGGGGCATATTCCGGTTTATGTTCCTGTAAGCGAGCACCACATCGTGTTTTTTTATACCAGCAAGAAATTTTGGAATCTCTCTTGGATCATGCTGGGCATCGGCATCTATGACAATTATAACATCCGCATTATGCTTTATTGCATAATCACAGCCAGTCTTTACAGCAACGCCTTTGCCGAGGTTAACTATGTGCCTTAATACAGATGCTTTTCCTTTTTCTGCCATGGCTTTTGTCCTGTCTTTGCTGCCGTCATCAACCACAATAACATTATCAACATATTTTTTTGTCTGCCTGACTATATTGCTGATATGCTTCTCTTCGTTATGTGCCGGTATCACAGCAAATACTTTGCTTTTCATGGCTAATGGAAATATACAAGAATTTAAAAATTATAATGTATTTTCGGAGGTATTTGACACCTTTACCCCATTAACTGTTTCTTTATTGCTCTCTTCCGTTACTTTCTCTGGTACAGCCTCTTCTTCTGGAGCCTCAATAATATTTTTCTCTTTTCCCTCCCAGTCGACTTTCCAGACTATTATCCTGCTTCCAAATATGCTTACCTCGTCGCTGAATTTTTTGAAATGCCTCAGCCCTATTCCATCCTGATAAAACAACCTTGTGAACATAGATGTAACGAGGTCAGAATCCATCTGGACCACCCCGTAGCTGTCCCCTTTTTTTATAAGCGCAAATCCTAATTCCCTTCCGTTCTGCAATTTAACCAGCGATTCGTTAAATTCCATTAAAGCGATCCCATCGTTTGTCGGGAAAGACGCTTTTTTTGGATGGACAACGCCTTGTTCGGCATTTGCGAAGACTTCCTTGTCTGTGAGATTTACTATAAATCCATTGCTGCATGTCAATATATCGTTATTTGCGCTGCATCCCGCTGTTCCTGCGTATCCGGGCCACGGCGCAATCCAGCCGTTTGCCTGGTCGCTTGTTGTTATAGACTGCACCTCATAATAAATGTTTTCTGCATCGCCCTTGGAGTAATTGAACCTATCCTGCAAAAACTTAGAGCTTTTGTCCAGATTATTTGCATATTCCTTCTTTTTTAGCGTGTTATAGATTAAAGCCCTGTCAAAATCCCAGCTGCCGAAATGGGCCCATACTCCGCTTTTTGCAACCATGTCCCCTGAGGTGATAAAATAATCCTGTGGAGCCTGGCAATGCGTAAGTTTAAGGACATTTTCAGTCTGATTTTTGTTAAATTCCCTTAATAAAATATTTTCCGCCTCTTCCCTGCTTTCCGGCATTATCCTGTACATAAAATCTATAGCCTTTATTTCATCGCCTGTTAGCCCCACCAATGCGTCAAATGCGCGTGTACCCCCGGCATAGCCGCTGCAATCAAGCATTCTCAGGATTCCTATTGCAAGATCCTCATTATCCGTTAATAGTACTTTCCCTATCCAATGAGCCTGATCGGTATTTTGGCTTGTTCCGTCAAATGTCACTGCACGGTCCGTCCAAAACTTGAACCAGTGGCCAAAATCCCACCATGAATTAACTATGGCGTCAGGCTTCGAGTCTTCTTTGATTTTTTCCAATGAAACCCTCCATGAGTCGTCAAAATCTGTAACGCTGTTTTTTGCTGTATCTCTTGCGGATATGTAAGGAGGTATAATGAGCAAAATCAGCAAAATTGCCAAAGCTGTTTTCGACACCATTTTATTTACGCTTAAGCCTTTTGAAATTAGTGTTGCAGCATACCTGTAGAACTGGCCAAGAGCAACTCCAAATCCGATTGAAAACGCCGGAACCAGCAACAGCGTAAATCTTACGCCTTTTGTACTTGCAAATGTTGTTGCCACAAACCACAAAACAAGCAAAATAGCATATTTAATGTCTATAATCGTGTCAGATTCCCAAAGCGCTATTAAAATCCTGATTATTATAGGGATACTTATCAACAGCAAAAATATATTTAGATTCTGCACATTAATAAAAAATATTGCAACATACCAAACTAAAGTTCCCGCAATAAACCACCACTTTTTATCGTTGATTCTTGTTACTGTAAGTGCTATGCCCATCAATGCGATCAAAAAGAAGAATGTTTTTCCAAAACCAATTTGCTCGATTACGCTATTCAATGAAGCGGGATTTTGCTCTGCTACGGTTGTAAAAACATTCGGCCATATTGTTGTAATGCCGACCTCTTTTAGCCTTGCGAACCCCATTGGATTCTTTGCAAAGCCCGTAAACTGGGAGAAGTTTACAAAGAGCGTCACGCTTAATGCGGATACTATACAAAATATCAACAAAAATCCGACGGAATTTTTTATTGTCCTTTGCCTTACAAAGCCGGAAAAATTCCTGATTAAATCGTTTTTATGGACGAATGTGTAATAGGCTATATAAAGCACCGTAGAAGCCAGAATGAAATCAAAAATATACCACCAGCCGCCACTCCATGCAAAGCTAAACAACCCAACCAGCAATCCGCTTATAGCGCTTAAGATTATGCTGTTTTTTATGCTCTTTGCTTCCAAAGCTTCTAAAAAAATCCATGTTATCAGCAATGGAAAAACAACATTATAAGCATCGGTGTCTGAAATCCCGCCCATTGTCCTTATCAGAAAAGAAGGGTGTATCGCTACAATAGTTGCTGCTATAAAACCGCCAAAATCTCCTGCAATTTTCCTGGTTATGAAAAATGCGGGTATTACGGCAAGGGCTGAAATCAGCACAGGCATGTAAAACGCAACCTTCATTAATCCGATATCCCTGTTAAAAAAACTTAAGAATTTAAATAAGTAAGCCTGAAAGTAGGCGTGGAACATATCAAAAGGCACTGGCCTGCCTCCAGGTGCGAGCATATGGTTGTCCCACGGCTTTCCATCCCTTATTTCATCACCAGGATGGCCATTTTTCAATACATTCTGCGTATGCCTCATCCAGTAAAATGGGTCTATTGAAGACAGATAAGTCTGGCCTGAGTCGTCCTGCAATCTTGACTTAAAGGCGTTTGATGTTGCTTTAATCTGCTGGTCAATCTGGGATTTCTGCTGCCTTAATACTTTCTGCAACTCGTTTTCAACCAACGCATTCCTGTTTTGCTCAGGAAGATTCGGATACTGCTGGCTTATCTGGCCGCTTATTTGCGATTTTATGCTGTTTATTACAGTATCAGCTGCCCATTTGTCCGTTATAGGAAGATATGCCGGCTGCACCCTTAAAAAAATTGAGAGGAAGATCGGTATGAGCAGCAATAACAGGATTCTATGCCTCACAAAGAAGTCCTTTATTTTTTTTATATCTATGGCGATATCCTCGTCTGCCGCAGCTTTTTCGTCTTTTCTGAAAATATTTTTGATATTTTTTATTTTTGAGAAATCCAATGAGACTTCATCATCCTCCTTTTTTGCTTCTGCATGGTGCTCTGTTTTGCGCTCATGGTGTTTTTGTTCTTTCTCTTCGTCATGCTTGGGCTTTGCCCCGAATATGCTTTTTATTTTTGAGAAGTCAATAGTTATCTCATCATCGTCTTTTTTCTCCTCTGCATGCACTTTTTCGGCTTTGTATTCTTCGCGCTTTTTATCTTCATGGGCTTCAGTTTTTTTCGCCTTGAAAATATTCCTTATCCTTGAAAAGTCTATACTGATTTCCTCATCTTCTGTTTTTTGTTCTTCCTGCTTGGCTTCTATGGCTTTATCCTCCATTCCTGCATGCACATCATGCTTTCTTTCATCTTCCTTCCTTCTTTTGAAAAAGCCCGTAATTTTGCTTAAGTCAATAGAAATATCATCATCATCTTTTTTCTCTTCCATAAAACTCTTCCCCGAGTATTCAAAGTCATATTAAAAATCTTTTGTTTTGACAATATTATTAAGACAATAAAATAAAAATCAATAAAATTATGCAACAAAAATAAATAATTAAAATAAAAATTTTGAGAACTTCAGAAATCTCGGCTCTTTTAACAACAGGCTTAAAACCAATGGCATAGGCTGGTCGCGGTCGTATTTTTTCAAAGTTTTCTTTACCCTTTCCTGTTTCATCAATCCCAGTAAATAATCATAATCATTGTCAGAAAATTTATTTAACATATTCCTTATTTTGAGATGCAATAATAATTCCCTGCCAGCTTTTCTCTTTTTGAATTCCTTATTATAGTCTTTTTTGTTTACAATGCAGCCGCATAAAATTTCAGCGGCTTTTAACGACGGTATAATGCCGCCGCCAGTGGTAGCTTTCACTTGAGCGGCTGCGTCGCCAACCAGGTAAACATTGTCCTTCTGAATAGTCTTGTTTGGATCGTATAAGGGGAATATTCCAGATTCCCAGCATAATATCTCTTTTGAGTCTGTCCTTTTTTCCAAAAACCTGTAGAAATGCTCTTTTGCATTGCTGGAAGAGCCTAAGCCCAGCCTTACAGTATCTTCGCTTTCAGGAACAACCCAGCCAAAAAACTGAGGAAAATCGCTGTTGGAAAAATAAGTTTCAAATGCTTCTATGTCTGTTTTTAATTTTACTTTTGCCTGCATGCCGATGTAGAATTTTTTTATTGGCTCTAAGCCGGCAGCCTTTGCAACTTGGGAGCTGGGGCCGTCAGCGCCAACAACATAATCGGCAATTATTTCTTTAGTCTCATCATTATCCCTGTTTTTTACCTTTATTGAGTGTTTTCCATTGAAACCGATAAATTGGTGGTTTGTCAAAATTTTTGCTCCTGCATCTATTGCCATGTTTGCCAGGAACTCATCAAATTTATTGCGCCACATCACTACCTCATCTGTATTTGCCGTAATCCTGCTATTTTTGGAAATAACAATGACTTTGCTGCATCTATTCGCAATTACATCATTTGGCAGCTTTACAAATTTTTCAATGGAAGATGTTACTATTCCAGTGCATTGAACCGGGCTTCCTATTTTTTCATGCTCTTCTATTAAAGCTACTTCTTTTCCCTTTTTTGCCAGCAAGTATGCAAGATAGGAGCCTGCGGGGCCTGCGCCTATAATTGATATCATGAAAAATGAGAATTAAGGTGTATTTTTAATATTTGTTAAACTGAGATAGAATGCCAATGTATAATATACAAAAAATTTTGCTTAAGATATTTTCAACTTCTTACAAAGTAATCCAATGATTTCATTAATTTTATCCTGGTTTAACTTAATGTAATTTTTGTTTATCATAAAACCTTCATAAGAAATGCGGTTTCTGTAGTCCCTCATTTGCTGAAGAAACTGCCTTGCCTGCTCAGCCAAACCATGCTTTTTGGCAATGTAATCAATGAGCTCCTGATGAGCGCCTTCGCCTTTTATTTTTACACCTTCCTTCACAGCAAGGGCTTCCATCAGCTTATGAATTGCATCATAGTAATCAATTAGAGTATTGCTTGGATACTTCATTATGTCTGTTTCCCTCAGCCTTTCCAAAGTTATATCTGCCATTTTCATAAGAGATTCCGCTTTTTCCTTGTCTGCTGTAACTTTAATTATCATTTATACCCTTCCAGAAAGCCGCTTAAAACAATGCCGTTTATAATATTATTTTTCAATTCTTTTGGATATGAAGCAAAATTCTCGCTGAAATGGAGCTCTATCTTTCTGCCAAGATTTTTTTCAAATTTTCCCAGGCCTAAATCTTCCTTTTTGCACTCGACAAAAATGTCTATGTCGCTGTTTTCAGCATCCTCCCCTCTTGCATAGCTGCCGAATAGAACTATGCATTTTGGAGCTAATTTTTCTTCTATAAACTCTATTAATTTTGATTCCAGAAGAAAACTTAAATTATGTATTTTTTTACATTCTCTAAAGGTTTTATCCTCTTTTTTGGCCCTGTAAACCGGGAAGATCCTAGTGCCCTTTTTTTCCTTAACTTCCTCTATTAATCCCAGCTTTATAAGCTTGACAAGGCTGCTCTTTACAGATGTATGCGCTATGCCTATTTTTCTGCTGATGTCAATAAGGTAATGGCTTTTAGCCGGATTAAGGAAAAAGATTTCAGCAGTCCTTTGCATACTACTTTTTTGTAACATATGTTACATCATTGTAACATATCTATATAAATTTTTCCTTTTTTACCACATATACGCTAAATACCTTCTAGCAGAACCCGCGCCTATTATTAATATCCTGCATTTAAAAAACCAAATACAATATAAAAAGATAATGCAATGAAATATGTATTCATTTTAAAATAGTAACAAAAACGAAAGGTTTAAATATACAATTTGTTTTGCTTGCATAAATTATAATTTTTAACAAAAAACTTTGGGGGTAAATTAAAATGAGCCTAGATAATAAAATTATTACACGAAGAGATTTTCTTAATGGTGCGGCAGCTTTAACTGCTTCCGGTCTATTAGCGCCGATAAGCGCATTTGCAGCTGATGCCAGGCAAACAATAGTAATTCCCGTTGTAAAAGACATGACTGGAAATTTGGTTATGGGTTATATTGCTGAACAGGCAGGACTTGATTTGGGAAAACATGTTACAGATGATGCAAGAAATTATATGACTCTTACTTTTGGAGAAAAATCACCTAAAACAATCTGGGTTGGTATGAACTTAGATAATGTCGTGCTTTCTGATCAGATTGCCTGGAGAACAACAGAAGCTGGAGTTAAACCTTTCTCAAAGAAAATGAAAGTAGAAAGGACTCCTAAAAATTTAGACTACTTATTTTCAGGAGACTCTTTGGTTCTTGATTTAAGCAAGATGAATGAAGCGGATAGGGCTAAAGTAATTGCTAAATTCGGCGATAAAAGCGTTAATATTGCAAGAAAAGAGCTCCTAGGCTATGCAGAAAAAGCCTATGGGGGAAGAGTTAAGCAGCAAAAAACTGCAATTGCAAAATTAAAGGATATAGATCCTAAAAGGGTTGAGAGATACACCAATATGGACACACTTGAGTTTATGGTAAGAGCAGTCGAACCAGGTGTCGGAGACAGTATGTATGAGGGGCTGAAGGAGCAGGGAGTCAAATTTGAATCTCCAGTTGGCTATACGAAAGCCCTAGAGGTTGCTACTGAACCAGTAAATCATAGAGACGCTGTTAAGGTTGGTGATATTATGGTTTACTTTGGGATCGGCTATAACAGGCCAGGAGATACACCTGGAAATATTGGATTCAGTGCTAAGAGCAGAACTTCAGCCCATCTTAGGTATGTGGGGAGCTTAGATGAATTGAAAAGCGCTATTGGAGCGTCTGCATATAATGAAGCATGGAAGGAAAGACTTCCAGAGAGAACAACAACAGAATCCTCTACGACATTTGCCACTACTGATGCATGGGATAGGGCGTATGCGCCAATTGATCTAGGACCGTTTAGAAAATTGGTCGAAAAACACATCTTAATAAGAGCTGGAAATGTTGTTAATGACTTAAATCCTCTAACCTACATGCAGGAAAGGGGTTACAACTTCAGGAGAGCTGGTGTCCAGATTGTTGATCCTAGCGTAGCTAAGAAGGGCTAAACAGCTCTTTTTATCTTTTTGGAGGAACTTTCATGAAAAAAAATATCCTTTCCTTTGTTATTTTTATTTTGATAGTAATATTGTCATTTGGTCTTTCTATAAGCAGTGTTATGGCTCAAGATGACGGAGACGGAGGCTCAGGTGATGGAGGAGATGACGGAGACGGAGGCTCAGGTGATGGAGGAGATGACGGAGACGGAGGCTCAGGACCAGAAGCGCCTACAGAACCATCAGAACCAGCAGCTCCAACAACACCAGCAGTTCCAACTGAGCCAGCAGCACCACAAGTTCCAACCGAACCAGCAGTTCCAACTGAGCCAGCAGCACCACAAGTTCCAACCGAACCAGCAACTCCAACCGAACCGGTAGCTCCAACTGAGCCAGTAGCTCCAGGCGAAGAAGGACCAGGACCAGTAGACGGCGATGGAGAGGTAAATGAACCGCCAGTATTATCTATACCGGACCAAACTGTCAACGAGGATGAAGGGTTTATAGGCAACCTTGTTGACTTATGGCTGTATACTGGATTCTGACGGGTTTATAGACTGTGTAACGCAACCAGACCAAAACGGCTTTTCAGATGTAACCGTGAGCGCAACAGATGAAGGCGGCTTGACGACTTGGGACACATTCAGGATTAATGTGCTATCGGTAGATGATGGGCCAACAGTAAACATAATAGAGCCGGGAAGCGAAGTAACTGAAGAAGTTGAATTTGATTTTGTTGCAACAGCAAGCGATCCAGAAGGAGATGCTTTAACATTTATACTGGATTTTGGCGACGGGACTGTGGAAACAGGCAATGTTATTAATGGAATGATAGAAACAACACATACATACGCAGAGGAAGGCACTTATACTATAACTGTTACAGTTTCAGATGGAAGCTTGACTGCAACAGACTCAAAGATTGTAGAGGCAACAGAGTCAACAACTTCAGACGTTCGCAATATAGTATATATAGGCGGCATTGCTTTTGACAATGAATTTCCAAAACCAGGAGACGAATTAAATGTTTTTGTAAGGTTTGAAAACCAAGGGGATGAAGACTTAAAGGATGCAAGGCTTACAGCTATAATACAAGACTTGGGAATAAGAAGCTCAACTGTAAAGGCAGAAGTTAATGATGGCCAGGAAGCTTCAAAAGTCTTGACTTTGGAAATTCCGGAAGATGCGCAAGCAGGAAGGTACTGGGTAGAGGTTATTATTGACATAGACGGCAATAGAAGGATTAAGTACAGGCCGATAGATATAATTTAATACGCTAAAATTCCGCCATATCTATGATTGGCGGACAAATAGTGGCGGATAATCTCACTGCGTTCGTGAGTTTCACTTCGTGAAACCTTCGCTGAGTCAAAAACCACTTATATTATTACTAACACAAAACATGCCACCAATCTCTGATTGGTGGTTTTTGACAACCGCTCATTCAAAGGGCAATATCCAAATCGGCTCTGTCCCAAGACTCGCTTTGCTCGGGTTAGCATCGACTCGCTTCTTTGCTGGAAAAGCTGGTTTGCGGTTCCCTCGTGAATTGCGAGCGACTCGCTAAAAAGTCGCTCGTCGCATCTCACTGGAACATCCCCTTCCGCATCTGATGTTTTGCATTAGAAATCGCTCGTGACATTGATGCTAACCTTCTCTTGGGACAGAGCCCCAAATCGAAAACTTTATATATCAATCTAACAAAAAAAGATGGTTTTAGAAAAAGAGGTTGAAAATGCCGAACCCAAGAACCATAAAATCTTTATAGGCTTGACATCTGTTTTGATACTTATCATCGGGTTGTTCTTTGGGACTTTTTTGACTGCAAGAGAGGTAAAAATTGATGAAAAGAGTTTCAAGAAGCCATAAATTGCTTCGCAATTTAACATCACGCAATTTAAAATCACAGGCAGCATTGGAATTTCTTACCACATATGCATGGGCTTTCCTTGTTATTATAGTTATGATAGGGGCGCTGGCTTATTTTGGAATATTGAAACCAAGCAAAATCCTACCAGACAGGTGCACTTTCGGGACTGAAATAACATGCGTTGATTTCAGGGTGGGTTACGGAACAACAGGAAGCGACGGGACTTTTGATATAAGGCTGAAAAATTCAATAGGGGAGCCAATAGTCATACCTGCAGTCGAAGCTGACATTAACCTGTCGACAGAGTCTTTTACACCTTTTTTATGCACACTAAATTCCATAACAGGCTCTGGGGTAACAGGCTCTTTTACGTGGGAAACCGGTGACATCATAGACATCTCATTTAACAATTGCAATCCTGCGGCTATAGGCTTTAGTAAGGGTGATAAGGCAAAAGTTCTGATTGCAATAAGATATCATCTGGCGAAAACAAGCCCGACATATCTAAGGGAGGTTTCAGGGGAAGTATTCACCACAGTAACTTAATTTCTGGCATTTTACTTAATTTTTAATTTTTTTCTTCAGCAATCATAACTTTTATATAGGAATTATAATAGAAATTGCTTAAAAGCGAAAAAGAGGTTAAGATGCATAAGAAAGCATGTAAAAGCCATAAATTGGTTAATAGCCATAAATTGCTTCGCAATTTAACATCACGCAATTTAAAATCACAGGCAGCATTGGAATTTCTTACCACATATATATGGGCTTTCGTTGTTATATTAGTCGCTATTGGAGCTTTATATTACTTTGGTCTTTTTGACTTTTCCAAGTTTCTGCCTCAAAGATGCCTGTTTCCTTCGCAATTTGAATGCATCGACTACAGTTTTGTGGGAGACCAGGTAAGGCTAAGGCTGGCCAATAACATAGGCGAGGATGTCAGTGTCAGAAGCTTCAGCATCACTAACGATGCATCTTACCCGCTAAGCTGCAGCGGCCCTCCAGCAGTACCTTTTGACTGGGCAGCAGACACAGATATGGATTTTGTATTCCTCGGCTGCCAAAATGGCACCTTTATTATCGGGGAAAGGACAGACGCCAAAATCACCATGAACTACTGCTCCACCCAAACAGCAAACTGCCCTGAACATACTATAAACGGAAAAATAACTGCAGTTGTAAACAGGCCATGAAAATCAGAGCACAAAGCGCACTTGAATACATAATGATAATTGCATTAACTTTAGCCATAATAGTGCCCGCAACTTACCTATTCTTCAGATATACTTCAGAGTCCAATACGCAGATTTTAGACTCGCAGATAAGCCAGATGGGGAGGGGCATGATAGATACAGCTGAAAATGTTTATTTTTCCGGGCAGAATTCAAAGATTGTGCTGCAGTTTAACATGCCGGAGAGCGTTAATGACATATACATCATAGGCAACCGCGAGCTTGTCTTCAATATAACCACTGCTATCGGAGAGAATGAGGCAGTGTTCTTTTCATCTGTAAATATAACATCATCATTATCAAACTGCCAGGGCGAAAGATGCTCGCTTTCGGAAATTGCAGATCTGGGACTCAATAAAATAAGTTTCCAGTCATACAATAACGGCAAACAGGTTCTTATAAGCAAATATACAGAATGAAAACCGGCAAAAGAAACAAAGCCCAGTTCGCGATGGAATTTGTAATATTAATATCTTTCATGTTTATAATATTTCTCAGCTTTATTGCAGTTATAACATCAAAAATCCTTGATGCAAGAGAAAGCGAAAGGCAGCAGACTGCGGAAGACATAGCCACATTGGCAAAAAATGAGATAGAGCTTGCAATATCAGTGAGCGATGGCTATGCCAGGGTTTTTACTCTTCCGGCTACAATAGAAGGAAACAGCTATGATATCTCCATAGAGAACAGCCGGGAGCTGGTCGTGACATATCTTGACAAGGAGTATGTTTTGTTTTTAGAGGATAATGTCGTAGGCAACATTGTTGCAGGCTCGAACCAGATCAGGAAAACCGATGGCGTAGTATACCTGCAGGCTGCAGGGCTGGAATGCGACGATGCCATTGATAATGACGGCGACTTGGCAGTTGACATGGCTGATGCCGGCTGTACAGGCTCCCTGGACACTGACGAGACAAATTGCGGAGACAGCGTGTGCGAGGGATATGAAAGCTGCTCAATTTGCCAGGCTGACTGCGGCATATGCCCGAGCGTCATAAGCCTGCTTATGAAAAGCATATCCAACGCCATGTCATTTGATATAACCGGGAATGCAATCCTGAAAGGCAGCCTCAGCCAAGGTATCCCAAATCCTCCGATCACGAACGATGACGAATTCATTTTCAAGGACAGGGATAATAATGCTGTTACAGTAGTAAACCTCGTTACGGGAGATATGTTCATCAAGGGAAGCCTTTTTGAGAACCAGGAGTCATTGAATCCTTCTGCTGCAAGCAATGATTTCATTGTAAAGGACAGCAGCGGCAATATACTCAGCTTTATTGATGAGACTGGCAATTTTTACTTAAAGGGCGCCCTTACGCAAACGGGGAATCCATAAAAACAATCTGAGGTGGAAACATGAAAAAAACAAAGGGATATGAAGGCATAGACAACAAAAAAATGAATTCAATAAATAAAAAACCAATGCCAAATACCTTTCTCTCCCCGATTTTTAAAATTAATATAGCGGTAGCCCTATTGGCAATAATGGCTTTTTTTGTAAGCGCAGGCGATGTCATAATAAAGTCCGGAACAATTGATGTTGACAGCAAATTATTTGTTGCTGATAATGGCAACGTCGGCATCGGGACTACCTCTCCAGAAACACTTTTGTACATTGTTGACACAAGCACAAGTGCACCTAGGGGATTAACTGTTCATCAAATATCAGACCATGCAGGTGCTCCCCAAATTAGGCTAAGAAAGGCAAGAGGCAGTCCATCTTCCCCTTCTGGAGTTATTGCTCAAGATGTTCTAGGTAATGTCATTTTTGATGGTTATGACGGAACAGCTTACGGTGATGGTGCGTATATACGAGCTTATGCTGCTGAAACATGGAATTCAACTGCACATGGTACATATTTAGGATTTTCTACAACACCTATTGGAGGAACAACTGCATTTGAAAGAATGAGAATTAGTAATGCAGGCTACGTCGGCATCGGGACGACGCTGCCCGGGGCGAAGTTAGAGGTGAAAACAAACCTTTCTCATCTGACGTTTGTCCCAAATCTGGCAGGAACCGATCCAGTTACAGGCGAGAATTATCTGGAGCTGGGATACGACCAATCGGGCAATTACGGGTTCATAAATCCTTTTACGCACATGGTGGCCCAGCGAAATTTAATCCTTAATCCAAATGGCGGCAACGTCGGCATCGGGACGACGGGGCCAAATCTCCGTTTAGACGCATTCAGTTCAAATCAAGGTTATCCAATAGCAACCGGTGGCGGTGCTCAAACGAAAGGGACAGCACGTTTTGGAACAGCGCAGGATATCTATTTAGATATAGGAACTGCGGACGCATCACCTTGGGGAGTTTGGTTACAGGCTCATAATCTTGCTAACAGTGCCGCATTTCCAATATTGCTAAACCCAAACGGCGGCAACGTCGGCATCGGGACGGTGAATCCTTCGTTTTCATTGCAGGTGTATGGCTCTGGCCTCTTCTTGGAAAGCGCCAGTAATCCGATTATTCGCCACAGCAACGGTCTCTTGATTCAAGATTCTGATGGAACCAATCGCGTCTACTTAGCCAATGGCGGCAACGTCGGCATCGGGACGACGGCGCCGGTAAGCAGATTGCAGGTTGTAGGCAACTATATACAAATGCCAGTTATAACTAGTGAACCTCCTCCTAGCGCTGATTGTGATGATTCATCGGAGGCTGGAAGGATGGTCACGTATAGCAACATAATCGGTGGATCAGGCAAGGTGTACGTATGTCTAATAGAGTTTGGCACCGTCAAGTGGCAGGATTTAGCAATCCCTACTTAGAAAATAAACTGCCAAAAGCTTGCTTTTGGCTCAGACCATGCGCACATGATAATCGACATGGGCTTATACAGCAAGCCACAAATTGCCAAAATGCTGAAGGGTTATGTGGCAAGAAATCTTTTCAGGCTGATGCCCTGGCTAAAAGCCAACAAGTGGGAAGGAGGCTATTTTTGGAACTCCGGCTTGTGGAACCCGGCTTATGACATAAGAAACGTAAGCGACTTGGAGTTCTACATGAGGTACTTGGACAGGCAAAAATATTCGTCAACAAACCAGACTATTTTGTCGTCTTATTAAATAAATATTGAGCGCCGTAAATGCCATCCAGTCTATTGACTGGTGGATAGGCGCTCAACTAGAATTATTTTACAAGAAATAAAAACAGCAAAGGTGCAAGAGACTATTCATGCCCCAGTCAATAACTAAACCAGACACAATCAAACATAGGGAATATCCTGGTGGAACTTAATTCCATAAACAAACACATAGTTCCAGAACATCCCTTTTTTTCGTGAAACAAATACGGAAAAGCCTGCTTCGCGAAAGATTTTTTCTATTGTGGAATCTTTGCTCAGCCATGCGACATTCGGGATTACCTTGAAAAAATCAGCATAATCCACAAAAACAATCTTGCCGCCATAAGGAAGAAGCTCGCGCATCTCCCCCAAAACTTTCTTTACGTCCTGCAGGTAGCCCATCATGCCTATGCTTACGATTGCATCAACATAAGGCACATCAGGATGAACCCTGTTTATTTGGTGCTCATCATGGATTATAATGACATGCTCATGCCCTCTTTTTTTCATCCTGTTTCTTGTTATTATCAAATCTTTTTTTGACAGGTCTGTTGCATATACTTTGCCGGCAGGCCTTACCTTTTCTGCCAGGTGCACCGTTAAAGTGCCTACAGAGCAGCCGAATTCCAAAATGCTTTTGTTTTTTATGTCCCCCATCAGGGTAAGGATTTCCTTCCTTATATTTTTTGGCAGTATGAACCTTTCTGTAAACAGGGTAAAGTAAGCCAAAGCGTCATTGACTTTTACGATTGCGTCAGGGTCATAATAAACCTCCAAGAGCAGGTAGATTGGTATGCCAATTGCAATGAATGAGAGGCTCAGGCCTAAAATCTGCGGTGCATTAGGCTCCTGCATTATCCATAATGCAATCAATGATGCCATGAATAAAATGAGGAGAAAAGAGCCTATCTTTGCAAAAGGGACCCTAAAGCTTCTTATTGCTTCAGGATGCTTGTACCTTAGTATGGGCACAGTCAATACAGTCAGGATGTACATTATCAGGCCTAAGGGCAATAATAGGGTTAGGAGCGTGATGTACTTTCCAAAAGCCATGCCAAAAACAGCAAAGCTGATCACTGTCTGGAAAATTATTGCCTTGTAAGGCGTCTTGAACCTTGGGTGTATGTCCGCAAGCTGCGCAATAAATAATTTGTCTCTTGCTAAAGCGAGAATAAGCCTGGGCATCGTGACCATGCCGCCGGCTGCGGATCCTATTAAGGCTATAAAGACGCCAAAATTTAGCATGCTGCCAAGGCTTCCATAGATGCTCTCAAAAACCAATGATAAAGGAGCGGAAGTGTTGGATAAAATGCGCCAGGGAATTATGCCAAGGGAAACCAGAGATATCAATGTTGCAATAACCCCTACGATAATGGTCCCGTAAACCAGCGCTTTTGGTATTACCCTTTCGGGGTTTTTAGTTTCTTCCGCAAGGTAGGTTACGGATTCCCAGCCGAAAAATGCTTCAGCTATGAAGAATATTGTCAGAAAAACAGGCAGAATGCCAAGGGCAAAGAAAGGTGTTAAGTTATTTAGGTCCATTACAAAAATCCCGGGAAAAATGACCGACAATATTATCCCTATAGACAATATGGACAGGATTACCACAACATAGCTGCTGCCTTCTATGCCAAAAAAGACTACAGTGTTTAGCAGGATTATCAATAATATTGCTATCCCGATTTTAAGGAAAACCTTGGACTGGTCAGGTATCAGGTAGTCTATTGCAGCTACAATGAGCAAGGCTGTTGTCAGATTTCCAACAAGCCATGCGAGCCAGCCCATTACGAAAGACATAAAGCGGCCGTATGCATGCTTCGAGAACTCATAAATTCCTCCGGCTTTTGGGAATAAGGCTACAAGCTCTCCAAAGAAAGTGCTTATGTAGATTGCAACCAAAGAAATTATGATCCATGATAAGATAGAAGCATTGCCCGAGTAGGATGAGCCGATGGCAGCGCCAAAAAACATGCCTGTGCCCATTATAGAGGCTATTGCAAGGCTCAAGATGGTGCCAAAGCCCAGTACTCTCTTTAACTCTGCCATTTGGTAAAATCTCTCGCTTTTGATATAAAAACAAGTGTTTATACTTTAGTGTGGTAATAAAATAATAGGCCAATACCAGCAATTAAAAAATCACGCAATAAAAATACAAAGAATAAAAACAATAGAAAAAAATAACACAACTAACCTGCAATCATAAATAAAAATTTTATTTTACAACAGCATTTATAAATTAAACATCATTACTTCAGGCTATGAAAGCAATTTTTATCCCGACGCAATACACAGGAAAGGTGGAATTTGATAAGATAAAGCTGGATAAACTGCCGAAAAAGCTTGGCATAGTCACAACAGCGCAATTCCAGAATAAAACAAAGGAAATAATCCAATATTTGAAAAATAATAATAAAGAAATATTCATTGATAAAATAAAGCAGAAAAATGAAGGGCAGCTATTGGGCTGCGACCAGGGAGCTGCTTTGAAGGTGCAGGGCAAGGCTGACGCTTTTTTGTATATAGGTTCAGGAGACTTTCATCCCCTCGGCGTTGCAATGAGCACCAATAAAGAAGTCTATTTGTTTAATCCTGTTACTGGTATTTTTTCAAAATTCGGCAAAAATGAGATTGAGAAATATAAAAAACAAAAGAAAGTGAATTATATCAAATTTTTATCTGCAGAAAATATTGGGATAATGGTTTCCATAAAACCGGGGCAGTATTCTTACAAAAAAGCAGTTGAAATAAGGGATAAACTGGAGAAAAGGGGAAAAAATGCATTCATCTTTGTCTTTGACACGCTGGATGCAGCGGAAATGCAAAACTTCCCTTTTATAGACTTCTGGGTCAATACAGCATGCCCCAGGATAGCAGACGACAAGGACAAGAAAAACGTGATAGACATGAATGAGCTGGAACTATAGAAAGTTAACGTGAGAAACATTTAAATATTTATGTGCATTCTTGGTGGAAATGTCCAAAAAACCAAGTTTTACAAATGTAAATTATTCAGTTTGTATGTATTGTTCTAATCTTATGATTTTTGACCCAAGAGTAGCTAGAACTAATACAGATAGTACATATGGTTGTAAAATAGAAAAGGACGGCGAGGGTAAATATCAAACTTTAGTCAGATTTGAAAAACCTGAAGATGAGTTAAGTGTTTTAGAAAAAGGTTGCAATAATTTCAAAAGTTCGGGATTGCCTGCTCATCCAAGAGTACTTAAAGAATTGCTAGAGATTAACCCAAGAACCAAAAGTATTCCATCGGACACAAACACAACAGAAACTTCCTGGGATTTTGGAGCAAAAGTAAAAAAGTATACTCCCAAAGAAAATTTCTTAAGAAGTATAGACGAAATTCAATTCTGAATATTGTCACATGGTACGTTATGTGCCCCGAAGCGATTGAGTTTAACGATTATTAATGTCCGTGCCTATAAATTAACCCTATTTTCTTTTCTTCTCAAGAATCACAATAATCCTCCTGATTTCCTCAAGCTGCTTCTTTGAGACATCAACAACGAGGCTTAGGGATATGAACAAAACAAGCAAAGTCAGCCAGCTGAATATTGCTATGATCATGAACCAGCTTACCCCATTTTCCATGCTGTAAACCTGGTTTATCAGCTGAAAGCCCAGGACAGCGGCAGCGATGTCTACAATAAGAAGGACCATTTCAAAAACGCTTATCCTTGAAGCCATTATACTTAAATCCATTTAACTGCCTCTTTTTGATTCCATTTGGATTTTGATTATTTAAAGGTTTCTTTTTTTTGGGTTCTTGCCTTCCCCTTCTGATTCAATTTACCTAAATCATAAAAATCGGTCGCAAGTATCCTACTCAGCCCTTTAGGGCTGAGTTTGAACGGACACTTGCATCCATAGACCGATTTTTAGGACACAAGGAAAACAAAGTTTTCCGATGTGCCAAAAATACATTGTATTTTTGAGCATGCCAAAAAGGCTTCATCCAGCACCTAAAGGTGCGGTTTTCGCCTTTTTGTGCATAAAATCATAGAAGGCAAAATTATGCCGTAATTCTTATGCTTTTGGGGCTTTCAGCCTTGGCAAAAAAAGCGGAGCCGATTCCTCTTCCAACAAAAAATGATGCTTCATCCGCAATGTCGCTTAAACTCCCTAAAAATCCTTTTTGCGTTTTGTACTTCACAAAGTCAGCTTCCTGGCCAATCTGCTTCTCAACATAGCTTTTTGCCTCATCTTTGCTTCCCAATTCGTCAACAAGGCCCAGGTTAAGGGCATCAACACCAAGATAAAACTGGCCCGTTGCCAGTCTTTCCACCTCTTTTCTGTTTAAATTCCTGTTTTTAGCAACCTCATCAATAAAATAATCATTTATAGTATCGAGGCTTTTTTCAAACAATGCCCTTTCCTCAGGCGTTAATTCCTTAAACGGGCTCCCCAAGTCCTTAAATTTTCCGGACACCAGCCTTTCATAAGTCACATTGTGCTCTTCAAGGAAGCCCTCAAATCCAAGATAAGATGCTATTACTCCAATAGAGCCTGTAATTGACATCCTGTTTGCAACAATATGGTCTGTAGAGGAAGCGATCCAGTAAGCTCCGGAAGTGCCTATTTCCCTTACCAATGCAACAGTTGTCTTATTTACTTTTTTTATCTCAGCAGCTATCTCATCGGAAGCTACAGCGCTGCCTCCGGGACTGTTTATTTCAAATACAATTGCTTTTATCCCGTCATTTTTGTCTGCTTTGCGTATGAGCTTTATTATCTCATCAGATGAGGCAACATCCTCAAATAAATAACCATCATCACTGGTTACAATAGGCCCTGTTATCTCTATTACTGCCACATTTCCATCCAGGCTTTCAAAATCGTCCTCAATAAACAGGGATATAAGGAAAGCTATTGCAAAACTCAAGACAATAAGCCATAATATAACCTTTAATGCTGCCATCCACTTGCTCTTTTTTTCCATTGCCATTTAGTCCTTCTTCTCCATCTGGAAAATGTCTTTCCTGCTTTTTTTCAGATTATCAAGTATCTGGTCCTTTGCCATATCCAGGAGCCCAAGGGCTTCCTGCGGGCTTACACCCTCTGTTTTCATTGAAGTTTTAATATTGCCTTCTGTGACATCAAATCTTATAAGCAATAATTTCTTTTTTTCTGCCATGCTCAAAAATCCTCCGTATCACTTAAAAATTTTTCAAATTTTTTGTGAACTTGGAAATTCTTTTGGAATTTCCTGTTTCCCGAAAATTTACAATTTTCGAGGATCCCAAAAATCGCATAACGATTTTTCAGGATTTTGGCACCACCTGCGGTGGTTTTATATCCTGTATTGCTCAACTACTTTTGTCCTGCTTAAAATCTCAGATAATCTCTGGTTTTCCTTCGTGAATAGCATAGCTATAGGATCTATCAGCCATAACAAAACAAAAGGAAATGCTGGTATTAAAAACATGCTCCTTACAAATAACTGCCAGTTTTTTAAATCTTTTCCTTGCGGCTTTACATAAAGGCTAAAGAGCATTTTCCCGGGAGTTTGCGCAATTTTTTTCTCCATAAGCATGAAATATAAAATTGAGAGCGCTGATATTGCAAACATTATAGCGTTTAACATTGTGCCTGCTCCAGCATCCTGCCTTAAAAATTCAAAAGCTTCTGAGAAACTCGTTGTGGGCAAAATGCTCTCAAACAAGCCTCTGAACGGAAACAATATGATAATATTTATTATAACAAGGTCGACTATAAACGCTCCAATCCTTTTTAGCACAGAAGCTTGCGCAACAAAGGTTTTTTTTGAAGCAATAACGCTTTTCATCAAAGCACTGAATTCATTTTCATATTTAAGATTTTGGGTTTTTTGCTGCTGCGCAGAAAGATATATAAAGAAATGTATAGCCACTTTAGCCATGAGACCAAGGTATGGCAAAGACAAGAAGAAAGACAGCCTCAGCCCGGAGGAGCGGCAGCAGCAGGAAATAAGCAGGATCAAGCTTCCAAGGGACGCCCAGACTTTAGGCATATTGGAGCAGCGGCTTGGAGGCTCAAGAAACAGAGTAAGGTGCCTTGACGGAAAGACAAGGATATGCAGGATTCCCGGAAGATTGAAGAGAAAATTATGGGTAAGGGAAAGCGATATTGTAATTGTGGAGCCGTGGGAGTTTTCCGGGGAGGATAAGGGGGACATTATCTATAAATACACTCCAACTCAAGTACAGTGGCTCAAGAATAAGGGCCATCTGAAGAAGATGGAAGAGGCTGAGGAGTTCTGAGGTTTTTGCTTTTGCAGCATTTCATAAAGCATATCTATATGGCCTTTATAACATATAATTTTTTTTATCTGCAGCAAAGTGATTTACAATTCAAAAACCAAAAAATCTTTTTACTACTCTAGAATAGAAATATTTAAATATGAGTTGCATTTATTCTTGGGTAAAATGGGAAGCAAGTTTGTTGATTTTGCAGTGTACGTCGCTTTGCTTATTGTACTTCTTGGGCTTATCAACATGACTTTCAATCTGCACAGGTTTGCATTCATAGGTGAATTTCTGATTTTGCTTGTGCTTATGCTTATAGCCTTAATTGTAGTAGTGGGCATGCGCAACGAGTTTGCATGGTCGTGGAAGTTGCTAAAGGTCTTTTTTGCATTGGCATTCCTTGACATGCTTCTGGTTTATTTGCTTTCACCATCAATGCCAGGCATGTTTCTGGCCTTTTTATTTGCGGCAGTAGCAGGATTCTTCATAGCGCTTTTCAATGTAAGCCCGAAAAAAGAGGCTGCGCAAGTGAAAAAGACATACAAGCCCGGAAAATACATAGCTTCCAGCACAGGTACCAAGTTCCATGCGCCTAAATGCTACTGGGCAAAAAAGGTAAAGAAAGAAAATGCAGTTTGGTTCAACAGCAAGGAAGACGCAAAGAAAATGGGCTACAAGGCTGATGACTGCGTAAAATAAACCAAAGAATTATTTTCATGATTTTTGGCTAAACAGCTTTAAATTGTTTTCGCCAACCTAAGGTGTAATGCCGCTTATTTTATTATCCTATCCTTGGTTTCCTTAACTTTTTTCTTAACCTTATGCAATAATATCTCTGCCCATAGGAATTCTGTCGCTAAAATCGCCAGGCCAATCGGTATTACGACAATTGCAGGGCCGGGTGTGAACAATAATACAAATCCGAATAATAGAACAGTGACTCCAATAACAAAAATGATCACTCTTTTCGTATGCCTTAATACGTTGTTTGTGTGCTTTATAACTTTGTGAATCATTTTTACCTTTTTTGCCTTACCTTTTCCAAAAATAAATTATTAATCCGATAACACCTATACTAACAAAGCTGTCAGCAAAGTTAAAGACAGGCCATATCCTGAAATCCAAAAAGTCAATTACATAGCCATATATAAGCCTGTCTGTTAAATTGCCAATAGTTCCGCCAAGTACAAAACCAACTAATAATTGCAATAATCTTTCTTTCTTATTAATCCTGTCCAAATAATAAAAAATAAAACCAATAACAATTATTGAAATGAATACCAAAATCCATCTCTGCTGCTGCAGTATCCCAAATCCTGCCCCAAAATTATGTATGTAGGTTAAATGAAAGATATTGTTTATTATCGGCAGTGTTTGATTCAATTGAAAATTTGTTTTTATCAGGAATTTAGCAATTTGATCGATAATAACGATAATTAAGGCTGTTGAGAATACAGTCAAATATCTTCTTTCCATATATTAAGGATAAGAGAAAACGTATATAAATATTGTCAATAATACTTTCTCCTGGGCCTCTCTTCTTCTCCTCGCGCTATTGCCTCTAAATTAGCCAGTCTCTGGTTTAAGCTTTCAATTGATGCCCTTAACGCATCCAATTTGCTGGATATTATCTCAAGGTTTTTTGATGTCATATCCTGCTGGGGCTCATATCTTGGCTGGTAGCCGGGGTAAGAAGGCTGGGGATATGCTGGCTGCGGAAAACCCATGCTGGGAGACGGCTGCTGGCTAAAGCCCTGACTTTGTCCCATGCCCGGCTGTCCAAGAGCAGAGCCCATGCTAAAATCACTGCCAAAAGCAAGAGCATCATTCCCAAAAGGCCGCTTTTGATCCAGCCCCAAGTCAGAGAAATCATCCTTTTTTTTCCAGAACATAATTTTGCCAAGAATTCCCATTTAGCTGCCTCTTTTTTGCTTTAACTTATTTTACTAATATAAAAACTTTGTTATGTCAGAGGGTTTCGCAATCCTATTGCGCTTCCTCAACAACAACCTCTACTTGTTCCTTTTCCCTGAAAATTGCCTTTCCTGCGCTTCCAATAAAAGATAATGGAAGCACATTAGCTGCTTTGAATACTGCAGTTTCCGGATAAACAATTATGCTGCCTTCCTTGAAGCCTGAGAACAACAGAAGGGGATTCTTAGGGCTTAAGACTTCATCTGAGAGTACGATGCCAAACAGCGCGGCTTTAACCCTTGAATTGTCTTCCATGTCCTTTTTGCTTATTTCAAGGTCGCTCTCATATATTCTTTTGTCCCTGAGCATTTCACCGGGGTTATCAGACCTAAGGACGGAAATTGCGTAGCTCTTTGTTATTGTTTTCCTGTTTATGCCTATATTGTCTGCATTGAGCTTGTTTATTATGCCGATGTCAAATACCATCAGCCTGTAGCCGCTGCCTAAAATCTTGCCATAGTCCTTATTTTGCAAGTCAGTAGAAAATTCCTCTATCTGCTCATCCGTCAGGAACCCCACCTGGCTTTTGAGTATGAATCCTGTAATTACCTCGTCATTGTCCACCAGGATGATTTTTTTCGTGGAATCCTTTAGCTTGTCCCTCAAATCCGCAATGTCTCTGTAGATGAAAAAAGTAGTAGCTGCTATTATAAGCAAAATTACAATGCCGACAGGAACAAGCATCCTAAAAATATGCTTAATATGCTTAAGGAATCCCCATACAAGCGCTATTATGAGCAGTATGACCGCAAGAAGTATTATCGTTTCCAATGCCATGCTTTATTTTAATTTTCTTTTTTATTTAAATGTTTGTTTTCGGTGATTTTTGCATTCTTTCATGTAATAACTGCATGATTTATTGATTGGGCATTTATCGCATAACGGCTTTGTTTTGCATATGCTTTTTCCCAGCTCCACTAATAAGGCATGGCATTCATTGAATAGTTTTTCATCGTTAGGGAGATTTTCCATGAATATTCTTTGCAATTCATCATACTTCAATTCCTTTTTTATTCCGAATGCCCTTGAATAGATTCTTTTTGTGTATGCATCAATTGCAAAAATCGGCTTTTTGGCTGCGTAGAGAATAATTGAATCTGCGGTTTCCGGGCCAATGCCATTAACGCTTAATAATTCATTTCTCAGTCCAGTTATATCCTTATTAAGCAATAAATTAATCTCAGAATTATAATTAGTCTTCAGAAAATTGCAGAAATTCTTGAGTTTCTTTGCTTTCTGGTTATGGTAGCCAGAGCTTTTGATTATTTTTGCCAATTCATTGTTTTTTATTTTTATTACCTTATCAATATTAATCAAATTATTTTTATTTAGTTGGATAATGGCTTTTTCAACGTTTTTCCAGGAAGTGTTCTGCGTCAAAATAGCGCCAAAGCATATTTCCAATTTTTGCTTCTCATTTAATTTAATACTTTTATGGTATTTCGGCTCTAAATCCGGCTCTTTTGTTACGGGCCACCAATGCTGAGGGCCGAAGGACTCCAATAATCTTCCATATACGGCTTCAATTTTTGTTTCCATTAAATTAAAAAATGAATGAATCATATTTAAATCTTAACAATTTTCACTTTATAGTGATTAATAAAGAAAATTTTAAATACACTTAAAAGTTTCAGCGTGTAGATGGCAGCTATAGCAGGCATTGACAAGGGAAAGTACGTTGGATTCAGGCTAACTAATATAGTAGCTTCCCTTTATAACGCACATAATAAGGCGCTTGTTGATCCGTTCTCTTTTTTCTTTGGCAGGTTTAGGGTTTCAAGGCAGGCAGTTCTAAAAGACAATCTTGAGGAATGGCATAGGTTTGAGGCAGAGAAAAAGACATTTGAGCCGGTTTTTGATCCAGACAGGGTTGTCAATGCCTATACAGGAGAAAAGCCTGATGGCACGCCAATAACAGAAAGAATGAAATTATCAGAGTTAAGCCTGGAGCTGCTTGTGGAAAATATAGGAAGGTGGGTGCGGCATAAATACGGAAACAAGAATCTGTTGCGCGAGGGCAGCAACAAGGTGTTTTCTGATACAGATGTACAAGCGCCGCATGAAGGAGAGATATGGCTTAATGGAAATGTAAGAATCAAGGGAAGCGCAGTAGGCAGGGGAAAGTTTCATAGCGTAAGCATTGCAGGCCCTTTTGAGGCAAGCGCTGAAAGGCTGGGAAACTTGCATTGCGACTGCGAGGAATTTGAAAATGTGCTAAGAAAGCACGGCTATACTAATGGCCAGTATTTATGCCCGGACATAGCCGCACTGCTTTATTACGCAAGATACACCCCAAATGGCGTTAGCAATCTCGAAGCAGTTATGGCAAGAAGAAATGCAAGAATATGGCTGCCGTTCCACTCTTTTGAAGTGCAGCCAGCGACAGCGGACTACAGGGTGATTAAAAAAGGGCAGCAGCCAAGGCTTTCTAATCTGATGGTTACTGCAATGCTCTTTTATTTGACACAAAAGCAAGGAGAGAATAAAGCTTCAATAAATAAAGGGCTAAAGAGGCTTGAGGTTATCTATGATCCTCTACTCAAAAGATTGTTCGGGCAAGGAAAAGCTGGTGCAGCTCAAGAAGCAGGCTATGAGGCAATAGCCCAAAAGTGGATATGGGATTTAGGGAATGAAATTTGGAGTCCTTTAAGGGCATGGAAAAATGAGATGCATAACTACTTAACAACAAGGGCAGGTTTTGAGTTCAAAGGCTTGGTTGTTGAGAAAGAAAAAACCCCGTATGAAACAGTGGCAATGGAATATGTAAAAAAAAGCGATTTAGGGCATTCTGTAAGGTTATTGTTTTTTGGTGGTCTGCCGCCGCTAGTCGTAGAAAGAAGGGTTGTTCCAGAGCATAAAGTTGACATTTTTGCCCTTGAGAAAAAAAGCTATAGAAAGCCAAAGCCGATGCATTTCTATGAAGAATTATACGCTCCTAAAATAACTTATGATTATCGAAGATGCAGATTTACTTTCTCTGAAGTCAGGTTTGCCCATGAAATCTGGAATCCGCAGGAGATGATGCCAGATTATTATAAAGCATTGCAGCATTTTTACGGAAGCAATGCAATTGGCAGGCTGGCAATTCAAATTAACAGAATAAGGCCTCCTCAGTTAGAGAGGTTAAATGTTCCTAAAGAATTTGATAGTGCTGATAAAGAAAGGTATCTAATATTGGTCAATACTATAAGAAAATATGGCCGGTAATCGGTAATCAATATAAGCAAGATGTATCTTTTACCTGCCGGCATACTCTGGGCTCCTTATTGCAAAATATTTTCCTACTTGCTCCCCTGTGCCAAATGGTGTAGGCGTTACACGCACCAACCCCTTTTGTGCATCATAATTGTAAATAATGCTTCTTGCCAATTTTTCTCTAAATCCAGGTGGAATCATTCCAAAAATTCCTCCTTTTTTATGCAATGTTGTTTCTAGACCTTCCTTGCCCAAATGCACCAACTTATTATCCAAAGTTCGTCTTTCGACCCAATAGTGATTTCCTATGCTATCATTTGCTAATTCAATTAAAGCAGCAGCAACATCTCTATCTACTGGCGATACTTGTACATAGTCTGCGATTGGTGAAACATTTCCTCGTCTCCTGAAATTTAGCACTACCATGTGTGTTAAGCTGTAGAGCCGCTATTTAAATCTTTCTATTTTTCCACAGCATTAATAGTTCCGTCCTGCCCTGGCCTGGAAGTGATGCGGGCTTTTCCTTTGTCTGTATCAATAACAGTGCCTTTTGTCATTATATTCCTTCTTACGAAATGCCTGTTTGCAGGGTTTGCAACTACTGTCTTTATCTTCGCCTGCTCATACTTTTTTGTTTTTGGATTAAAAAGATTTGCGGTATCTGAAGCAAGAACCCTTATTTTCCTATGAGAGCCTCTTGTCCTGACATATTGCGCCCTTCTCTTCTGTATAAGCGTCAGGGCTGGCTGCCTTCCAAGCTCGCTTGTTTTTTCCTTCCTTCCCTTTTGCTTATACCTTCCCCCGCTTGGTTTCCTTAATGACCTTCTTTGCGATATTGCCATAAGAAACAGAATAAAGCACCTATTTAAAAAAATTTCTAATTTTACCGGACAAACACAAACATTTAAATACGAATTTGATTAACTAAAACCAGAGGGGTGCATTACATGACGGAACAATCAAGACCATTGGATGCTCTGAACAGGGCCCGCGATAAGAGAGTAATTGTAGAGCTAAAAAACAACAAGCAGTACATTGGAAAGCTTAAGGCTTTCGATATCCACATCAATGTTGTCTTAGAGGACGCTGAAGAATATACTGACGGGCAGATGAAAAGGAAGCTCGGCATGGTCTTTATAAGGGGAGACACAATAACAGTAATATCCCCCCAATAAGTTAATTCTGGTGCTTTAAATGACTAAAGGAACATCATCCCACGGCAAGAAATCCGGAAAGAAGAATATGATATACTGCAGAAGGTGCGGCAAGAGGAATTATCATGTCAGGAAGAAGAAATGCAGCTCATGCGGCTTCGGGAAATCAGCAAGGATGAGAAGCTATAGCTGGCAGAAGAAATAAATCGATTAATTCTGTATTTAGCCTATAATTCATAGGTAAATTTTTAAATAACTTCTTTCTTTTACAATTTCTACGCGGAGGTGCCGGAGTGGCCAAACGGGATAGGCTTAGGCAAGTCTTGGTATTAAGAGCTTTTAAGCAAGCAATGACTTGAAGATACCTATTGGCTTAGTGCCTACGCAGGTTCGAAACGATTTTTTTCAAAAAAATCGAGTAAAAAGTATGCAATGTGAGGCTTTCAGCCTCACGGAACGATGGAAAAAATCGTCGAAAGTCCTGTCCTCCGCATTTTTTTCAAAATGATAGAAATAATCGTTGGGATAATAACAATCTTATTTTACATATACCTGGTATTCGACTTTTTCAGCTATACCTCTTTGTTTCTTAACATCATAATAATAACAGCGTTGTATTTTTTGGTAACAAGAGACCTAAAGGATACAGACAACCACAAGTACTACATTGCATCTTTATTCCTGACAGCTTTATTCTTTATTTTCAGCAATACTGGTTTTATGCAGTATGTTCTGCAGCTGGAGAATACCTTGCTTCTTTCATTGGGCACAGTAGCTGCATTTTTTATATACATACTTGCCAATGCAATAGCTTTGTTCTATGAAGGATTCCAGCACTTAAAAGAAAAATACAAAAAATGAGTTCTATGACGCTCTGAATTTTTTATGCTAAATTCGTCCAATTGCTTATGCCGCCAATTAATTTAGTTTGTTATCACGAAACTGCTACACAATACTAAATTACTACACATTAAGCAGAAGAAATCCAGCCAACCATGGCAGGAGACGGACATTTTGCTTTGCAAAATGTCCTACGAGGGACTCCGAAGGAGCCAACCCTCCCCTCGTCTCCGCCATGTCTGGATTTCTTCTCGATTAAAAGAAAATCCCACCACTAAGGCTGGTGAGACATACCACGTCCCTATACTGAGCGTAGCGAAGTATAGGGTTGTGGTAGG
>JACPDF010000002.1 GCA_016184145.1 Candidatus Woesearchaeota archaeon | reverse complement strand
ACGGTAGCATTAGCTACTATGCATGTTAGCTACCGTTCAATTTTTTTCTCTGAGAAATATGTTATTTAATATTTAGCACAATTAAGTTGACAAGACCTACAAATAAAAAAATATTTAAAAAATGTTATATTGCCTAATTATATGAGGATTCATGCTGTTGATAATGGTCCAAATTTTGGAAGTGTAATAACGATAAATCAAGATTTTCTTTTTAGGGGAACTGATTATGTAAGTTTCAAGAAGCATGTTGTAGACAGGAGTTACTGGGGTTCAGAAGACAAGGTTTATGGATTATCCACCTTTGTTGCATCAAATATTGATGGTGTAATCAATTATTGCAGGGGGATGCCTTACGGTTTGAGTAGTAGAGTTGCTGCAATCTATGATGATGATATTGTTTTCAGGAATATAGATGGTACTTACACTTACCTAGGAAACAGGCCTATCTTACTTGCGATAGCTCATGAAAAATATCCACTACTGTCCCCTGCAGATGAAGGGCTTGTAATTCTTGGAAAGATTAGCCTAGATGATATTGTGATTATAAAAACAGAAAGGGATTTGCTGAATGTTTTACCTTTACCTAATAATTTGGGAACCATCACACTTCAGGAGATAAAAAGAAGGGCAGGTATATTTTCTTAATAATGCATATGGAGATATTAAATAACCTAGTAAGTGGCAAATAAATAAAATTAATTTATGCTAATTGGTAGCATTATCCATACATAAAGAGATTGAGCGGTATATTTATTATTATCTGTTATGTTTTTCACAGAAAGATATATTTTTATATGGGTTCATCTTTATCCTTAATATAAAATGTCTGAAGGGGGTTGTATGCTCATTTCTTCCCAGCTTCCCTCAGAATATTATCAATCAGAACGCTTCCTTCCGGGGTTAAGATGCTTTCAGGATGGAATTGCAGGCCTTCAATAAAAGTGTCTTTGTGCCTCACTCCCATTACAATGTCATTTTCATCCCTTGCAGAAACCTCAAGAGCATATGGCACTTCTGATGCTGCCAGTGAATTGTATCTTCCGGCAATGAAAGGGCTTTCAATTTTCTTAAAGATTGTCTTGCCGTCATGGCTTATCTTTGCAGTTTTTCCATGCGCAACAAGAGAGCTTCTGCCAACACTTCCCCCAAAAGCCTCTATGATGCACTCATGCCCCAATCCAATGCCCAAAATAGGTATTTTTCCCTGGTATGCTTGTATCACTTCCACGCTAATTCCGGCATTTGCAGCATTTCCTGAACCGGGAGCTATGACAATAAGGTTTGGCCTAAACTTCTTCATCGCATTATCAATTGTCTTTATATCTGCATCATTCTTGTAAACAATCACTTCGCATTCTTTCTTCTCAAATTCGTCCACCAGGTTATAAGTAAACAAATCAAAGTTGTCTATAATAAAGACTTTCATTTGAACTCACCTGCAGATTTTATAATGCCAAATCTTGCAAGCAATCTATCTTCATTTCTCCGGGCTTCATCTTCCTCATTGGTGTTGTAAAACACATGTGACATGCATTTTAAGTAAACTTTGTCTTTTTTTATCCTTAAGATTTCAGAAGAGTTGCTTTCCAGATCTTTGTCAGGGGCAGCATGAATCAAAACTCCCGAGCAAAGACCTCTTTTTTCCTTCTCCAGAACTCTAAGCAAAGCTGCCGATTTCATCCTTGGAATCCCAATATCAAAGCCAAATGCAAAAGCATGCAGCGCATCAAGGTCTTTCTTCAGCACGCCTTTAACTGCAGAAGAAAGGCTTAAGGCATGGTCTCTCTTATTAATAGAGAAAAGCTTGCTCGCATATCTTGTCCCGGGATTGGAAACTTTAGCGACATCATTCCTTGCCGCATCAAGCAAAATAGTATGGTTCACTTCCTGGATTTGATCTGACCTAAGCATTACTTCGTACTTATTGTCAAGGTCTTTATCCCCTGATTCATTATTTCTAAAAACAGCAGCCGTTTCAAAATTAAATTCAACAGCCTTTTCATTCTCCCCCTTTACAATTACATTTCTCCCTTCCAAAGCCCCGATTGAAATCCCGGATTCGTCATTAATGTAAAACACACCATTGCTTTTCAGCTTAAGTTTTGCATATATGTCAAGCGGCTCTGAATTGTAATTGCACACAGCCATCCTGGAAGGCGCTGCATGCAGAATATTTCCCTCGATAATATTCCTTTTTGTCTCCTTTAAAACATTGAGAAATCCATCTTTAGGCAGATAATTGGCTTCAAATGCCTTTTTCTTCAGTTTTTTATTCTTGCCAAGCTTCGCGTCCAGAACCTTCTCGTAGCCCTTTATCATGCTGCTGCACTGCTCATACACTTTATCTTTTTTGTCTTCAGTAATCAATGCATTTGCAATAAAATAGGTCCTTTTGGAATCATGGTTAACAATGAACATGTTGTCAAGGAAATACAATAAATAATCAGGATCATTCATCCTGTCTTCAGCATTGGGAAGCTCCTCAACGCTGCCCGTAAAATCAGAGAAAATTATACCAAACAAGCCTGCATAATGCTCTAAAGGCTTCAAAACCGGCTCAAGCCTGAATGCAACTGCCCTTATTATATCAGCATGGGTTTTCAGTTTCAGCCTTTGGTCTTCCGGCACTGCTTTATTTACCCTTGCCAAAGAGCCATAAATCCTGTCCTTGCTGTACACCGCTTTATTGCAAAAGCCGAAATCTTTCTTTATGAAAATTAAAAATCTCTTTCCCGCTTCATTCAAAGCCTTTATTTCAAAATTATCCCCTTTTCCAGCAAGCACCAAACACGGATTTGCAGTCCCTATGCTCCTTCCATTATTCTCAATCAGCAAAGAATTCTTTTTTTTGCCGTAGTTTGAGATCTTTGCAAAGTATTCAAAGGCATCTATTTCCGAATTAAGCTCCTTGTAAACAGGAATTATGCTTCCTATCTTTGCCTGTTTTACGCTTTCTAACAAAACAATTACCCCCAAGTTTTGCCCATATGAATAGTTGCTTATTTAAATTATTTATTATTATTGATATTTGGAAAGAAGCTGTTTTTAGGGTTTCTCAGCGGAATCAAGAGTTTTAACAGATTATTTTAAGTAAAAAATGCCAATTTACTTTATATTGCGCCACAAAAAAAGCAATGCCTATTGGAATAAACAAAAAAATATCAAATATTACCTAATTTTATGTCAAATCCATAAATTAGCTTTTAAAAAGCTAAAAAAGCACAATTATGCTTATTAATTATTTTCAATATAGAAAGTTTATATATTATTAAATAAAAGCCTAAATTAATTAAAAATATTTAAATTGATTTTTATTAAATGGGCATGCTTCATTTAATTTTTTCAAGCAGGCTTATTGCATCCCATATCTGCGTCCTTGTATATGTCTGCAGGTTTACATCATCCGCGATTTCCTCAAGCTTGCTCAGCACTCTGCTGGCCTTTATCTCTGCCCCTGTATCCTCATTAAGGATATTTACCGCATCCTCGATTTTCAGCCTTACATTTTTTGGAACGGTATTGTCTTCCTTGAGCTCATTTAGGACAGACATTACAGCATCAATTTCCCTGTTTTCCATTTTCAGCTTAATCTTGCTTCATCTCCTTGAGAATTTCGTTTTGCAATTTAGAGGCTTTGTCCCTCATATGGTTTTCCTGCTTTTCCAGGTTTTTTACCCTCAGCTCGATTATTTCCTTTTTTGAGCTCAGCTCTTCTTTTATATCTGCTTTTTTTGACAGGACCATTATATTGCCCACGATTTTATAGGCTTCCTCAACATTCTCCAGCTCTTTCATTGCAGATTCCACCTCAACCTGCTGCAGCTGGAACTGCTGTTTTTGCATTGACAGGCCCTGCATGCTTTGCTCCATAAGCTGCAACTGGCTTATTTTCTTCTCCGTATCTTTAGAAACATCTGCCATCTTATCTTGCCTTGACTTTTGTTATTGTAGCCCTGGGCTTAAACAGCATCTTGCTTCCGCAGTATGGGCACCTTATCCTTTTTCTCAAGTAATCCTGTGCAACTTTCTTGTTGCAGTTAAAGCATTTATATTCCGCCATTTTCAAGCACCTTCCTCTGCATCTTCCCCGATTTCTTCAGGAATTTCCTCAGTTTTTTCCCCAGGCACAGCTTCTGTCATTATTGGTTTTGCAATAGTATAAGCTTTTCCTGTAAATTTTGCATCGCATTTCCTGCAGTGCCATATTCCCATAGCTATTCTCTTTACCGCTACATTATTGCAGTATGGGCATTTATGCCTTTTTCTCTGCTCCTTTTCTATTTTTGCAAACTCGTACTTTGGCTTTCTTCCATACCTTGCGCCGAAACGCTTTGCAGAACCTAATTTCTCTATTTTTAGTTTAACCATTGTATAATATGGGGCTGCCCGGACTTTCGCAGCCCTCTTAATAATTATCGATAAAGACGGGCTATTTGAACCGGGGTCGTCTGGTCTTTTTCAGCGAAGCTGAA
>JACPDF010000012.1 GCA_016184145.1 Candidatus Woesearchaeota archaeon | reverse complement strand
AGAGAGGACAAAAGTGACCAGAAAAGACATGGTAAAAGCCATAGACAAGGTAAGGACAGAAGAGGCTGCAGAAGGCAAGGATTATATGAATATGTTTGGGTGAAAGTTCGTTTATAATTCTTATATCTTATGCAATTCTTGAAAAATCCAGAATCTGGAGTCTTTTGTTAATAAATTCTTTTTGTTTATTTCTGAAAGTTTGTTGATAAATTTTTGAGGTTTGGATATCCAGCACTCATATTTTTTACCTGATTTTGATTTTAAGATTAATAGATTAATCATATAACCATAAGGACCTTGATGTCTACCAATTATTTTAAGGTACTCTATCTCCTCCCATCTAAAGAATCGTGGTTTTTGTTTTAATTTTATTGTTATATATTGGCTATCTGGGGTATTTTCAATTCTAATTCCTTCATTTGTAAGGTACGTTAATTTCATCCTAAGTGAATTAAGAAAGACGAGTATGATTAATAAATAAAACATATAGGTGATGATTGTCAAATTCATAAAAAACTCTGCGTTGAAATTTTTAATTATTACAATTAGTGTATATATCAAAGATACTAAACAAGAAATATTCACAAGAATTGTAAAAAAATATCTATCCCTCCAAATTATAGTCATAATATCACAACTCCATTTTAGTATTTAAATATTATCCAAAAGAAGTTGTGCGCTCATCAGTTACTTTCCGTTCTTCATTGGCTTTTGCCTTAGAGGGTGTTCATCTCATTCATCGCGCACTTATTAGAATAATAGAGCTAACTTTTTAAGATTTTCCGTTTAGAACTAGTGATTCTAAGACTTCTTGCTTCTCAGAAGCATACAAAAATCCAATTTCATTATAAAACTTAATCAAATTATCTTTTCCTTTTATATAAAATCTGCCGCAAAAAGCCCTCCCTTTTTGCTTTCTTAGCTGAATATG
This sequence comes from Candidatus Woesearchaeota archaeon, assembly GCA_016184145.1. Taxonomy (GTDB): domain Archaea; phylum Nanobdellota; class Nanobdellia; order Woesearchaeales; family GW2011-AR4; genus JACPDF01. The sequence goes on along the minus strand of JACPDF010000012.1, from coordinate 32,814 downwards.
GGAAGTTGATATTCCAAAATGGTTTAGCATTGACCTTACTTGATTCAGGAATTCGAGCAAGTTTGGAACAAAGTCTTTAGTTTTGGATAATACAAACTGAATCCTAAATTTATTATCTTGAGGCTTTGAACCTTCATTACCATAGATAGTAGACAGAAATGTCAGTTTTATATTGTCTGGCCCATAATAAATCCACTCCGGAACTAAAAAAGGCTTGTATACTTTATTTCCAGTAGGAACTCCTAAAGAATTAAATAGCATAGCTAAACTTTTATTGCAGATACCTATCCTAAAACAAGAAGAATGGTGAGTGAGCGAAAGCTTTTCTTCATTAAAAACTGATAAAAAATATTTCTTGAATAACTCTGCGTCATCTTTTTGATTAAAAAAATAATTAATTTGTTGAAGATTTTTTCTGAGATGGCCATCACACATAAGGAAAGCAACGTTCATAGCCAAAAAAGCACTAATATCTTTATGATTACTAATCTCCTGGTCAGTTCTTAAAATTTCAAATTTATTTTTTGTTAGGAGTTTGATAATTTCCCCTCTATTTTCAAAATCATAAGGTAACAGATAATTGTCATAAATAGAATTTAATTTATCCTTATTATTTGAAGAATAAAGATATCCTCCTTTCAATTGAGTTTTAGTTCTTGTAAGTTTACCTTTCTGGTATAACCTTGATATAATAGTACTAGCTCTTAGAGGTTCAATTCTATCTAGGGTATTAGAATTGTAAATCTGACAAATTTTTCTAAGATTAAATACTGAATCAGGATTAGCTTCAATTAATTTACACATTTTTTCAGCTTTCGATTCAATTTTTTGATTGTTATTTTTTGAAATCATTTTAAATCATATCTTTTAAGGTTGAAACTGCGTAAAAGACTTTTGCTAAAAGCGAAAGGTTTAATTTGGCAGTTGAGACAATTTTGGAGATTTTAAATGATGAAAATCATCAAAAAATTAGCGAATTCTAGTTTATAAATCTGACGCACAAATGTCCAGTGCTTATTTTCAATATAGAGACTAATTATACCTTACCAGTAAACCCTGAAATCAACACATATTCTATTAATTCTAGGAGAAAACTGCCCGCATTTTACAATCCTTAATATTTTACATTTATTTTCTTGTTTTTCACATTCTTTTTTTATTGTTTTTATAATTGGCTCATATTTACCCTCTTCAGAAAAAGTGTAAAAATGCATTATCCCGTTTTTATTTATTTTGCTTAATGCTAAATCCAGGTAATTTTCTGCCCCCTTAGGCAGCGGCATCAGTATCCTGTCAAATTTCTTGTTTATTTTCAGCAAAATCTTCTTAACATCCCCTAAAAATAATTTTATTTTGCCATCAATTTTATTTAATTTTAGATTCTCCAATGCATATTTATGTGCAGTTGGATTGATTTCAATACCATAAATCTCTTTTGCATTTGCATTCCTTGCTATTGTTATTGGATAAACACCGCATCCAGAAAACATAACTAAAATATCCTCATTCTTCTTTACCTGCTCAAAAATCCTCTTCCTTTCCGTGCTTAGTCTGGAGGAAAAATATACTTTTTCAACATCCAATTTCAATCTTGCGTTGTTTTCCTTGTGGATTGTTTCTTTTATTTTTTCTCCTGTGATTATTTTTAATTTTGGCAGCCTGTATTTACCGGAATACTTTTTTGTTTTTTTGCAGACTGTTTTGATGCTTTTATGCAGTTTCAATAGGGCTTCTCCTATTATTCTTTCTTTTTTTGCCAGTTCCTTTGGAAAATCTGAAAATATTAGTATAGAGCCTACAATATCATAAGAAGATGGGATGATACTAAGCTCTTCCGGTGTTAATTTTCCTTTTAGCAAATCCCTGAGCTTATTTGTCATTTTAAAAATCAGAAAGCGATTTTTGCTGTTTTTTAACATTCCCTTTACTGAACTTTTCCAGAGCAGACTTTACCCTTTCCTCTGAAAAATCGTGCTCGTCAACCAATAACTTATACAAATGCCCTTCATTAACATTACTCCATTTTAATTCATAATCATCTGTTATAGGCATTTTCTTGATTAAATAATAAATGTCTGTCCATGGAAACTCAAAATGCTCGTTCCATTTCGCTTCCTTAAACATCTCATCAAAATCCGTCTTGTGTTTTTTGACTAATTTCAAGGCATTCTTTGGGCCTATGCCTTTTATGCCTCCAGGATTATAGTCAGTTCCTATTATCATCGCCAACGCAATTAATTGGTTCTGGTCTATTCCCAAAATATTAAGGTTTTCTGAAAGGTCTATCAGCTCTGGTTTTACCGCCTCATAGCTCAGTGTCTTCCCTTTTTTTCTTTTTCCTGCTATTGATAGGTTCCTTACAAGCTTTGTTGCCCCATGAATCAAAGAATCAAAATCCTGGCTGCCGACAGCAAAGCCTTTATTCTTGCTTATCATATAAGCTGCCTGCGCTTCTCCTTCGGAAGGCGCCTGCACAACAGGAAGCCCAAAGAAACCAACTAGTTTTTTTGACTCCTCAGCCATATCCTTTGTGAGCCTTGTCATCCTTGAAGCATATTTTTTCATATCCTCGACATCTTCCTTCTCTTTTGCTTCCATATATTTTTTCTCTGCTTCAATCTTAAGCTGATTCCTTTGCTCTGCTGTCTTCTGCTTTAATTCCGGAGGCGTTCCGTCAAAGACAAAAGCAATCTTTATTCCTCTCTGCATAAGATTTGAAGTCCTTGTAAACAAGCCGACAAGATGGGAGGTTACATTGCCTTTAGAATCCATAAGCAAAGTTCCGTCTCTTCCTCTTATTGTAGTCAGAAACTGGTACAGCACATTATAGGCATCAAGAAGTATTATCTTGTCTTTAAGAAAATCCAGCTCTATTTCTTTTGATATTACCAGATCTTTAAATGCTACTCCCATTCAAATCTCCTTGTATATTATGTTCTTGAAATCCGTGTTTAGCATTTCTTTTGCTTTTTTGGAAATCTTTCCAGTAGTCACAAAAATCAATGGTAGCCCTTTCGACTGCGCCTGCATCATGGCCGTGCTTAAGTCAGACTCATTTACCTTCTTCCTGTTCTTCGACTTGCAGAAATACTTTGCCTTTCCTATCGATGTTTCCAGCTCAACAATAAAATCCATCTCTGAGTTTTTCTTTATTTCTTTTTCGTCTATCTTGTTTATCTTATTCCTATTAAAAAAATTGCTGGTTTTGTTTAATAAATAATTTTTATCTATAGTCTGCCCGGGCTTTTTTGCCTGCTCTCTTTTTATATCTGGTTTTTTTGCAGTGTCCTCTCCTGTTTTTGCTGTGGTTTCTGCTGTTTTTTGAATTAACTCATCCTGTTTTTCTGTTGTATCTTGCTTTTGTGTAGTTGATTGTGTTTCATATTTTTTAGCTATGCTTTCTTTTTGAATTGCATCTTCCTTGGTGATTTCTTTTTTTTGTGTTTCTGCCTGGATTTTTTGCTGAACAATTTCTTCCTTTTTTGATAATATTTGCCTTATTATCTCCTGTGTTTCATTATTTTGCGCAAGGTACCATTTCCAGAATACTTCTGTCCTGTTGTCGTAATTGACCTGCAAAGGTATGGAAAAATCCTTTATAATCCTTAAAGCCACCCTTATTGCCGGTTCTAAAGCCGAATCCCTCAGAACCTTTTTCTCCTTAAGAAGATTATACGCTTCTTTTTCCTTGCTGCCCAAATTATCAGCATAATTCTGCAGCTTGCTTTCCTGCCCATCAACATAGTATAATGGCGAGCCACCAACCTTGATGCTTGATATCTTTATTTTTTTATTTGACAGGAGCTCAGAAAGCCTTGCAGAAGTCATTAATATATTGTCTTTTATGTGCTTCGACACTTGTGCCGGCAAGATGGGCCCTTTTTGCTTCACAAGATTTAGTATATCATCATTAGCTGTCATAAAGAAGCTGTAAAGAAGCCAATTTTAAATATGTTTTGATGAAAATTTAGGGCCTCATCCATCTACATTCCCAATAGCTAACATCCCCTTCCTCATCCACAACTCCAATTAACAGTCTTTTTTTGGTGGAATGTGCTACCCTGTTCTTTGCCGCAAACTCATGCCATGTTAAAGTGCTTCCTTCATTAACAGGATAAACCACCCAGCGGGCATGATCCTCTCCTGGCTTTACGCCGCGGTCATAAACCCTGAAATCCGCGCCAAACTTCAAGGCGGTTTTTATTATATAACCGCGGTTCCTGATATCCTTAAAAACACAGAACTTAACCCAGAAATTAGACTCTAATTTCCGTGCTTTCCTAAGAAATTCTTCTGGTGTAAATTTTTTATTCTTGCTCTTGTAAATATCAATCTTGCCTTTTTCCATTAAATAAAAAGCTTCTATAAGAGAAAGCTGCACTTTTCCGTTTTCCAGCAAAGCACCATACCTGCTTTGGTCATAAAGCTCCTTTGATTCATTGGATATTTCTGTCAGGACTTTGTCTGCCTCAAAATTAGCCCTTATGGTTTTGCCTTCTTCCTTTGCTTCTTTCTTCTCTATTTCCTTTTTCTTTGCTTTTGTCATTTCAAGAAGAAAGCAATGAAGCCGAGCGTATGTTAGAGAGCGAGGCTTCGAGATGGAAGCGATCATGCGAGCTTCCTCGCATGCAATTCACTATACTTTGTGAGCCGAAGGCGAACCGAATGAAAAATAAAGTAATGTGTTTTTCTTATTTTGTCTATGATTTAAAATGAAAGGTTTATAATGAGATAAATATTGCTTTGTTAAAATGCAGATAATATTTTTAGGCACCTCATCTATGGTGCCAACGAAAGAAAGAAACCACAGCAGCATTTTGCTTAGCTACGGCTCTGAGAATATTCTAGTTGATTGTGGGGAAGGGACGCAAAGGCAGCTTAAGATAGCAGGCATCAAATTAACAAAAATATCAAAAATATTGATAAGCCACTGGCACGGCGACCATGTTCTTGGCCTTCCTGGCTTGGTGCAAAGCATGAGCTCCTCTGGCTGCAATAAAACATTGAATATATACGGCCCGAAAGGGACAAAAAGGCTTATAGAAAAGATGTTTGAGGTTTTTGGCTTTGACCAAAAGTTTGAGATAAAAGTAAATGAAGTAAAATCAGGAAAGTTTTTTGAGGATGATGACTTTATTCTTGAGGCAGAGCAATTAGAGCACAATATAGAGACTTTGGGCTACAGGTTTGAGGAAAAGGGCAAGAGAAAAATTAACCTTGGTTTTGTAAAAAAGCTCGGCATTCCTGAAGGCCCTTTGTTAGGTAAATTGCAGGACGGAAAAAGCATAATGTGGAAAGGAAAGAAGATAGATGTTGAAAAGGCAACCAGCCTTGTAGAAGGAAAGAGTGTAGCAATTATCACAGACACTGTGCCGTGCAAAGGAGCATATAAGCTTGCAAAAGATGTTGATATTTTAATCTCAGAAGCAACCTATGCATCAGACTTAGAGGAAAAAAGCATTGAACATGGTCACATGACCTCAAAACAGGCCGCGGAAATAGCGAACAGGAGTAATGCAAAGCAATTAATACTGACTCATTTCAGCGCCCGCTATAAAAACACATCCGACCTTGAAGATGAAGCCAGGACTTATTTTGACAACGTCATTACTGCAGAAGATTTTATGAAGATTAACCTATAGAAAATGTGTGGGTGGTTTAGCATGTCCCTAAAATCCAAAGGAATCAATGCTGAACGGGAGCTAGTCCATATGTTCTGGGCCAAAGAATGGGCATGTTTAAGAATAGCTGGCTCAGGCTCTAATCGCTACCCTTCTCCTGATGTTCTTGTTAGCAATAAGCTGAGAAGGCTGGCCATAGAATGCAAAACAACAAAAGACCAGAAAAAATACTTTGAGAAAAAAGAAATAGAAGCGTTAAAGAAATTTGCTGATGTTTTTGGCGCAGAGCCATGGACAGCAGTAAAGTTCAAGGGCCATGAGTGGTATTTTATATCAATAGAGGATCTTAAAGAAACAAAAAAGGGTTTTATGGCCAGCGCAGAAACAGCAAAAAATGAGGGCTTGCTGTTCGAGGAGCTGATAAGCAGATAATTATCTTTTCTTCTTCAGAGACTTTTCTATCCTGACTTCTTCCCTCATTACTTTATTCACAACCGCTTCTATGTGGCCTTCTATCCTTGCAATCCTTCTTTCCATAAGAACAAGCACCCTTAAGGAATAGACTATAGCGGCCAAAGTTCCCACAATTATAGCAAGGGTTATCTCCTGAACGCCAAAAGCCATTATATTCACCTCTTTTTATGAATAACTAATTAAAGTTTGTTAATAAGAAGGGTATATAAATACTTTTCGTATCCTTAAAGGTTAATCAGAAAGCAGCTTTTTGAAAAAGCGGGCTATATTCCTGTTTTTTACCCATATGCCAACATCATAATCAGGATGGGTGTCTTTTGCGTCAACAGGGAATATTACAACATTTTCATCAACAATGCAAACCCTAGGTATTGCGCCTTTGTTCCCAGCTAAAAGTTCTTTGCCGCTAATCACCCTTACCTCAATGTTTTTTTGTTTATTTTTTATGTTTTCCAAAAGATCAAAGTGCTCTTTTGCGCTGGAAGATGAGAGCAAAATCTCTTTCTTTGTGTTTTTGAACAAAAAACTAATATGTTTTTGTGTGTTTTTTCCTTTTAGGACGGCAACTACCTCTTCATTGGTTCCAACAGCGCCTTCATACACTTCCTGCAGATTATTTATCATATTATTAAAAGAAGAGCCAGAGATATGTGATATGTGCTTTTCTGTGTTTTTCTCTATCTGCTCCTTGACATTTTCCAAGACAAACATCATATGATCTGGATCTTGGTACATTAGCTATGTCAGAAAGCTCTCCTGCGGTGCTTACTCCTCTTGAAAGCAAAGCAGTCCATATTTTGACCTCGTAGGTATTCAAACCCAACGACTTTATTTTTTTAATAGTCTCTTGGTCCACTAACATATAGTAAAGTAATATATCGGTGTTTTTAAATCTTACTGTTTTTATTACTATATAATAACAAAAACATAATTTTGCAAACAGACACCCCACCACTTCCTATGGAAAAATAAAAATAATTTTGTTTTATTATATATTATTTTTCAATATAGAAAATAATTAATAATAAAACGAAAAAATAAAATAAAAAAATAATGACGACAAAACAACAACAAAAAATAAAACACGAAATATCTCCATAGGAAATCTACCTCTGGGAGTGGAACAAAAGGTTTATATACCTTTATTTCTTCTGGAATTTTATGGAAAAAAAGAGTGTTTCTGCCTTCTTTGAGGAATTCCTGGTTAGGGAATCCTTATTTATTGACCGTAGCGTTTTACTTTCTTCTTTTATACCCGAAAACATTTTACACAGGGACAAGGAAGTAAACCAGATACTAAATATCCTTGCTCCTGCGCTAAAACATGAAAAGCCATCCAACTTATTTGTTTACGGAAACACCGGAACAGGAAAAACACTCACAATAAAACATATAACAGACAACATGGCCAAGATAGCCACAGAAAGAAAAATACCATTAAAGATAATCTACGCAAACTGCAAGCTAAAGCGTATGGCAGACACAGAATACAGGCTGTTAGCCCAGCTTGCCAGCTTCTTTGGTAGGAGCATACCAGCAACGGGTTTGCCAACAGATGAGGTCTATAAGATATTCTATGACAGTGTTGAAAAGGAAAGCAGCACCATCCTGCTTGTCCTTGATGAGATAGACCAGTTAATAAAAAAAACCGGAGACAACATTCTCTACAACCTCACAAGGATAAATGAGGATATTAAGAAATCCCAGATAGCAATACTTGGCATTTCCAACAATACAACTTTCATGGAAAATGTTGATTCAAGGGTTAAGTCCTCCCTGTCAGAAGAAGATGTTTTCTTTTCCCCGTACAACGCTTTGGAGATGAAAGATATACTCAAAGAAAGGGCATCAAGGGCATTCAAGGAAAATATAATAGAAACTGGGGTGATAGAGAAATGCGCTGCATACGCCGCAAGAGAGCATGGAGACGCAAGAAAAGCAATCGAGCTTTTAAGGGTAGCCGCTGAGATAGCTGAAAGGGCAAGGCACAAAACAATCTCCCTTGCGCACATAGACGAGGCAGAAGACAAGTTAGAGAAAGAAAAGATATTTGATGTAGTCAAGACGCAGCCCAAGCAATTTCAGGCAGTTTTGCTGTCCATAATATCAATAAAATCCAGCAACCCTTATGCATATAGCGGTGAAATTTATGACTTCTATAAAAGATTATGTTTCAAGATAGGCTTAAGGCCTTTGACCCAAAGAAGGGTCTCGGATATTATAAGGGAATTTGAGTTGATGGGGATATTAAACACAAAAACAATATCAAAAGGAAGGTATGGGAGGACAAGGGATATCTCATTATCTGTTTCCTCCTCTGCAATACCTCTGACAAAAAAAATCCTGGAAGATGAACTGTCTTTGTCATAAAAATGCAAGAGTTAGAGACAAAAAAGAAAGATATTGTAAGCTTTTTTCTAAAAAAGGGCCTTTTACTGAGCTCAGAACTATTAAAACAGCTTAACAACGACAAGTTCTTTGAAGAAGTATGCAGTTTAATTGAGAATGCAAGGCACGAGGAAATAACAGTCCTCAGCGAAAAGATTAAAGAGTTGTTAAGCCAGCCCCAGCCAGCAAAACTAAACTGGCCGGAGCTGGAAAAATATGATGTCATTTTGGAAAAGAAAGGCAAATCCGGCTATGAAAATATTGTTAAGCCTCTGCTGCAAAAAACAGAAGCCCAGGAGCAGGATGACAAGATAAAAGTCATCTTTTCTTACAAAAGTGAGCCCGGGAAAAAGGAAGCCCAGGATTTCATAGACTATTTTAATGTCAGGTTCAAGTCAATTGAGAAAATACTGAAGCAAAGGCAGGAGCTGCAGGGCGCAATCTCAATAAGCAGGCTCCTCAACAAAAAAGACCGGGAGCAGATAGCAGTCGTTGGGATGGTGAGAGACAAGCAGCAGACCAAAAATGGTAACTATATGCTTGCAATTGAAGATGACACAGCATACACAAGAGTCATTGTAAACAAGACAAAGCCCTCCCTGTTCATGATTGCAAAAGACATCGTCCTTGACGAGGTTATTGGTGTTGTTGGGGTGAACGGGGAAAATATAATATTTGCAAACAATCTTTTCTGCCCAGATATACCAGTATCAAAAGAGATAAAGAAGGCAGAAGATGAATCATATGCTATTTTTCTTTCAGACCTGCATGTTGGCTCAAGGTATTTTCTTGGAGAAGACTTCAACCGCTTCTTGAGGTGGATAAACCAGGATCTTGGCAGCGAAACCCAGCGGCATATAGCATCAAAAGTAAAATACATCTTCATAATAGGAGACTTAGTCGATGGCTGCGGCGTTTACCCAGACCAGGAAAAAGAGCTTACAATAAAAGACATAAAAGATCAGTACAATGAATGTGCAAGCCTCCTCAGTAGCATACCAAAACACATAAAGCTGATCATCTGCCCCGGAAACCACGACGCAATGAGGGTTGCAGAGCCTCAGTTTCCAATATACAAAGATTTTGCAGAGCCGCTTTACAGCCTGCCAAATGCAATAATGACATCCAACCCAGCCTGGGTCAATATAGACTCATCTAAAAATTTTCCAGGATTTGATGTGTTGCTTTACCATGGCTACTCGTTTGATTACTATGTTGCCGAGGTTGAATCAATAAGGACTAATGGCGGCTATGACCGCGCGGATTTAATAATGAAATTTTTGCTGCAAAAAAGGCACCTAGCGCCAGCCCATACATCAACTTTATACACACCAGATTCAAAACTTGACCCATTATTCATAAACAAGGTTCCTGATTTTTTTGTTTCAGGCCATATTCATAAGGCAGCAGCATCAAACTACCGGAACATTACTCTGATTTCAGGAAGCTGCTGGCAGAGCAAGACGGCTTACCAGGAGAAAGTTGGTCATCATCCTGAGCCAAGCCGCGTTCCGATTGTAAATTTGCAGACGAGGCAGGTAAAAATGCTGAAGTTCGGAAAATAAAATGGTGCCAGACATCAAAGCGTATTTCAGGGAAATAGAAAATAAAGTTGATTTGGTTTACAAAACAGCAAACAAGGCAAGAAAACTCGGCTATGATCCTGAGGATGAGGCAGGCATTCCGCTCGCAAAAAACATGGCGGAGAGAGTAGAGGGGATTATAGGAGCATTAACACCAGAGATTATAAATTCCGGCTTGGCAAAAAGAATCCAGGATATGGAAAAAAAATTCGGCAAATTGGACTTTAGGGTAGCGCTTTCAATAGCCATTGAAGTTGTTAACGAAAAATTCTGCAAATTTGACAGCAAAATAAAGGCAATGGAATCTGGAATAAGGGTTGGCTTGGCGTACTTAACTTTAGGTGTTGTCTCAAGCCCGCTGGAAGGCTTTGTTGAATTAAAAATAAAAAAAAGGAAAGATGGCAAAGAATATTTCTGCCTGATGTACTCCGGCCCTATAAGAAGCGCAGGCGGCACGGCAGGAGCGTTATCAGTGGTGATAGCGGATTATGTGAGGAAAAATTCCGGCTATTATCCTTACGACCCAACAGAATACGAGGTCAAAAGGATGGCAACGGAGCTATATGACTATCATGAGCGCATCACAAACTTGCAGTATCTGCCAAGCCAGGAAGAGATAAAATTTCTCGTAAGAAACCTGCCGGTGCAGATAGACGGAGATTCCTCTGAAAAAATAGAGGTATCCAACTACAAGGATCTGGAAAGGATAGAGACAAACAAGATAAGAAGCGGGCCGTGCCTTGTCTTGGGGGAATGCTTGGCGCAAAAGGCATCAAAAATAAACAAGATAATAACCACTCTTAGCGAAGACTTTGACTTGAAGAACTGGTCATTTCTTGAAAATTTCCTACTTCTACAAAAAAAGGCAAAATCACAGGATGATAAAACAGAAGGCAAAATCGCCCCTGTTTATACATACATCCAAGACCTTGTTGCGGGAAGGCCGATACTTACTCATCCCTTGGCAGCCGGCGGATTTAGGTTAAGATATGGAAGAAGCAGGGTTTCAGGCTACTCCTCCACATCAATACATCCCTCAACAATGCACACCCTGAACCGCTACATAGCCACAGGAACCCAGTTAAAGCTCGAGCGCCCGGGAAAAGCAACCGCTATCACAGTATGCGACAGCATTGAAGGCCCGATTGTGAGGCTTAATGACGACAGCGTAATAAGGCTTAATGACGCAAAACTTGCAAAAGCTCTCGCAAAAGAAATCAAGGAAATTTTATTCTTAGGGGACATTCTCATAAGTTATGGTGATTTTTTTAACCGAGCCCATACCTTAGTCCCGCCAGGTTATTGTGAGGAATGGTGGGCTTTGGAACTTGAAAAAGCGACTGTAGATACCTTTGGCACGCTAGACTTTGAAAAATTGGCGCTGCACCTGGAGATGGAAAAAGACTTCTTGGAAAAACTCTTCAAGAACCCAATAAGAACAAACATAAGCGCGAAACAGGCATTTACTATATCAAGAAAACTTAACGTTCCATTGCACCCAAAATACACTTATCACTGGAGCCTTATCCAGACAGAAGACTTTTTTTACCTTTTCAATAAGCTGTCAGACCAGAAGCCAAAGCTCATAGAAGAAGCATCCAAACTAGTATTGCCTTTTGACGAAAAGCTGAAAAATATATTTAGCAGCATGGGAACGCCGCACATAGTGGCAAACAACGAATTCATTGTGATTGAAAAAGACGATGCTTACACAATTTCTGAGATATTTAATTTAGATTCCAGCAGGGAGGAAATTACCGCTATAAAGCCAGAAGAAAATAAAGGGACATTATTTCTTATAAACCAGATTTCTGATATAAAAATAAGGGACAAATCAGGGATTTTTATAGGCGCAAGGATGGGCAGGCCCGAAAAAGCCAAGATGAGGAAGCTTACTGGAAGCCCTCACGTTCTTTTCCCTATAGGGGACGAAGGAGGAAGATTAAGGTCTTTTCAGAGCGCAATTGAGACAAGCAAAGTCACAGCCGAATTTCCAATATTTTCCTGCAGCAGATGCAGGAAAAACACCATCTTTAGTATTTGCGAGGTATGCAGCAAAAAAACAGATAAGAGGTATTATTGCCGCGACTGCGGCATACTAAATGATGAAAAATGCAGGCATGGCAGCGCTGCAACGTACATGGCGCAGCAGATTGACATAAAAACCATGTTTGATAATTTCCTTAAAAAACTCAGCATAAAGACATACCCGGATTTGATAAAGGGTGTGAGGGGAACAGCCAACAAGGACCATATGCCGGAGCATTTCATAAAAGGACTCTTCAGGGCAAAATATGATGTGTGTGTGAATAAAGACGGCACAATAAGGTATGACATGACCCAGCTTCCTATAACACATTTTAAGCCAAAAGAAATAAAAACCTCCATAGAGAAACTAAGAGAGCTCGGCTATAAAAAAGACATTTATAATAATGACCTGGAAAATGACGACCAGATTCTTGAGCTTTTGCCGCAGGATTTGATTCTGCCTTCGTGCAATGAAAGCCCGGAGCTTGGTGCAGACAAAATACTCCTGAATATCTCATTTTTTATTGATGAGATGCTGCAGGAATTTTACAAGCAGGGCAGATTCTACAGGTTCGAATCAGAAAAAGACATTGCAGGCGCTTTGGTAGCTGTAATAGCTCCTCATACTTCTGCGGCCGTAGTGGGAAGGGTAATAGGCTTTTCCAAGACCCAGGGATTTTTCGCTCATCCCTTGTTTCACGCAGCGACAAGAAGGGATTGTGATGGCGATGAAGCATCTATAATGCTGCTTATGGATGCTCTGCTGAATTTCTCAAAACAATATTTGCCTGACACAAGGGGCTCAACACAAGATGCTCCCTTGGTTTTGACATCAAAATTAATACCTGCTGAGGTGGATGATATGGTTTTTGATCTGGACACAGCAAAGCGCTACCCGCTTGAGTTTTACGAGGCATGCATGAACTTTAAGAAGCCATGGGAAGTTGAGATTGAGCAATTTTCCAAGAAGCTTGATGCACTTGACGCAGAAGAGCAATATTACAACCTTGGCTTTACGCACGATGTCTCCAATATTAACGCAGGAGTGAGATGCTCGGCTTACAAGATACTTCCCTCAATGGAAGAGAAGCTTCTTGGGCAGATGGAGCTGGCAGATAAAATAAGGGCAGTGGACGCGTCAGATGTCGCAAGGCTGGTAATTGAAAAGCATCTTATAAGGGATATAAGGGGGAACTTAAGAAAATTCTCAATGCAGCAGTTTAGATGCAGCACATGCAATGAGAAATACAGAAGGCCGCCATTGGTTGGCAAGTGCCTTAAATGCAGCGGCAAAATAATATTTACAATATCCGAGGGCTCTATAATAAAATATCTTGAGCCTGCCATATCCCTCGCTGACAAATACAACCTACCATCCTACCTTAAACAGAATTTAGAGCTTACAAAAAGAAATGTAGAAAGCCTCTTTGGCAAGGAAAAGGAAAAGCAGGAAGGCTTGGGAAGATGGTTTTGAGAAATACTAACCATGAAATTATCAGCAAAAGTTAAAAAACAATTATTTAAATTTAAACTTGTTCCATCTTATAGCGAGGATACATTATTTTTAACAGCATTGGCTTTTATATTATTATATATTGTATCAGCCGACTTGAGAATAGATATACAAGATTTTATTTTTCACGACTTTGATTTTAGAAGTATCTTAATATTGATTTTTATTCTGTCAGGCTTATTTTTTTCAATATACCATACATTTACCACTAAACCCAAGACAGGAATACAAAAATCCATGATGCTGTTCTTTATAGTTTTTATTAATGTTTGGGCAGGTATTATAGCAAGTTTTCACCTAATCAGCACCTCATCAGGATTTTTGTTAGTTTTTCCGATATGGAACTTTCTCAATGTCTTTTTATTATTTTTTTTATTTAGATTTGGAATACTCAATGAAAAAGCAATTCAGGACGAAAATGCAAACTTTTCAGAAATTTTATTTGGTTCAGCCGTTTTAATGGTAATTTTTTATTTTAGCCATTACATTTATGTAAATCATTGGTCAATAACTTTCTCAATTTCAGTAGGTTACGCTACAGGCATCAACGAAGCGGTTAAGAATCTGATTTTTAATAAACAAACAATTAAATCTTAGATTTTATTGAATGCCTTGCGCCGCATGCCATGCACTTGATGAAATTCAGGCTGCCTTCCTTCTCTATCTTCGTGTCTGGCTTGCCGCATTCATAGCAGAAAACATAAGTGTTTGCATACTGCTTTATCTTGTCATTTATCCTCGATGCAGGAACTTTTGAGCCCACAATGACGCTGCCGCTCTTTTTTATCTCACCAGGTGTGGCAAGTTCCCTCAATACAAACTTGAGCATGTGCTCTGGCTCTCTCCTCAGGTCATTTGCTATCTGCAAAAAATTGCTTATCACAGTCCTGCTGCCCTGTATATGCCCCTTTACTTTTGGCAGCTCAAACCTTTCTTTCTGGAATACATGCTCAGGCAGTTCTTTCCTTGCTTCCTCCAATAGCTTCTTGTAATCTTCCATATGACTTGGTATTTTTGCTCATTATTTGAAGCCGAGCGTATGTTAGAGAGCGAGGCTTCGAGATGGAAGCGATCATGCGAGCTTCCTCGCATGCAATTCACTATACTTTGTGAGCCGAAGGCGAACGGAATTAAAAAATAAGAAACAACATAAAATAATCATCTAAGGTGGGTTAAAAACTTAAAACACATATAACTTGGCTTTACCTACCTGTTTAATTAAAAAAATATATAAACTCACAGCCAAGAAATATTTTTATGGTGCTCGAATCCCTGCTTAACCCATTAAGCGCTGAAAAAAGGCCATGGGAGATGTTTTTCATAGGCTTTGCCTATTCTTCTATAGCAATACTTCTTTCATTATGGATATTTAGGGACCAGACAAGCCTGATAATGGTTTTCCTTACAGTAATGGCTGCTATTCCTATCGTGTATGCCACGATGAAATTAGAGGAGGGAAAAGATTTGGTGATAAGCAAAGAAACGGACCTTTTGAAGGAGCACAACAAAGCCATAGTTTTCCTTATGTTTCTTTTTTTTGGCATTACTATCTCATTTGTGGTATGGTACATTTTTCTGCCACCCGAATCTTTAAATGTGGTTTTTGATAAGCAGACTACGACAATACAGGCAATAAACAATCAGGTTTCCGGGAATGCTTTCCAGCAGCTTTCAACTTTCTTAAAAATACTCCTCAATAACATCAAAGTTTTGTTCTTTGCGATTTTGTTCGCTTTCATCTATGGTGCAGGGGTGATTTTCATTTTGACATGGAACGCCTCTGTCATCGGAGCAGCAATTGGAAACTTCATAAGGTCAAATATAAGCGAGTACGCCAGCACTGTAGGTTTCACAAAATTTTCAGCTTATTTTGGTGTTGCATCCCTAGGCCTCTTGAGGTATTCAATCCACGGCATACCGGAGATAATAGCATATTTCTACGGCGGCTTAGCTGGAGGAATTATATCGGTTGCTGTAATAAACAAGCACTACAAGAGCAAAAAATTCCACCACATAGTATTCGATGTCTCGGAACTGCTAGTTATCTCAGTGGCATTCCTTATAGTAGCGGCATTTTTGGAGGTTTATGTGACTCCTTTGTTATTCTAAAAATTTTATTCCAACACCTTTAATCTTCCTGGCCTGACTTCAAAAACATCCCCTTCCCTTAAAAGAACATTAACAATCTGATCAACATTCCCAAGGGCAGAAGGCAAGTCATCGATGGAAACGCCTTCCCCTTTGTCAAGCTCCTTTATTATCTTGAGGATTCTGCTCTTCTGGCTTTCATCGAAAATCTCTTTATTACCCTCATCCCCTTTAACATCATCCTTATCCTGCAAATTAAAATCCTTTAATTCCAGCTTCCTGGCTTTTGCCCATAAAGGATCAATTTTCTTCGCTATCTCAACAAGCAGGTATTTTTCCTCAAGATACTCTCTCGGCCTTCCGATAACAAGCACAACATCCCCTACATTTACATTGTTCAGCAAAAAATTATTTTCAAAGACCCTTGCCGATATTTTCCCTGTGCCATCATCTATTACAATCCCGGAATAGTTTTCCATATCCGATTTCTGCACCACCACCCCTATGACATTGAGTCTTAAAACTTCCTGGCTGTTTATCTGCAGGTAGTTTGGATTAACCCCGTCCGTTTTTATATACCTGGAACTAAGAATATCCTTTATTCTTAATTTATATGCAATATGCCTCCTTTGTAAACTTCCAAGCTCCAAAATCCACACCCTGCGAAAGAAAAAACAAATGAAGTTTAAATATTTTACACAATTTATATCTTGCTTATAAAGCCCCTACGAGGTTCAAATACCTCACCAACCCTCTTGAGCTTCTCAATGACTTCCTCAACTTTTTCCTCGTCAATACCTTTGAGCTTTGACTCCTCAACAATATCATCTATGGGGATTGTTTTTCCTAATTTATTCTCAAGCTCGTTTATGATTTCCTTTACGACAAGTATGTGGCTTCTTTGTGATGCTGATATGCCTGTAGCAATCCTGTCAATATCTATTTTTCCTGTTTCCTTGTCGAGGCCAATCTGCATTAAGGAGTATTCCAGAAGTTCGATTGCCCTTCTTGCATCCTCTCTTGTGGTTTCCTGGCTTAATCTCAATCTTGCAGAAGCCTCTGCAAGTCTTACCAGCGCTTCCAACTGTCTGGCGGATATCGGTACTGCCTTAATGCCCTCATCTGTGCTTCCGCTGCTTCTCATTGCAAGGTAAAATTCCTTTATTTCCTGCAAAGCCCTATCACTAAGCCTTGGGACTATTTTTTGCTTTGCATAAGCAATATATTTCCTTAAAAATTCTGTTGACAGTTCTGGCTCATACAGGTCCGGAGTCTGGTGCAGCACCAGCAAATGGCTTGCAAGCTTCTCATCCCTTACCGGGTCAGGAAGGTCTTTTATCGGAAATATAAGGTCAAACCTGTTTATCAAAGTAGGCGGCATATTTATCTGGTCAGCAATTACTCCATAAGGGTCAAACCTTCCGAATTTTGGATTAGCTGCTGCAAGAACAGTAGTCCTTGCAATTAATGTGGCCTGTATGGTTGCCTTCGATATGCTGACGGTTTGCTGTTCAAGTGCCTCGTGCATAGCAGCCCTGTCATCTGTTGTCATCTTGTCCATCTCATCTATGCAGCAAATGCCATTCGAAGCTAAAACCAAAGCGCCAGCTTCTAGGCTCCATCCCCTTAAAAATTCATCTCTCACAACTGTTGCTGTTAATCCGGCTCCGGAAACTCCCCTCCCGCTGACATACCTCCCTTTTGGGGAAATGGTGCTTACTCTCTTTAACAATGCGCTTTTTCCCGATCCTGGATCGCCAACAAGCAACACGTGCATATCCCCCCTGCTTACAACCTTGTCACTCCTTACTTTCCTCACGCCGCCAACAAGCTGCAATAACAGGGACTCTTTGACTTTCTCATAGCCATAAATCGAAGGTGCCACAGAATTAATCAGTTTTCTGAATAGATCAGGATCCTGCGACATATCCTTGATTTTTTGCTCTTCTTCTTCAGTTATGTCGATCTCATAGAACGTCTCTTCAACAGAGCCGACATAGTTTGCCTCTATCATTAAATCAAACCTTGTTGATTTTGTGCCTGTTTTTTGTATAATAGGAACTTCCTTGACGATGCCAACAACATCTATCTTGCTGCCCGGATTTGTTTTTCTCTCGCTTAACGGGCTCACCAAATCATCTTTCAGGAAAATATTGGCTCTTTTGGGCTGCTCGCCGCCTTCAAGGCTTTCAGGTGTTTCCTCCAATACAATCCCCTGCGCATCTACTAATTCTTTGCTCAACAAAGTGAATTTTCCCTTCCTGCCGCACCCACACTTGCTCGGCTCCCTGAAGCTGCCATTCAGTTGCAATACATTAATTATATTCCCGCATACAGGACATTCAAACCTTGCAGCCGTTACTTGAGGTCTTACATCGGATTTCTGCCTTACAATACCCTCGACTTCCATTAATTTTCCTATATGCTTGCTCCTTATGTTCCTTACCATTATTCTCTGGTTCTTTGGCAGATTAGAAAACCTTACCTTTGCCCCGTTTATCTCTTCTAGGTCAAACTGCTGTAGGGCAATTTCCGCAGCTTTTATAGTATCCTCAGGATTTTCCAAAAGCTCATTCGCTAAATCCAGATCAAATTTAGAAAGCTCGGCAAAATCAACAACAACAAACTTAAGGTCTTTCCTTAAATTTTCGATAATTTCCGCATAATAATATGACTCTAAAAACTCATGAAACCTCTTTATCTGCTCGTTCGCATCAACCTTGACCAATTCTTGCATAATCACATCATTATTTTCTTGTTTTTAAATAGCTTACGCGCGGATGTCCAGTGCTCAAACTAAGATAAAAAAAGAAAATCTGCTCAGGCCTTAACCTTCTTGAGGTTCTCAACCAGGACATCAACAGCAGCATGGACTTCTTTCTCGCTTTTTGTTCCTGTGCATACTATCTTGCCATTGCTAAAGAGCAAAAATGTTGCCTGCGGGCTGCTTTTCGTGGCTGGCAGCTTATACACCAGTCCAGGAAACTGCTCAGGCTCATATTCAACATTCCTTAGTTTTGTTGCTAAATCATTAAGGTTAAGGTCCATGCCTACGCTGCCAGAGGCAACAATATTCTGGATGTTTATTTTTGGCTTGACTGTTATCCTAACATTTATCTTTTCCAAACTTTTTATTATCTTCTTTATGCTTTCCTCGACTTTATCCAAGGTTCTTGCTCCAGTGCACACAACTTTACCGGAACTAAAAATCAATGCAGATGTTTTAGGCTCCTTGATCCTTATAACTAATCCAGGAAACTGCTCCGGATTGTATTCCGTATTGCTTAAAGTAGCAGCCATTTTTTCTAATGGCACATCATGCTCCAATGATGTAGAAACAACTATATTCACAATCTTGATGTCCCTCGTTCCTTTGCTTAATTTAACAGCTTTAGCTTTGACCTTTTTAGCCATGATTTACACCCCCCAAACTAATCACAAATTTGATTTATAAAGCTTAAAAACGGGCTTGTATTTAAATACTTTTATGTTTAAAAAGCAGGATTCCTTTATAAATATCACAGACGGTGTGCCTCCTCTGTTTCTTATGGAAAAACCAATAAATTTCAATATAGAAAATAATATAAATATTAAACTCATAGCGATAATTATTAAATAAACTGGAATTAAACTCAAGAAGATGATTGATATTGTAATCCCCAGCAGCAATGAAGAGGAATTTATCTCAATAGCAGGAAAACTAGGATACAAAGGATTATTGTTTCTTTACAATTTTGATGAATATATGGAGAGGCAAAAAAACCCGAAAGCATTAGATGCAAATATAAAAATAAATTATGGAATTCTTGCAAACGAAAGAAACATTCAAAAAATAACTAATAAATTCAAAAATAAAAATGTTTTTGTTGCAGTCAAGAGCCCGTTCAACAGCCGCGAGATTATTGAAAGGTCATACACAAACATGATTTTTTCCCTGGAAGAATACGGCAAAAAGGATTTTATACACCAGCGCGGCTCTGGCTTGGATCATATTACGGCAAAATTAGCACATGACAAAAACATTGTAATAGGGTTTTCATTAAATTCAATAATTAATTCAAAAAATAAAGGAATAATAATAGGAAGGATGATGCAGAACATAATGCTGTGCAGGAAATACAAAGTTAAAACCATTATTGCATCTTTTGCAGAAAATCCGTATAAGTTAAGGGCGCCGCATGATATTAGAAGTTTATTTAGTCTGCTTGGGATGGAAAACCAAAGCAACAAAAATTATCTTTCATACAATTTATGAGAGCAAGCAAAGAAAAACTAAAATTGTTTTGGGATTTTTCCAAATCAAACCTTGAAATTTTCTTGTTATTGTTATCCATAATAATGTCGATTTTAATTTCTTATGGACTCTATTTTCTTATTTGGTTTGCTTTTGTTCCGCTATTATATCTTACATACACTAAGAATTACAAGAGAATAATAATATACAGCGCCATTTATGGAATAATAACATCCATAGCATTTTTCAGCTGGGTTTATGAGTTAAAAACTGCTTTTTACCGTTTGATTTATGTAAGCATTATCTTAGTTTTTACTCTATATTTTATTTTTTTTATGGTAGCTGTTTCATCGATTTCTAAAAAAATAAAGAGCAATTATGCGGTTCTGTTGCCTCCAGTTATATGGATTCTTTTGCTGTTGATTTACTCATTGCTGCCAATACAAATATACTGGATGGATTTTGCCATTTTCCAGCCATCTCTAATCCCTTTAGTGTGGTATTTTGGCAGCTATGGAATCACTTTTCTTATAATTCTTTTTAACTCCGTCATTGCCTGCTATTTTATTAAAAAAAATAATAAATTGGTTTTTTTGCTTTTATTTTTAGCCTCTCTGATTATATTCTCCATCTTATACACCAATTACTCTGATTTTCTATACGATAATAAGATTAAAGTGGCTTTGCTGCAAGGAAACTTCCCCTACTCATTCGAATGGAGGCAAAATCATACTTTTGATATAGTGTTGGGCACTTATCTTAATATGACTTTAGAAGCGTCAAAAGAAAAGCCAGACTTGGTGATTTGGCCTGAATACTCCTTACCACAAGATTTAAGAAAAAATGAAAATGCATTAAAAACACTCCAAAAAACTTCGGTAGATTTAAACGAAGTTTTAATTATCGGCTCGCTTAAATATGAAGGCGATACGAACACCGATACTGCTTTTGTGTTCAAGCCGGATGGTACATTCGACACTTATGATTCTGTGTCTCCATTCTTTCTGGCAGACAAAATAAAAGTAATAAAGGGCAACCAGACCAACATAATACAATACAACAATAAAAAATTTGGAGTTGTAATTTGCAATGAAGAGAATATGCAGTGGGTTGTAAGAAGCCATTCAAACCAAGGCTCGCAATTTATCGTGTCCATGTCCAACAATCAATACCTCGGAAGAGGCATGCACATTATAGCGCAATTTGCTAAGTTAAGGGCAGCAGAAAACGCGAAATATGTGGTGAGGGCAACGAATGACGGCCTGACTCAAATAATAAATCCTTTTGGAAAGGTTATTTATTCAATTGAACCAAAAAAACAAAACATTTTAATAGGCGATATTTATTTAAATAACTATAAAACCTTTTATACAAGATATGGTAATTTTTTAGTTTATTTGATTATAATATTTAGTATTACCATAATGTTCAAAAAAGAGGGAAAATGAAAGTATTGAGCATTGCCAAGGCTTCTAAGATTTTCAATATAGCCACAATTTTAATTTTTTCAGCAGTTCTTTTTTCTTCTACAGCAGTTGCATTTGGAGGAGACGGGGGAGGGGGAGGCCCTCCACCACCGCCCCCACCGCCTTGCGGCTATCAGACACAAGGATGCTACACTTCAGGCGACATCAAGGCAGATGCAGGCTCCTTATCACCGGAAGAATTCAGATATTATTTGCCCCAGAGTGCATGCATAGGCAGCGGCTGCACTTGCAGCCAGGCTGGTTTTGCGAGTGATTTAAAGCAGACAGACCCTGATCAATCTGGAGGGGCGTGCAGCTGCATAAGCGGAACATCATGGACAGATAATATAGGATGCTGTGGCGATGATAGCAATGATTGCAGCCTTATAGTTGAGGAAAAGCGCTTTGACCAAGTTATAGACAGGCAGATATGCTCTATGAGTGCTAATCTCAGGATAGGAACTTGGTTTTCTGCAGAAGCAAATCCAGGAGATATTATCCATATAGGCTGCAATGATGAGGAAAGATTATCAGACGGAAAAGACTGGCTGCTCTGCAATTCCTTTCAAATCAAGGATGTCAATGGTCATCAATATCTATGCAATACAAGTTCTGGAAAAGGTGCATGGACAGAATGCTGCGGCTCTGCCAGCTGCAATTCACAGACAGATGGGAAAAGGCTTTCATCAGGAGGCTCTGTAAAATCAGGACAAACAACCTATTACTGTGCTTCAGATAAAACCTTCGCAACAGATCTTGATGTAAAGGATCAGGCATCATGCCAGGGAGCAGGATTCTTCTGGACAGGGACTAAATGCTGTAGCGAAGCAGATGATATTAATGAATACTATAACGACCCAGCTGGCACCAGAGGAGGCTGCTGGAACAAGGAAGCAGTATTGACAGGAAATATGGTGCCAGACATGGAGGATACAGCAAACATTGATGGAGTGTTTTACGGTTGTAATGCACAGGATAGCGGCATTTTAAGCCTTATAGACACTCATACAGGCCAGCAACTTGTGCAAAACAAGGATTATTGCTTTCAGGACACAAATAAGTTTTATTTCTGCTCCTTTAACAATGAATGGGAGCTTGCTTCCGGTCAGGATAAATCCCATATAAGCACGGTTCCGGTTTCTTTCCAAAATGTGCAGCAGCCGTCAGAATGCTGCTCTGCAACAAGCTGCTGGGATGGCGCTCAATGCATACAAAACCAGAGAAACAAGCCAAATGCTCCGGCAGTTAACGGCTTTAGGTGTGTGGATGGAAACTGGGTCAATGCTTCCTTAAACTTCAATCCTGAAGGCACGGGAGGATTTTGCCCTGAGAGTGACCAGTGCTTTGTCAATCCTTCAGGAAATCCTGATGACAACAACCAGCCGGATAAAAATCCGGTATGTATAACAAATGAGCAGTTCATAAAGGATGATTATTGCGAAAACGGCCAATGGACATCCAGGACAAAATTTGTTGCTTTGCAATTAATTGATATAGCAAAAACAAGCGATTTTATAGCATTTTGCGACACTTCGGAAAACACGCTTAATAATCTAAATTACTTGATTCAGGGGCAGTTAGCAGGAAGCCTTGTCACTTCAGAAAATAACAATAACTTCTGCACCCTGGTATTTAATGATGGGGTCTTTATAGGAACTTCTCTAAACAAGCCAGTTGCGGATATTGGGCCATTCCTGAAAACAATAGGCGTCGATGACTGCAATCCAGCTTTGATAAACGACGGCCAATATCATGCATGCGACAGCAGCAACAAGGTATGGTACAACCAGAAGCTTAACAGCATTATCTATAGCAAGCAATTCTTTACAATAGGGACAACAAATTTCCTTGACACTTTTATCAGTTTCATAAAGAACCCTTTCGATGCAATAATAAACAAGATAAGCGCCACAATACAGGAGCCTTTCGACACATCTTACCTCGACAGCCTAAAAAGATTCAACAAGCTTTACATAAGCAAGAGCGGCAGTAAGGAAATAAAGGGAAATATGGAAGGCAGAGGCTTCAATAACCTTATTATAGAATACAAAAACTTCAACACAGATATATGCCGCTTCATAGACGAGTTTAACGAGAAGAACAAGGATGCAGGTTCAGGAATAAAATGTAGCAGGGAAGGAGATACATATTATGTGCTTGCCCAGGGAACCCAGTTTACAAAGATAAACCCTGATGTTATATGGAATGACCTTACCTCAAAGCTAAGGGTAAGCTAATGCCGTCAATTTTTAAAAAAGAGGTGGAGATGAAAGCTAACTCTAAACTACAAAAAAAAACCCAGATCACAATATTCCTAATAATAGGTATAGTCATGGTGATGGTTGCTGTATCCTTGATTCTTGTGGCCAGGTATGCTTCCAAGAAAGTATCTAAGCAGGAGACTGTTGATGTAAAGGAAGCCTCTTTTGATGTCCAGCCTGTGAAAAACTTTGTAACAGAATGCCTTTCTGTAACATCAAAAAATGGCCTTAAGCTCCTGGGGCAGCAAGGCGGCTATCTGTTCAGAAGCCAAGGAGGGCTTTTAGTAGACTATCCTGGCACTGATGAAGGGATTTTCTTCATAAAAAATGATAATTCAAAAGTTATCTATGATATACTAAAGCCAAGATTTCCTGTTAGGGAATACATGCCATCAATACCCAGTTATCCATGGAAAACATTTCCATACACAGATGAAAGTAAAGCCGCAGAAACCTTCCAAGGCAAAAGTGCATTCGGTTTTAATAATTTCCCCCCGATTAACAGCTCATTTGGCCAGAATTCCATGCAGCAGCAGCTTATATCTTACACAGAAAACAATATAGACAAATGTCTTGATTTTTCCATATTTGAGAACCAAGGAATATCTGTCATAAAGGGAAAAAAAGAAGTAAATGTTGGTATAAATGAGAATGATGTTGTGTTCAGGATGAGATATGATATGGTCATAGAAAATCTTGTCAGCGGGGAAAAGACATCATTAAATGATTTTTTAGTAAGGCATAAAGTCAGGCTGGGGAAACTGCATAATTTCATAAGCAATCTGATAGAATCTGATATAGGCGACATAAAGTTTAATATCCTTAATAATACCATAAGTTCTTTTGATGTAGAACTAAAGAAAGATGCGCATAATAATGATGACTTGATAATAATCACCGATAAGGATTCATCCCTTGACAATCAGCCGTACAAATATTATTTTGCCAGAAAGAACAGGAACCCGGCATTGTTTTACTTAGCGCCTGAAGAAATCTCGCTTCCTGCTCTTGACGAAGAGGGGGAATTCACAATAGTAACAAAGGAAACTTTGTTAGGCCCTCAAGAACTTATTGCCCTTGACTCTGATGAAGATTTAATAACTAGTGAATCATTTTCTATAACGCCGGAGCCTCCAGTCACATTATTGTTTCCAAGCATAAATTTTAAGGTTAGTGTAACAGACAATGAAGTAGAGGATTATCAAATAATAAAGGTATTGAGGGAAAGTAGCTGATGCAACACAACAAAATCTTGCTCTTTGCAACTTTGATGATAATTTTTCCTATACTTACCGCTGCGCAGGATAGTAATGTTGGCTGCTGCGTAAACCCTGGCGCAGGCGCTTTAGCATGCTCCACAGAAAGGCTTTCTATACTATCAGAGTGCTGCCCCAAGCCGGAAAACACTAACCCAAGCTATTACGACACTTCTTCATCCGGACCTCAGAATTACGATAATTGTGTAAGCAATTTCTTTTTTTCAGGGCAGTCATGCGATGCGGTAAATGAATGCACGCAGGGATGCTGCTGCTATGATATAAGCTCGCAAATAAAGACGCAGGCGCAATGCACAGGCACAGGTACAACATTCCATCCAGGAGAAACTGACTGCAATGCAGTGTGCAATATACCTCAATGCAATGATATGACGGACAATGATGGCAATGGATGCGCTGATTTCCCTGTTGATTCAGGATGTGGAAGCCTCTCTGATACTGCTGAGAGTGGAGGCACATGCCTTGCGGTCTCAGGAGCGGATTGCGACAGCATAAGCTATGTACCAAAAATAACAAATATGAAAGCTATGCCTTTAAAAGGCCAGAAAAAAATAGGGCTAAGCTGGCAGAATGAATGCGCCTCCAGTTTAGTCTCTAATAATATTTATAGGTGCGCAGGAACAAATTGCGCAGACTTTTCCTTGGTCGGAACTTCGGCTCAAAATATTTTCATTGATGAAGATGATTCCCTTAAATTTGATATGACCTATACATACAAAATAGAATCAACATTCAGCATACAGACGGCAAAGCCCACGGCAACCGCAACAGCATCGATTGGAAACCTTGAGTGCTGGAACAGGTTAGACAATAACAATTTCTGCATACATGAATCCTATTACAACCAGTACAAGGACTATCTTATAAGGAATTTTGCTGGCTTCTCCACCCAGAATTTCCTTGAGAATGTAAGAAGCACTTTCTCTGGAAAGCTGAACAGGGCATTTTTATGCAATGATGCCAATGTCTTGGGCATAGAGGGGACGGTTTGCAATGCCAACCAGGTGTGTGTCATATCAAACAACAACCCTGTTTGTGTTGAAAAATCTTCTTGCACCCCGGATGAGGCAAATTTGTTCGGGCTGTTTTTCACTAGAAGCAGCTGTGAGGACAATAAGTATTGCTTCTATGACAGGTCTATTTCAACTGTTGATTCTTGCTTTGCATGCGATCCGGGGATGTCATGTTATGACTACAAGTCAAGGGAAAGCTGCGAAAAAAACAATTGCAATGCGGTAAACTGCGCATGGCAGCCCATATCAGACGAGCTCGGGACAGGAGTTTGCCTCAATCAAAATGCAGACAACTGCCAGTGGTGTGACAGCGCAGGCACAGAAGGCCTTGAAAGCTCTGAAGCAACAAGCGTAGTTTTTGAACAGTGCACCAAGGACAAGGCAGACAAGCTCTCAACCCCATCAAGCATATGCTATTACGACGGGCAAAAAGCATTAAACTGCAACGATATTGCATGCACTAGTCTGCTCCCCGAAGACTGCAGCAATACAAACTTGCAGCATGATGAGTTCAATAATATAATAAATAATGTTGCAAATAAATGCAATTTAAAAATATGCCAGAGCTTTAGCGGAGTGTGCAAAAAGAACGCAGACACGGACAATGATGCTGACTGTGCTTCTTCAGAATGCGAGCAGGATGTTTTTGCCCCAAATGCAACTATAGCCCCAATAATAGACCGCGGCATGTATAAATCACTCTCAATAGAGATACTTGACAAGGTAAGCAGCAAGGGAAGCCTTACAAGGAGAACAACAAATGACTATAAGACATATCTTTGCAAAGAGCCTTGCGGAAGCACAGGGCACCCGTACCAGAAATTCACCAATGGCTATAACATCATAATAAGCAACCTATATCTCTTTGACACACTGACCGGGGAAAAGCTTTTGGAACTTGGCCAAGGGACCAATATCATAAGGTATTATCCCCAGGACCCTGCAAAAAATATAGGCAAGGTAAAGACAGTAGAGATAACAGCCCAAAGCGGCTCTTCCGGTCCAATTGTCTTCACATTTAACATAACCGACGGAAAACTTGTTGATAATATATACTACACAAACTCAAAAAATCCCGTTATAAAAGTAGAGTTTTTTGAAAATGCTATAGTAACAAGCGCGCGCCTTTTAGTGAAAGGCACAGAAATAGCAGTAATACCGGATTTTACAAGCAACCTTGGCAAAACTGCCGAATTTACATTCCAGACGCCGATAAATCCAGGGGAATATATCTTTGAGCTTAATGCCAAGAATGATAAGGGGATTTTTATGGATAGTGTCTTCAAGGCAGATATAGTAGTTGATGATCAAATTCCAAAGATTGTCTCTATAACTCCTGCAGAAAATACGGTGATAGATTCCTTGCCCGTCACAATAACCATAAAATTTAACAAGAAAGTAAACATAGATAGGATAGCAATAGACGGGCAGGACTGGACTGGCAATTTCACGACAACAGACAAAATAGTGTATACGGCAGCAATAACAATTGCCGACGGAAACAAAAAAATAACCATAAATGCCAGGGACTTTGCAGGAAATCCCCTGATGGCGGAATCAGGCTTCATAGTAAACTCCAACCCATTGGAAATAAGATTGATAAGCCCTCCTTTTGGAGTAGCTCCTCTTTTTACCTTTGACCTTGTCGTCGGAACTGACAATGACGCAACGTGCAGGCACAGCCTTGATGCTAATTTAGAATTTGACTTTATGATCAGATTTGATTCTTCTGGCGGCACAGAGCACAAATTAGCCTCTTTCAATGCCATCCGTTCAGGAGACAGAAGCGTGCACAAACTGTATGTAAGATGCAACGATCCCTTGCAGGGGCAGACAATATCGGTATTTGACTTGAGTGTGGATACAGAGAAGCCGAAAATAAATAACGCATTTGCATTTCCGAATCCTATAGTGGAGATCCCAAGGGCAACCACATTGAAAGTTGAGGCAGACAAAGAGTCAATATGCAAATACAGCACAAATTCAAATGATTTTGGGCTTATGGAAGGGGGATTCCCGGGCTTTGTTAATAATTCATTCAGCAGAGTAAATATGCAGGAAATAACAGTCCAGGAAGACGGGTCATATTCCTATTTTGTAGCATGCAAATCCAAATCCGGGTTAATTTCTGACACTAAACAGATAGCCTTCAGCTCTGACATAACACTCCCAATTAAAATATTAAGCCACACCCCAGCTTACAGCAACACAACATCAATAACTCTCGCAATAGAAACAAACAAAAAATCACAGTGCAAGTACAGCAGCAACGATCCTAGTGTGAGCGAAGGCACCCTTATGGGGCCACCATCTTATTCCCACACCAAAGAATTGGTTTTGGCTCCAGGAAGCTACACTTATTACGTCATTTGCAAAGACCAGTTTCTCCAGGAATGGTCCGAACCATTGATGATAGGATTTACTATTGACACAACCCCTCCACTCATGGTTCTTGTAGATGACACAAGCACTCTGCCAGAAAACCCGGATTTCACATGGCGCACCGACCAGCTTAGGGCAAAATGGCTTGGAAATGATAATGAGACGAGAGTAAGTTCCTATGATTACGCTCTGGAGGAATTCGGAACACTAAATACCGTAATCAACTGGACAACAAGCTTTGCACAGAACGAATGGGTGTGGGTAACAAAGAAAAATTCAAGTCTTAATTTATTGCCAGGATCAAAATATTTCTTCAGGGTAAGGGCAAAGAACATTGTGGGTCTTTTGAGTGGCGTCATGGAAAGCGATGGAATTTCAATAGACCCAAGCCTGAAGCCCACTAACTGCACCAACAATATAAAAGATCCGCAGGAAACTGATATAGACTGTGGCGGCGCATGTGATTTGTGCGCAGGAGGAAAAATGTGTATTGAAAACATAGATTGCTCCTCTGGTTTTTGTAATGAAGACAATCTATGCACTGCAGCTACATGCACCGATAATGTCAAAAACCAAGACGAGTCAGACGTAGACTGTGGCGGGAATAATTGCAAAAAATGCGAGAATAGCAGGAAATGCAATATTGATTTTGACTGCTCATCTGGCTCATGCTCTTTTGGGACATGTTCAGAATCCGAGGCTTGTAGTGATGGATCTCTGACAGGCACAGAAACTGATATAGACTGCGGAGGGGCATGCCCGGTAAAATGCCAGTTAGGAAACAGCTGTTCCTTGGGCTCTGATTGCCAGTTTGGTCTTGCATGCACAGCAGGAAAATGCTCGGAAAAGCAGGCTGAAAAAGAAGAAAAAGATACTGATAAAGACGGAATACCTGACAAATGGGAGCTGCAGCAAGGTCTTGACCCAAATGACCCATCAGACGCTGAAGCAGATTTTGACAAAGACGGACTTACAAACCTGCAGGAATATACCTACAGGACAGACCCAAATAATGCGGATACAGACGGGGATGGAGCCAGCGATAAAAAAGAGATTGACAAAGGCACAGATCCTCTAGATCCTTTAAGCAAGCCAAAGGGCATTTTTGGCACAATTATTCTAATATTGGTTTTGATAGCGATTCTTATAGGAGGAAGCTATGGGGCCTATTATTATTATAAAAACTATGCAAACAAGCCAAAACCAGCAGCTGCTCAAGTGATTATGCCAAGGTTCATGCAAAGAAGACCTTTGCCGCCTGCAAAGAAGCCGATAGAGGCTTTCAAAAGAAGAGAAGAGGAAAAGGAAGGCGAAAGGCAAAAATTGTTTGAGGCTTTTGAAGGTGGCAAAGGGCAAAAGCAGACAGAAAAGCAGCTAATTTCAAAACCAAAGGAAAATATTGCAGAGAAAGCACCCCCAAAGCATGAAAAAGAAGATGTTTTTGCCAGATTAAAACTGATATCACGAAAAGCCAAGGAAGGAAGGACTAAAAAAAAGCCTACAAGCGCTGGGAAATCCGCAAAAAAACACAGGAAAATATCAAAAAAAAGAAAAACCCCCAGGAGATCAGGCAGAAGATGAAAGGGCAAATGATAGGGCAGGTATTTATTTACCTCGTTACTCTGCTTCTCGTATCCTTCCTGTTGTTCTATGGTTACAGGACAATATCAGCTTTCAATGAAAAGACAGACCAGGTCTCTTACATACAGTTCAAGAATGACTTGCAGAATACAATAAAGACTTTATCTTTAGATTTTGGAAGCGTGAAAGTAAAGCAGTTTACAGTCCCGGACAATATTAACGCAGTATGCTTTGTAAGGAATTTTCCCAGTATGCCTAGCCTTTCAGGCACAAAATACCCCATAATAGAAGACAGCGTGAATTCAGGCCTGGATAAGAATGTTTTTCTGATAAGCGGCAATGTTAAGGAATCATTTTTTGCAGGAAAGATATCATCTGCAGAAGATTTGTTCTGCGTTCCAGCAATAGAAGGAAAGATAAAGCTCAGGATGGAAGGCATGGGAGATCACACATCAATTTCTCCTCAGTCTAAACCCACTCCTTCACCAACTCCAACAACCCCACCTACACTCTCAAACGGCCAACCAACAGGAATATCACCAGCTGGCACAACTTCAACAACATTGAGAGTAACAACAGATGAAAATGCAAATTGCAAATATTCTACAACACCAAATGTTGCTTATGCTTCAATGCCTAACACATTTTCAACAACTGGTGGCGCAGCACACTCAACTGTAATTTCTGGGTTAGTTAATGGAAGAACATACAGCTATTATGCAAGATGTCAAGATGCAACTGGAAATGCAAATTCAAATGATTATGTTATTACATTTTCTGTTGCTTCTACTATTGATGCAACACCACCAGTCATATCTAGTGTTACTGCAACAGGCATCACGTCATCAAGCGCTACTATACCATGGAACACAGGTGAGCCTGCTACTTCTCAAATAGAATACGGGCTTACAATTTCTTATGGTACTTTGACTTCTGAGGTCATGACTTTGGTGACAAGCCACTCAGTTACTCTCACTGGTCTTACTGCAGGGACTCTTTATCACTACCGTGTGAAATCAAAAGATGCATCTGGAAATCTAGCTACCTCTGATGATTTTACTTTTACAACCCCACCACCGACCAGTCAAATTATTAAACCAACGGGAATTTTCTCGAGCTCTGGCGCAGGGAGTACTGGTGTTCTATCTCATTCGGAGGTGCGCGGAGTTCTTGTCCGTGCCCTTTGGAGCGATATTGAACCAACGCCAGGTGTCTTTGACTTTTCCAAGATTGACCAACAAGTGACAGCCGTAAAGAACGCTGGCAAATCCTATTCTCTTGCTGTTGGTGCCGGTGGCCCAGGTAGCCCCGCTTGGCTCATGGACACTCTTAAGGCTCCATATATCACCTATTTGTTTAGGGGTACTACTAGTTACCGATTACCACTATTCTGGGACGCAACCGTGCAGGACAGATTAAACCAACTGGCTCAGGCCTTGGGAAATAAATATGGAAGCGATGCCTCGCTCAAACTTGTGTATGTCTCTCAAATGACCGCCAATGGTATTGAAGGGCATCTTTCGTATGTGGATATGACGACCTTAAAAAATGCCGGCTACACGGATGACAAGTGGGTAGAAGCTGGCAAACAGACGGCCAAGAACTTTGCCAATGCGTTTCCAACGAAAGCCATCGCCTTTGAGGTGCATGAGATTAATGGCGGTTCAACCGTTCCAAGCCGCATTATCAACGACCTTTGGAATGACGCCTCTCTCGGTCATAGAGTTGGGGCTGCCATGTGGTGGATATCTGGCAAGACTAACTATCAATCAAGCATTATTGATGTTCTCAAAGCTTACCCTGGCGATATTTACGGACAGGTCATTGGCCGCTCTGATGAAACCACGCGATTTCAAAACAATGATTACGGCACGGTCTTTACTCAAGCAAAGGAGATTGGCCTTCGTTATATTGAGCCGTGGGAATATGAATTTAAACCTGCTCCAAACGGCGCCGGGGGGGAATGGGATGCTATATTTAAAGATTTTAACCAGTATGCGGATACGATGCAGTAGGATAGTACTATATATTTCCTTGTTTTTACTAGTGTCTGTTTTGTTACTGGGGTGCACAGTAATTTTTAATCAAAAGGAAGTTGTAATGACGCCAACACCTACTCCTTCGTCATTAACATCTGCAATGCCAACTGAAATTCTTGGTCAAAGCCAAACTATACAATGGTTTCCTTACTTAACGCTTAATAATTGGCAGGCACGTATTGAGACAGGTTCTGGTTACATGAACTGGCAAGATCCTAATTTTAAAATTTGGAATAATCCTGTTACTCCTGGCACAGATAAAATAGTAAGAACATACAGCCAGATTGAGCGCATTATCCTTACAATTGGAAAATCACCAGCCAATACTCGTACGGCAGGCACATATGAGGAGATTGTTGATAAGGCAATTGATACTATTCGCATTAAGTATCCCAATCTTAAAGAAATTATTTTACAGCCACTTGCGGCTGGCCCCAATCGGACACTTTGTACAATTGGAGGAGAAACCGTCAAAACAACAGAGAATCTTCCAGCTATAGAGGATGCAATAGATAAATTAGTCGTTAAATATAATGATGTTAAAAAAGGACTAGTCCCGCTTGTTACAAGCTGTTCGGAGTTTGCTGACTCCACTGGTCATTTGACAATTGCTGGAAGAATTAATATTGCCAAACAAAACGATAGGTTTTACGGAGAGGGTAGTACTACTTCAGCTTCTTGACATATGCTATCACGTTTTTACTGCTCACTTTATTTTTATGCGTATGAAAATCCCACCACTACCAATGGCTGTCGGACAAAGCTTTGCTTTGTCCTCGTTCGACCTACCACAACCCTATACTTCGCTACGCTCAGTATAGGGACGTGGTATGTCTCACCAGCCTTAGTGGTGGGATTTTCTTTTA
>JACPDF010000001.1 GCA_016184145.1 Candidatus Woesearchaeota archaeon | reverse complement strand
TACCGATGGAGCATGGCAAAAGCTTCCCACAATTATGGTCTCAAAGGATGGGCAGAATCTCTACTTTGCCGCGCAAACCCCTGGATTCAGCCTCTTTGCCATAGGAGGGCAACCGCAGCCAGGCCAGACTTCACAGACCCTGCCTTCAGATACCCCCCAAAGGAAAGCCCCCTTATCCCGCCTTTGGAGGATTCCACTACAACTGATCAAACATTTGTTGAGGGGGTAAGGAAAAACCTCTACTTTCTGAACAAAATGTTCCCCTTCCTTTTGCCGGTGATCTTCATCTCCATCGTTATTATAGTTATTGTTATGAGAAGGAGATATATGCCACCGTCAATACCGCCAAGAACCCCCCGTAACAAACCAAGAATCCCTAGTAGCAAATATTGATCCTCTTCCAGTGCCGCTATTATGAAAATTGTCCTGGTGCGTAAAGTTCTTTTTGTTAAAAATCCCAATTATCGTCAGAGAAATGTTTATAACTTCTAAAATTTTGGCTGTTTTTATTCAACCGTAACTGATTTTGAAAGATTCCTCGGCTTGTCAGGGTCCAAATTGCGGTCGGTAGCGGCGTAATAAGCCAGCAATTGCAAAGGCACAACAGATAAAATAGAGCTTAAAATATACAATGTCCTTGGAATGTAAAAAACATAATCAGCTATTTTCCTTATTTCTTCATCTCCTTCAGTTGCTATAGCTATTACAATGCCCCCTCTGGCTTTCACTTCCTGGATGTTGCCCAGGACTTTCTTGTAAGTGTAGACATCTTTTGTTGCTAAAACAACAACCGGCATGTTCTTGTCTATCAACGCGATTGGCCCGTGCTTCATCTCAGCTGCAGGGTAGCCTTCAGCGTGGATATAGCTTACTTCCTTCAATTTCAAAGCCCCTTCCAGGGCAATAGGAAAGTTAATTCCCCTCCCCAAGAATAATGCATTATTTTTATCTTTATAGATATCGGCTATTTTTTTTATTCCCTTATCCTCTGTTAATAATGTTTCCATCTCCAATGGCAATTTTCTTAGTTTTCCTATCAGGTCCCTTATTGTCTCTTTGTTTAATGAATTCCTTATATTGCTCATATATAATGTAAACAAATACAAAACAATTAGCTGTGTTGTAAATGCTTTTGTTGATGCTACCCCTATCTCAGGCCCGGCATAAGTGTACAGGACAGAATCTGCTTCTCTCGAGATAGAGCTCCCTTTTGCATTGACTATGGACAAAACGTTCGCATTCTTTTTCTTCGCTTCCCTTATAGCAGCCAGAGTGTCTGCTGTTTCCCCGGATTGGGATATGGCAATAACCAGGGTATCTTCATTCACTATGGGGTTTCTGTAACGAAACTCAGATGCATACTCCACCTCCACAGGTATTTTTGCCAACTCTTCAAGCATAAACTCTCCTGCAAGTGCAGCATGCCATGAAGTGCCGCACGCAACTATGATTATCCTATTAATCCTTTTCAATTCCCCTTCATTAAGGTTTAATTCATTTGCCAAATTAATATTTCCGTTCTCTATTCTTCCGTTTAGAGTCTCTGTAATAGCCCGTGGCTGCTCATGTATCTCTTTTAGCATGAAATGCCTGTAGCCGGCTTTCTCAGCCAGCTCAGAATCCCAGTCAATCTCAGCTATTTTTTTATGAATGATTTCCCCATTATTGTTTTTAATCGTAACATTATCCTTGGTTAAAACTGCCATCTCGTTGT
Organism: Candidatus Woesearchaeota archaeon; assembly: GCA_016184145.1. Lineage (GTDB taxonomy): Archaea > Nanobdellota > Nanobdellia > Woesearchaeales > GW2011-AR4 > JACPDF01. Next base: position 2,887 of record JACPDF010000001.1, on the reverse strand, counting down.
TGTCCAGGTAAATAACCTTATTTGTGTGCTTTAGTATTGCAGGGACATCAGAAGCTATGAAATTTTCCCCTTCCCCCAAGCCAACAATTAAAGGACTCTCGTTCCTTGCAGCTATCAGCTTGTCAGGCTCATTTGCGCAAACTATTCCTAAGGCGTAGCTGCCATCAATTTGCTTTAACGCCTTTCTTGTAGCTTCCTCAATGCTTCCATTGTAATTGTCGGCAATAAGATGAACAACAACCTCTGTGTCAGTCATTGACTTGAATTTATGGCCTTTTTTGATTAGCCTCTCCTTTAGCTCCTGGAAATTCTCAATAATGCCATTATGGACTATACTTATCTTATTGTTATTATCACAATGAGGGTGGGCATTTTCCTTTGTTACTTTGCCATGGGTTGCCCATCTGCAGTGGGATATGCCCACATTGCCATTCATAGAATTAAAATTAATCTTATTCTGTATCTCCTCTAATTTGCCGACATCTTTCTCAATAAGGATATGGTTGTTGTTTATTGTACAAATTCCCGCAGAATCATAGCCCCTGTATTCAAGCCTCTTGAGGCCATCCCAGAGTATATTTGCTGCTTTTCTGCTTCCAATGTAGCCAATAATGCCGCACATTTTTTAAAATACCCAAAAATAAAAAAATAGGCGCAATAAGCGCCTAAAAGAGGAGTTCCGTCAAATGAAGTAATTTTGAAAGCATAGCTCCTATATAAATGTTATTAAAATAATTATAAAACCATTAAAAAAATATTTTTAATACAGCCGCTATAGAAAAGCTTAAATACAAGAATTATAACACTATTCTTATAGCTATTAAAAAACAATTTTTAGTGGCACCATGTTTGTCATAGAAAAAGATAAGGAAGAAATATATTCTTTGCCTGCTGCTGAGCTGAAGTTCAACAGCTTGAGGCATCTCGGCTCTGAATTAGCCCAAAAAATAATCAAGTCTGTTTCTGAGGAAGCAAAATACCCCGCAGACATTGCCAAGGAATTAAAAGTTCATGAGCAGAAAGTTTACTATCATATAAGGAACCTTGAGAAAGCGAAAATCATCAAAGTTGTTAAAAAAGAGACAAAGCAGGGCGCTTTGGCAAACTATTATGCCTTGACTGAGCCGGCTTTTGTTGTTAAATTCAAAGAGCTGCAAGCAACTCAGAAAATCTCCCAGTTCAAAAATGAATCTACTTACCTGGAGCCTTTCATAATAAACGGAAAATTAGATGCTCTGATTGTTGTTGGAAGCCCGGACCCCCACGGCCCGGATAAAGCCAGGTCAAGGGACGGCTATTACGGGATTGATTTGGCTTTGTTTTTTGGCACATTCCTCAATTATGTGCCCCAGTTTAATGTCAAGCTCGATACAGAAATAAGGGACTCTGATTTAGGGCAGAATTTGATTCTGATTGGCGGTCCTATCACGAACAAGGTTGTTGAGAAATTCAATGATAAAATACCGATAAGATTCGATAATGGAACCATAAGATCAACAATAACGAATGAAATCTATCCTCAGGATGAGTGCGGCATTATAGCAAAGACAAAAAACCCCCTGAACAAGGATAAAAGCATTTTGGTTGTAGCTGGAAAAAGGTTTGCAGGAACAAGGGCAGCTATCATAGCTTTCTTGAAGCATTTCAAAAAAATCACTAATGGGAACGTCCATAATAGCAGCATCAAGGCAAATGTAGTTGAAGGAATTGATTTGGATTCTGACGGCATAGTGGATGATGTGGAGTTCAGGGAATGAATTTATTCTGGCGCATTTTGGTTTACCCGGGTTTTCTCGTCTGAGGCAACCCACAAAATCAGAGATGGAAAAATTAAGAAATTCTGACCAAAATGCTTGATAAGCTAGAACTTTCAGGCCCTGATGCCGGTGAACTTCTAGATCCTCAGTTATCTCTTTATGAAGTTAAGATTAAACATCCTCCAATCAGGCTATACTTTAAACATAATAAAGCAACGAATGAGATTTATGTGTTTGAATTTGAAATGAAGACAAGTCCAGAGAAGCAAAAAGCAACAATAATCAGATTAAAAAAGAAACTGGGTTAAAATCCCAAATCTGATCTGGAGAATCTTTTTCCTTCAGAAATATTTTTTTCAAATTCAAGAAGTCTTTTGTATAAACCTGAATTTCTTAATGTTTCTAATTCTCTGTGTAATTGTTCAAACTCTGATTTTGGTAAGGTTATAGTTTCCATAATAGGCAATATTGACGTTTTACTATAAAAATTTTGCTATTTTTTTGGTATTAATACTACTTAGAAGTAAATGACTGTAAGATTTATCATGAATTTCTTTTTCTTTTATCATAAATAAAAAATATCAGAATAACGTATGGAATTTTACGAAGTTCGATTTTTCCCTCGATTTCCTCGTGAGGATTTTCCCTCGTGAGCGAAGCGAACAGAGCTGGAAAAATCGAATTTTGGGAGTTCAGTTTAGGTGAGAGAACATTATCACTAAGTATCAATTATTATCATTTAGTATCAAATTCTTCTGATAGTATCCGTTTTTACCTATAATCTCAAACGTCGAAAGCTTTATATATTACTATCAATTTAGTATCAATAATTATCAATGCGGACTGATAGAAATGGATAAAGACCAACTCTTAGAAGTAATTGAAAACGGAGAAACACAAGAGGTAGAGTTTAAGCAATCTTTTCATAGCTCGCAGGATTTTTCAAAGTTAATGTCTGGTTTTGCCAACACGTATGGGGGTATGATTATTATTGGCGTTGGGGCGGTAATTACCCTGATGTCGGTGGGTCGGGGCACGCAGGCTAGTGTTCTTTCAACGTTTGAGGAGCTCGGCACTAACCTGCTGAATGTGGTCCCCCGCTCCCCGGAGGTCGGCGGACTGGCCGAGGG
>JACPDF010000011.1 GCA_016184145.1 Candidatus Woesearchaeota archaeon | reverse complement strand
AGCCTGCAAGACTCATATAATTTCTACCTTTAATATCACTTTCTGCAATCAAGAACGGAATGTCCAATTCCACAAGCTTGGCAATAATAACACTATTCCTCACAGTACTCTTTAAACCTCCATGCCTTTTTCTGTTGGATGCTACATTAGCTATATCTGAAAGATAAAATATCGCTGCATCCGGGCTTTGCGAATCCATTAAATCTGCAAAAATGCCTTGTCCTTTGCCATAATAATTTGACTGAAACGGCTTTATGCTTCCGCTTTCAGCCATTTCTTTTAATGTCCTGAAACCAGATTCCTGAGAAAACCAAAGATGCGCTCTGTCCTCATCCTTAAGCCTTTCTTGATAATTTGCTAATTTCTTCTTCGCTTCCGGAATCTCTTCGCTTAATATTCTAAAGTAGCCAGTTAAATTATCCGACCTTGCAAAAATATCTAATCTCTGGTTTAGATAGTCAATTGCACACTCATTAATATCAGTTAAAAAAACTCCTTCATTTTTTCGCGCTGGGGCTCTGCCCAATTCCTTCCAGATAGAAGCAGTATAACTCAAGGTTAAATCAACACCGCCTATAACACCATAAAAGCAAATTCTTGGGCTTGTCCCTGAGCTTTTTTTTGTTTCATTTAAGAAGTTAGCTACTCCCTTAAAGTTTTCAGCTATCTGTGTTTCGTTAGGAGCATAGCGTAGCGGTATTCTAGTTTTAATAGGGGCATCCCCTTCAAAGAAACCTTCTCCAGTGCTGAACCTACCTCTAAACTCTTCGGCTGTTATTTGCGCCAAATTCCCGGGTTTTGATGCGCTGATTTCTAACAACATTTTAAATGGAATGTTTAATTTAACTATGATTTATAAACCTTTCTATTTTTAATCTCTTAATAGTAGTAAAAAATTAAATTAATATTGCGTATCCTTATTCCTTTAAACGAGGCAAACATTTAAATACACCCCAAATTTCCGATTTCTGCCGAAAAACCAGCTTCTAAAATGAAACACACAAAATACGAGCAGGCAAGGATCATAGGAGCAAGGGCCATGCAGATTTCCCAGGGAGCTCCATTTCTGATAAAGCTTTCCGAGAAAGACCTTGAGAAAATGGGCTACAATACTTTGGAGATAGCAAAGCTTGAATATAAAGAAGGACTTATTCCAATAGTAATAAAGCAGGAAAAACAGAAAGAAAAGTGATTACAATCGGAAGGATAAAAACAGTTCTCGTCAAAAGGATTACAAAGCAACTTGTCAGGGAGCATCCTGACGAGTTCAATGAGGACTTTAACAAGAACAAGGAAATACTGAAAAAATACGCAGTCATAAAGTCGCCTAAGCTGAGGAATGTTATTGCAGGATATGTTTCAAGGCTCGTTAAGCAGGCGAAAGAAGGCAGGCAGGTAAGAAGAGCATCCAAAGAAGACCTTTCTAAGTTTTACTGAAGTGCTCTTTTAATTTTTTCTCGACTATTTCTGGAACCAAATCATTCAAGCTGCCGCCAAACATGGCCATTTCCTTTATAATGCTGCTGTTTAAATAAACATAATGCTCATTTGTCATAATGAAAACTGTCTCTATGCCGCTGTCTACAACCCTGTTTAGCAATGCCCTCTGAAACTCAAATTCAAAATCAGACACAGCCCTCAAGCCGCGAATTATGATTTTGGAATTTTTGCTTTTTACATAATCAATCAATAATCCTGAAAAAGAGTCTACTTCTATATTTTTCAGATGCCTTGTCGATTCCTTAAGCATTGCTATCCTTTCTTTTGTTGTAAACAAAGGCTTTTTTCCGGGATTGTCCCCAACAGCTACTATTACCCTGTCAAATATCTTCAAAGCTCTCTCTATAACATCAATATGGCCGTTTGTTGCAGGATCAAAGCTTCCGGGATAGACTGCTGTCCTCATGAGGGATGGTATTATTAAGCAGTTTTTAATAGTTTTGGAACTAGGATTGCTGGATCAGAAATTCCAGCCTTTCGAAAAGCATCTGCACGCCAATAGCATTGGTCGCACTCTTTGCATGGATCTGGGCCTTCTCCATAGCAAGACCATGTATATTGTAATGGGGCTTTTATTTGCAATCCTAGCGAGACAACTTCATGTTTCATTGAGTCTATTAAAGGCGTAGATACCTCCATTTTCTTTCCAAATTTGTTTGCATACTTTGTCTTTAAAATTCCATTAATGTGATAATAAATTTCTGGTCTTATATCCTCAAAATTCTTCGTATCTTCTTTAGTTGTAGCAATCACTACTTTTCCCGAGGAATAATTATCATTATGCAATAAGAGGTTTTCAAGCCATGTTGCTCCAAGCAGCATGAAAGCTTCATCTCTTGTGAAAGGATACCCTTGAGGCACTTGTCCATCTTTCTTGATAGTTCTTAAATTCATATAACCCTCTAATTTAATTTGACTGTGCTCTTTTACATTTTTGTAGTTTTCAAACAGCCACTCTGCTATAAGTTTTCTTGCAGAAATTTCCATTTTTGATGGGGCAGATTCATAATCTATTGACAGCAAATAAACATCTTTCTGCTCTTGCGCTTCCAGTGTAGTAGCTACGCAGGAATCAATGCCGCCACTAAGCAGGACTACTGATACTTCTCTTTCTACCATATCATCAATGTTTACATTCGAAATTACAACCACCTAATTAGGAATAGTATTGGCTGCGTGTTTTTAAGGTTTTTGCCTACAGCCTATTTTGCTTTCCAGAATCAAGACTCCGAGCTTATTATTGCTCTGATCTATTGCAGAAATGAATGCCAATGTATTTAAGCGGTCTGATGGCGAGCTACCCGTTCCTGCGCCAAGCCAGATAATCAACTGATTCTTTTCTATATCCAGCTCTCTGATTTTAACCAGGATTTCTTCAGGAAAACGCTGAAAATTTATGGGAGCGTAAATCTCAGTCAAATAAGGCCTGTTAGGATCAGAAAACACTTGCCTTCTTGCAAACATTCCATCAAAAGGGTAATCCTGGCCTAGGTTGAATATTGATTTTGCTGTACATAAAACGTCCACACTCTCAGCAGAGTCATGATAAATCGCAGCTTGCGGCCTTAACGCAATTTGGCTTGTATGGATTGCTTTCTGAATATCTGCTGCTGCAAATTCGCCTGTTATAAGAACCCCTCCACTATAATCGACACACACATCCAACACTTGTTTTTTTGAATTTCCTGCAAAATCGATAGAGTATGGGATGGGCTGCTGCAAAGATGCCATGGCGTAATCTGTGACAGTATGAACAGAGCCCGGCAGCAGATTTATATTTGTGCCTGCAGCTAATCTTCCTTCAAGCCTATCAGCAACTGAATACAGTTTTTGCATTCAGAAAAGTAATGAACCGCAATTTAAAAATGTTCTTTTATATTGCCTCAATACATTATTCTATCGACCAATTCTTTAACGCGCCTCTCAGTCTCCCTCAAACTCCTGCCATTATCCACAACAAAATCAGCCCTCTTTACCTTCTCCTTCAGAGGCATCTGGCTTTTAATTATCTGCTCAATTTCCCTTTTTGAATATTTCTTTTTCCTTAGAATCCTGTTGATTTGCGTTTTCTTATCGGCCTTTACGACAATAATCTTGTCAAAAAGCTTTTCTAGCCTTGCCTCAAACAATAATGGAATATCAACAACAATTTTTATTTCATCGGGATTTTTATTATCATAATTTTTTTGGATTTCCTCTTTTGTTTTTTTGATTATTATTGGATGCGTGATTTTGTTGAGCTTTTGCAGCTTTTTGGAGTCATTAAAAACTATCTTTTTTAATCTGCCTCTGTCCAGGGTCCCGAACTCCTTTTTAATCTTGTTTCTTAACGGATGGTTTTTGTAAAAATCCTTATGATACAGCTTATCCACATCTATAACCTTGAACCCATAGCTCCTGAGCATATTTGCCACAGTTGTCTTTCCCGAGCCGAAGCTTCCTGTAATGCCTATTATCATTTTATTAGCCTAAAAAACCTCTCTCTGCTTATTTTTAGATCACATTTAATGATTTTAATAAGCAGGCCAGGCCCAATCTCCTCTCCAGAATGGTGAGGTATTGTTGTTTTCCTGCCATCAGGATGTTTAAAGACCATATGGCTGCCTGTTTGATGATCAAAAACAAAACCTAGCTTTACTGCTATTTTAGCCAGCTCTTTGCCCGTAAGCTTCGGCAATTTTGCCAAGAACTACACCTCTATTTGCTGAATGCCTATAAACTTGCTAGAAATCTCCGGCTCTTCCGAACTTTCCAAATATGCCCTAATAGCTTCTTTGGTTCTCTCTAATAATTGGTCTATGGTCTTACCTTGGGTATGGCAGCCTGGAAGCCCAACTACATCGGAAACATACCAACCCTCTTCATCCTTTTCAATTACAACTGTAAATTTTTTAGCCATGCCCCTATTTAATATATTATTGTTTAAAAATATATCGGAAATCGTTTTAGGATAAATTTATAAAAACAAAAAGAAACAGCATTTTCCAATGGCATCAAGAGTTGATAAGGCAAGGGAAGCGTACGATAAGAAAGACATAGAATCGGCAAAAAAGGCGCATGAAAAGGAGCTGATACATAAGCATATCCATGAAGAAGAGCACAGCGCAAGCGCAGGCCAGTACCTTGGGGAGTTTGTCTACGGGGCAATAGACGGAACTGTAACTACGTTTGCTGTTGTCTCGGGAGCGACAGGCGCTTCTTTAAGTTCCGGAATTGTGGTCATTCTCGGCTTTGCCAATCTTATTGCAGACGGCTTTTCTATGGCAACAGGAAACTTCCTCAGCGAGAAGGCGCAGAGGGATTATATCAAAAAAGAAAGGCAGAGGGAAGAATGGGAAATCACGCATATGCCTGAAGGGGAAAAAGAGGAAATAAGGCAGATTTTCAAAAAGAAAGGATTTAAGGGAAAAGACCTGGATAAGGCTGTTGAGATAGTGACCTCTGATAAAAAAATATGGGTTGATACAATGATGTCAGACGAGCTTGGCCTTTTGGAAAGCCAGAAAAGCCCGTGGAAAACCGCAGGCATGACCTATTTTGGCTTTCTTGTAATAGGCATAATCCCGCTGCTTGCGTATGTGCTGTCTTATTTTGTGCCTTTTTTTGAAGAAAATACCTTTGCAATTGCGGTATTTATGACAGGTATTGCATTGTTCGTTATAGGCGTTATAAAAAGGTATGTTACCAAAAAAAATGTATGGAAGTCCATTGGAGAAACAGTATTTATTGGAGGAGCGGCTGCTGTTATAGCTTATTATATCGGATTCTTTTTGCAGTGGATTGTAACTTTGTAGGTATGTTAGGCAAACATTTGCGGACTCTGTTTTATCATCACTTTCATTTGCATGAAAATATTACCTACAGAAATAATGGCTTTGATTTAGTAAAATTAGCGAAAGATTTAAATATGTGATACCACATTATTACACATAAGGTGATACTTATGCCAAATGTAACATTATCCATACCGGAAGCATTGCATGAAAAGATGAGGATGCACTCTGAAATTAGGTGGAGTGAGGTTGTGAGAAAGTCTATCTCTGACAAAATACATGATTTGGAGCTTATGAACCAACTCACCAAGAAGAGCAAGCTCACCCAGTCAGATGTTGATGCAATAGCCAGCAAGATTAACAGGGATGTCTTTAAAGGCCTCAACAAGCGATGAAGCTGGTCATTGATGTCAATGTAGTTTTATCTGCTTTACTGCGTGGCTCCACGACAAGAAAACTTATTCTGGAATCCTCTGACAACCTTTATTTTCCAGAGCCCTCTTTAGAGAAGATACAGAAGTATAAAGAATATATTCTCGAGAAATCCGGGCTTTCAGTAAAGGAATTTGACAAGCTTTTGGAAATATTGTTCAAGTACATTAAGTTAGTCCCAACGAAAGACCTACAAAATCATTGGAGTCAGGCAAAGAAAATCATGGAGCACATTGATACAGAAGACGTTGTTTTCATCGCTGCTGCATTAGCCTTAGATGCCGCAATATGGTCTGACGACAAGCATTTTGAACGGCAAAAAGCAATAACTATACGCAAAACAAGCGACATGGTGTAGAGTTTTTCTCATTACTCCAGCCCCTCACACTCACACCCTTACTAGTAACTATTTTATTGTAGTTACTTCAGATAAACTTAAATACCAGACTGTATTTCCATTTTCAATGGCAATACCATATATTCATAGAGACAGAGAACCTTCAAAGGAATGTGGTGAAGTTCTTTTCCCTTATAAAGATTATTCTATGAATAGAGATTACGAACTTTTGGTAGTACGCGAACGCCCTTTAGCAACATATCATACTTTTATTTTGGGAAAAGTCTTATCATGGGAGTCTGAGCGTGATGATTCTGGGAGAATTATATCTTTTGTTATCCCTATTGAACCAGTGGAAAGACAGCCATTGGAAACCCAAGTTAGACGGGATTTAGGTTTAAGTCCTAAAGAAAAAGTATCGTTTCCTTTTTCCTTTGGAGAGTAGTTCAAATCCATTATTTCTCCTGCGGCTTTCGCTTAACGCCTGTGCGTTAAACAGTCTTTTTCATTCCTATTTTAGCCAAAACATTCCTGTGCATCCTTCTCAAGAACTCTACCCTGTCCTCGATTTTTAACACATCCGAAATTCCCTGCGCTATTAAGTTGAATGCAAACGGGCTCGGAACATTTGTGCTTATCTCCTTGATGCTGATATTCCCTTTCTCAATGCCTTCAATGACCTTCTGTGCATTCTCAACATCCATTAAATCCTCAAGAACTTCCCTTCTCGCTTCTTTCAAAATTGAAAAATCAGGGCTTATTCTTTTTACTGCATTGATTAAAATCTGCGAAGAAACCTGCTGCCTTCCAACATGCTTTGTTCTTCCCTTATATGTCCTTAGAATCATTAAAGCGCGCATTGCGCAGTGCCTAAAGCGTCTTTTTAAAATCTCCGTCCTGTCTATCGCCATATCAAGGACTTTCCTGAATTCTTTTGATTTTATCAGTTTAAAAGCGTGCATCACATTTACTGTCTTGTCAGAGGCAATGTAAAAGCCATTGTCATTTACCCCGATTTCAACATCCCTGTGCTGGGTCCTTGATATGGCAAAGGCAACTGCCCTGCTTAGGCAGTCATTTACCCTTCTTCCATACAAGGAATGGAATATTGTATGCTTAACGCCCCTGTCATTAGTGTAATGCTCAACTATGATCCTGCTATGGCTGGGAATGTCCGCATAATTAAACTGCTCATAAAAATAATTGTATATCGACTCAGCGGCATTTTTATCCACATGCACATAATCGTTGATAAAATCGGCAATTTCCTGTTTGCTTTTTTTTGCGCAGAATTTTTCATTCAATAATTTTCTGAAGCGTCCGATTTCAACTGCCAAGTCAAAGCTTAATGGCAGCATCTCGCTGAACCATGACGGCACTGTTGGCGGCCTGTTAACCGAGGCATTGACCTGCGCAACCATGCCCCTGCTGAACTTAAACTGGTAAACATTGCCCCCTAAAACAAAAATATCACCGGGTCTCAGCCTCTCAAGGAAAGCTTCGTCTATTGTCCCGACAACATGGTCGCCAACTTTTACTTTTACGCTGGTTTCATCCGGTATTGTGCCTATATTTGTCATATACAGGACACGGGCCATCTTGCCGCGCCTTCCAATCATGCCAGTTTCCTCGTCATGCCATATCTTGGCGTAAATGTGCCTGTCTTCGAGGGAAATATATTTTCCAGACAAATAATCAATTATATCGTCAAAATCTTTTTTATCCAGAGCATGGCAGCAATAGGAATTTTTTATTAAATTGAACAGGTCTTTTTTATGGATTCTTTCCTGTATTGCAATGCCGTATATTTGCTGTGCCAAGACATCCAAGGCATTTGTGGGGATGTGTATCTTGTCTATTTTTTTCTCAACCGCGCTTTTCAATAAAACAGCGCATTCAACCAGATCATCCCTATCCAAAACTATAATCCTTCCTTTTGTCACATCATGCAGCCTATGCCCGGACCTTCCAATTCTTTGCAGCGCCCTTGCAACTGACTTCGGGCTTCCTAAGCAAATTACCAAATCAATATAGCCTATATCAATCCCCAGCTCCAAGCTTGTTGAGCAGACAACGACTTTTATTTTCCCTTCCCTTAGCTTATTTTCCAGAGAATGCCTGTGAGCTTTGGACAATGAGCCATGATGGGCTCCTATATTTTCTATGTAGGATTTCGGAAACTTTTCCTTTAAGTTATGCACTACTCTTTCTGTCGCTGACCTTGTGTTTGTAAAAATCAATGTTGTCTTATGGCTCTGGATTAGATTATGCATTAATTCATACATTGCATGGTGCATCTTGCCATGCTCCATGTCAATTAAGTCAGGGACTGGGCTTAATACTTTTAGGTCTAATTTTTTAATGAACTGCACATCCACTATTTTGCATGGTCTTTCACTTTTTCCGTCATAACCGGCTAAATATTTTGCGATTTCTTCCAATGGTGCTATTGTTGCGCTTAAACCAATCCTTGTCATTGCCGGGCTTATTTTCTGTAGCCTTTCTAAACTTAAGGACAAATGCGCGCCTCTTTTATTTTCTGCTAGGGCATGCACCTCATCCACAATGCACCACTGCACATCCTTAAGGTGATCAATAAATTTTATTGACGACAAGACTATAGCTAAACTTTCCGGAGTTGTGATCAAAATATGCGGCGGTTTTTTCAATTGTTTTGCTTTTTCCGATGTCTCTGTATCGCCTGTACGGACAGCAACCCTTACGCCTAACTTTTTACCAGCAATTTCTTCCATTTGTTTCAATGGCTCAACCAAGTTGTGCCAAATATCTTCTGAGAGTGCCCTAAGAGGCGAAATATAAACACAATAAACCTTATCCTCCAAAATCCCTTTTTCTGACGAGTCTATCAATTCATTTAAAATTGAAAGAAAGCCAGTCAATGTTTTTGTTGCGCCAGTAGGAGCCGAAATCAAAATATTGTTTCTGCTGTGTATTTCCATTACGCCATAAAGCTGAGGCAAAGAATATTCTTTAAAAGTATTAAAGAACCATTTTTTTACTATGGGGTTAAGTATGTTGTTTATCTGCTCCGGCTTGTAGGGATTTTCTATGGTTTTTATCATTTTCAGGCTATTATTTTCAATATTGAAATTATATGACGTCAATTAAACGCTTTCCCCGAGAAGAATAATGCATATATAAAAGTTATGTGCAATAATGCTCGGACGCACACTTTAAGCAGAAATTAGATTCTCAACCTGAAATTCTGTCAAAAACAACCCCGCACTAAAGTGCGGGGCGTGTTTTTGAGCATCCTGAGAAACGCAAAGCGTTTCTGGGACACCAAAAATCTGCATTGCAGATTTTTAAGTGTGCCGAAAATTCTGATTGCTTACTCCATGCTGAAGCAATGAGATTGCGCAATCAGAATTTTCCAGCGTTTCAAAAGGTCGGGATTTTTTCTTTCACAAATAATAGCTCAACACCAATAACATGATTAGCCTTATTATAATTATTATAATCAACTATTGTATAAATATTTTTGCCTGTGGGTATAGAATCAATATTACCCAATACTTGAAATAGATTTATTTTTGGCAATGACTTATTTTATCCGCCTTTATTAAGAATTCTTTGCTTCTCTTCTTTATCTCTTTTCTTGGCAGCAATCTCTTTTTGATAGTATTCAGCAAGCTCTATACTATCTTCTTTCTTGGCTTTTCTGAGCTTTTCTTCATGAATCTTGATTTGTTTTTCAAGGGATTCTATTCCTTTTTGGAGTCTCTTCTTTCTATTTGCCATAAATTTGAGCCTCTAAGACTCCCAATTCCTTCTCAAGAATATTTAATACTTTCTCTGCAACGCTTATCTTTATACTTAAACTTTTAATATTCTTATCATCCCTAATCATCCCATAAGCCCTATAAGAATCTTCAAATTCCTGAGAACTCAAGCTTTGGCTAAAAAGCCACTTTTTAAATTTTTTATTTGAAAATTTATCTTTCTTCAATATGCATTTTATTATAAATAATACCCTTAATCTTAGCATCGATGAATAAAGCACAGAGTAGGATTTAAGATAAGTGTTATCAATCTTATCCAGCTCTAAAAGTTCTTTGTTGCTTTTTAAGTGCTCTCTTGTTTCTTTTAGATGTTCCTTAAAGCTTTCTTTGCTGATTTTTATATTCTTTAACTCTTCCAGAGCATAATTATTGATTAATGGCTCAGCTTCTTGCACCATCTGGTAATAAACAGCGGGATATTTCCCAATTGCTTTTTTAAATTTATCAATCGGAAATGAGACTATATCGAGCTTTTCTTTTTTAAATTCCAATATTAAGCGCTTATCTTTTGTTATTACCAGCACATCTATATCAGAATCCTTCGCCTGCTCATTTCTTGCGTAAGATCCGTAAATTGCAACGGATATTATATCTTTCAAGTATGGCTCAAGCAAATGCACTATTTTTTCTCTTGGCCCAAGCTTCGGTTTTTCCCGAAGTATAACTACGACTTCCTCCCCCAGCCAATCCTTGGGAACCCACACAGCCCCTCCATTGCCGGATTTTACGACTGTTTTTACAATTTGTTCTTTTATAGCCAGATTTTGAATATCCATTGTATAGACATAGTATAGACATTGGTATTTAAATCTTTCTGTATTTTGAGCTGTTAAATTAAAGGAGTATAATAGTTAAAAAGAAATCATTTCTACAAGCTTTGTCGCTTAATCTTGCTTAACCACAAAACAATAACATTTATAAATCAGGATAAAACCCTATTTGCTGCGCTAACGAAGTTAGCCACTCTATTGCCGCAAGGCAAGAAAGAATAAAATCACTAAGAGGCCAAGTAATGCAAGGCCGCTAACACTGATTGAGCATACCAATGATGCGAGCCCGTAATGTGGCGAGCGTAAATAACTAAGGAATAATTTTAATTAAAATTCAAAAAACGAAAAAATATTTTAAAACAAAATAACTAACGAATAAAAACTGAAAAACAAAATAAATATTTTAAAATAAAATGGGAACAATATACGATTGCGAGCAGTCTGAGCTTGTTGAAAAAGCCTCAGAGGAATTAAAGAAGGTTAATGCAATAAAAGCCCCGTCATGGGCAGCTTTTGTAAAGACAGGAGTGCATAAGGAAAGGCCTCCTGTAGAGGGCGACTGGTGGCATACCAGGGCAGCTTCTGTCCTGAGGCAGATTTACAGGAAAGGCCCGATAGGAGTTTCTAAATTAAGGACAGCTTACGGCGGTAAAAAAAACCGCGGCTATAAGACAGAGCATTTCTACAAGGGCTCAGGAAGCATATTAAGGAAAATTCTGCAGCAGCTGGAAGCAGCCGGCTTTGTGAAAAAAGAGGAAAAGAACGTGCATAAGGGCCGCGTTTTAACAGCAGCAGGAAAGAAGTTTTTGGATAATATTGCGGCGCAAATCTCGATTGCCAGGCCCCAGCAGAAAAAAGAAGCAATTAAGGCAGAAGCAAAAACAGAAAGTAGAGAAGCAAAGAGCGAAGCGAGGAAAACAGAGCGCAAAGAAGCAAAAAGCGCGTCAGAAGAAAAAAAGAAAACAGAGCACAGAGAAGCGAAGCCAAAAGAGGAAAAACAGCCAGCAGCAAAAGAATCACAGGCAAAGGATAATGCCGCTAGCATGATTAAAGATGGATGAGCTGGAAGAGATAAGAAGAAAAAAGCTGGAAGAGCTAAAGAAGCAGCAATTGCATCAGATGCGGGAAGAGCAGCAAATACAGCAGCAAGTGCAGCAGCTCGAAATGATTGTTAAGCAGGTTTTGACCAAGGAAGCTTTGGAGAGATACGGAAACTTAAAGACAGCGTATCCGGACAGGGCAGTCCAGCTGATTGTGATTTTGGCGCAGGCAATACAGTCCGGTCAGGTAACCCAAATTGATGATAAAACATTGAAATCAATATTAAAAAAGTTAACACCTGAGAAAAAGGAATTCAAGATTAAAAAGGCATAAATCAATAAAGCGTTCCAATAATTAAAAAAAATTCAAAAAAATAAATTAATCTAATCAAATGGCAAGGTACAAGCACCCAAGCAGGAAGAAGAGGCTGGCAAAATTGCATAAGCTTACTAGATGGGCCCCTTTCTGGACTGTTCCCAAGATATACGGCAAGGGCAGAAAAGTCCACCCAGGAAGGCATACAAAATTAAAAAGAAGCTGGAGAAGGGTAAAGAGCAAGGCGTAACAAGATGGCAAAAAAAGAAACAGCAAAGAATGTTTTGGAGCGAGTTTATAATGTCCCGCTTAGAAAGGAATATATGAAAGCCCCTAACTGGAAAAGGACTCCTAAAGCAGTCAAAGCCCTGAGGCAATTTATCTCAAAGCATATGAAATCTGAAAATGTTGTCATTGGAAAATATGCCAATCAATTATTATGGAAAAACGGGATAAAAAATCCACCACATCATGTCAGGGTAAATGCTGTAAAAGATGATAAAGGCAAAGTCACAGTTGAATTAGTCGACTTGCCGGGAAAAGCAAAAAGGGAAGAGGCAAAGCTGAAAGAAGCGGAGAAGAAAAAGGAAACAAAGAAAGAAGAAAAAGAGGCAAAAGAAAAAACAGAGAAGTTGGTTGGAAAAGAGGTTAAGGAAGCCCAGTTTGAGGAAGTTGTTGAAGAGGTAAAAAAAGAAAAAGAAGAAAAGGCAAAAGAGATACAGAAAGAGGAAATCAAGGAATTAAAGGAAGAGCAGAAAAAGCACCATGCAGCTGTAAAACAGCCAAAAGAGCAGCGCTTCCAGGAAACTCATCCAACTGCTCCAAGAAGCCAGTGATTATATTTCTTTATTTCTAAGCTTAATTAACCATCATTTTTATTTACGGCGCCGGGGACGGGACTTTCAACAGTTCCGTCAGTCAGCATTTGAACCCGCGTAGCGTTGGGTCAACGCTAACTGGATCTTAAGTCCAGCGTCTTAAACCAGACTCGACCACCCCGGCTTTACCGAAAGTTATATATACTCTTTTGATTTAGTTATTCCTGGGTCAACGCTAATTGATTTTAAGTTCAGTTCTTTGGCCATTCTCGGCCACTTTATTTTTTAGTATTATGAAAGAACTTATTTATAAACCTCACGCCCGAATGTCCAGTGGGTAGAAACATTATTATATCGTCATTTTTTCTTCTGTTCTTATGGAATATTTACTGCCGTTCGAAAAAATGAAAAGAAAGATTCTTGTAAAGAAAGAGGCATTTACAGACGACAAATTAGGATGCAAGCCAGAGGATAGGAAGACAGAGGAAATAATCAATTATGGCGTTGTAAACATAAACAAGCCTCAAGGCCCCACATCCCATCAGGTTTCTGATTATGCCAAGAGGATACTTGGAATCAAAAAATCAGGCCATTCAGGAACCCTTGATCCAAACGTGCATGGCTGCCTTCCAGTAGCTTTGGGAAGGGCAACAAGAATTGCGTACGCTTTGCTCAATTCCGGAAAGGAATATATCGGCATAATGCACCTGCACCATGATATAGACGAAAATAAACTAAGGGAAACGATAAAAAGTGATTTTACCGGGAAGATAAGGCAAACTCCGCCATTGAAAAGCGCTGTAAAAAGGCAGGAAAGGACAAGGGAAATTTACTATTTTGATATTTTGGAGAAAGATGAAAAAGATGCTTTGTTCATTGTTGGCTGCGAGGCAGGAACTTACATAAGAAAATTAATCCATGATCTTGGAAAGAAATTAAATGTTGGAGCACATATGCTCGAATTGAGAAGAACAAAAGCAGGGCCGTTTAACGAGGAGACATTATTTACCCTGCAGGACTTAACTGACGCATTTTATTTCTATAAACGCGACAATAACGACAAGTTTCTCAGAAAAATAATACAGCCTGTAGAAAATGCTGTTTCCCATTTGCCGAAAATATGGGTCTTTGACTCTACAATAGACACCTTGTGCCACGGCGCCTATCTCAACATACCCGGCATTTCTAAACTAAATGACAATATAAGGAAAAATGACATAGTTGCAATAATGAGCTTGAAAGACGAGCTGATTGCACTAGGAATTGCAAATGTAAGCTCTGAGCAAGTCATGAATAAGCAAAAAGGCCTTGCAGCGAAAACAGACAGCGTATTTATGGAGCCTGGAGCTTATAAGTAAGTTATTCTTATGATAAGTTATTCCTTATATCAAAACATATATATTCTAGAATACTAGTAAACTAGTATACGAAAACGTAACATTTATATACTAGTACCTTAATTGATATTGTTCGCTATTTATATAAAAAAAACATAAAACATGAGGTGATAAAATTGGATTTTATAGTTCAGGAAGCGGTAAAAAACACCCAGCAGGTTGATTACGACAGCCTTATTGGGCAGGCAAATATAAAGGTATTTGGAGTTGGCGGCGGAGGCAGCAACATGGTCTCATGGCTTTATAAAAAAGGAGTTAAAGGAGCAGAGATTGTAGCTGCTAACACAGACAAGCAGCATTTGGACATAACCAACTCAGACAAAAAGATTTTGATAGGAAAAGATATAACACGAGGCCTGGGATGCGGCGGTTTTCCAAATAAGGGAGCGGAAGCTGCACAAGAAAGCATGCAGGTGATAAAGGAAGTTTTGAAAGGGACTGATATGGTATTTGTATGCGCAGGCATGGGCGGCGGCACAGGAACAGGCGCAGCGCCAGTTATAGCGCAGGCTGCAAAAGAGCTTGGAAGCATAGTAATCGGAACTGTAACAATGCCTTTCAGGATTGAAAGAGCAAGAATAGACAAGGCAGAATTCGGATTGCAGCAATTAAGGCAGGTTTCTGATACGGTAATTGTAATTGACAACAATCGATTAGTGCAGATAGCAGGAAATTTGCCAGTGCAGCAGGCATTTGCAGTAGCTAATGAGCTAATTGCAACCATGATAAGGGGCATTGTAGAGACGATTGCTGTACCTTCCTTGGTTAACCTGGATTATGCAGATGTCAAAGCTATCATGACAAATGGAGGAGTAGCGGCTATTGGAGTTGGCGCAAGCGATACAACAAACAGGGTAGATGAGGCAGTTAAGGGAGCTTTAAGCAACCCATTGCTGGAAATAAGCTATAAAGGAGCAACAGGAGCTTTAATACACATAGAAGGAGGCCCTGACATGACTTTGGATGAGGTAAGCCGCGCTGGAGAGCTAGTTACAGAAAGCCTTGATGCGGATGCAAACGTCATCTGGGGAGCAAGAGTTTCTGAGGAAATGAAGGGAAGGCTTACAATAATGACAATAATAACCGGAGTCAACAGCCCATGGATCCTTGGAAAAGTCGATAGAAAGACCCAGCAAAGGGAAAGATCCAGAATGAGCGACGAGCTTGGAATTGATTTCGCGTAATTGATTCTGCCTGAACTATTTCAGGCTAATTTTTATTTTTTTTCTTTGTTTATTTTCCTTAGTTTATTCTTAACATGTCAAGAACACGCCGAAAATTCCGATTGCTTTCTCCATGCTAAAGTAAGGAGTGTACGCAATCGGAATTTTCGAGCGTATTAAATCTTCTGGAAATTTTAAGCAATATGATGTTTTTAATGCTCTAATTTACTCAATCAAATAAGCTGTCTTGGTATTCCAGTCAAAGCCTATGTCTTCAATATTAGGATCCCTTTGCATGGTGTTCTGGTTTCCATCCCCATCCACAATAATTTCCTCCAGCTTTATTCCGCTGCTTAACAAGGAATCCAGGTAGTCAAACTTCCCGTTCTTCTCAAAGCAGCTTCTATGGTGCCAGCTGCTGCTGTCTGGGTTTACCGCTTCTATAACCCTTGAATAAGCTCCTGCCTCATTATGTATGTACTCTACAACCAATTTTCCATCATCCGCTATTGTGCATTTGGCAACAAAAGGCTCTGCAGTCCTTTCCAGAACAGGGCTATTTGCCTGTAAAGCTCCATAATAAACAGTTCCTGTGATATTTGCATTTCCAGCTACCATAAGCTTCTGGTTTGGGCTGGCAGTTCCTATGCCCACATTGCCACTGCTGTCGATAAGCATTCGCTCAATAGCGTTAGTAGCAAAAGACATAGAACCAGGTGTATGGGCATAGGCAATGTAGCCTGACGTGCTTGTTTGGTTTGAGAAGAGTATTGAGGTTGATCTTGTTTTGTCGGCAATAATCTGAATATTGACATTTCCATTTCCAACATCAGTTCCGCCCTCAATGATAAGGGGAGATTGTGCGTTGTAAAACGAAGCTAATGAAGTTCCAGCCAAGATGTGCAGCTTCGCTTTTGGAGCAGTCGTCCCGATGCCGACTCTGTTGTTTGCAGAATCAACAAATAAAGCGCTTGTGTTGACTGTTAAGCTGTTTGAGACGTTTAAGGCGCCGTTTTCAACAGTAACGCCTGCTCCGCTAATCATGAAAGCAGCTATAAAGAACAGAGCTAACGCTAATGTTAGCTTTAAGGTTGAGGTGAAAGAAAATAATTTTGATGTTTTATTTAGCGCATACTTTTGTTTTTTATTATTTTCTATATATGCTCTATTTGCTTTTTTCATTTGTTTTCACCTCAAATATTATTTATTGAATTGTGGGCTAAATTCATTGGGAGTGGTTTCACGGTAAAAGTAGGTGTGAAAACCGTTTTTCTTTAGCCCACAATCAGCATTAAGGATTTCCATTTTGTGTTATAGTTCCTTTAAGGAAAACATAGCCGGTTTCATTAACATTAGCAACTAAAGCTCCGCTATTTTTTACTACGAAATTGTTTCTGTTAATATCGGATGTTATTACTGCTTGATTTTCTGCTAAAGTTCCATCAATATACATTGAGCCATTATTTTCTATGATTAAAACATCATTTAGGTTGTTTCTTATCTTGAATGCAAAGTTATCTGTTGCCTGGAAGTTAGAGTTTTGCTCAAGTTTTCCTTTTATAACTATATTTCCTGCGTCGCCGAACCATGCAATATTAGCTCCAGAAGAGTTTTTTATAGCAAACTTGTTTTGGTCGTGATAAATTGAGAATATCTCTGTTGTATCATTGCCTGTATTAATCCCATCTGTTGCTAGTATTTTTATTTTGT
The DNA here is from genome assembly GCA_016184145.1 of Candidatus Woesearchaeota archaeon. Classification (GTDB taxonomy): domain Archaea; phylum Nanobdellota; class Nanobdellia; order Woesearchaeales; family GW2011-AR4; genus JACPDF01. The sequence goes on along the minus strand of JACPDF010000011.1, from coordinate 2,048 downwards.
ATTGGTTTGAGTTGATGAAATTGGTTGAATTGATTATTAGTGATTTATTTGAGTAGTCTATTTCTAGGGTTGAGAAGGTGTTGCCATTATCAGAAGAAATTAAGACGGCATAATTAATAGTGTCGTTGTCTAAATCGGAAGCGTTCCATGATATTGTCAACGATTTATCAAAAACTTGGTTTTGTAATTGAGTGGTGATGTTAATGGTGGGAGTGTTTGGGGTGACGTTTCTTTGTGATTTTAACGTTTCATTCTGGAAAAAATTAATTGTCTTTACACTTTCATTAAATGGTATAGCAAAAATAGCAAAGGTTGTGTTTAATGGTGTTATGTTACCGCCATCAGCATATTCTGCAAATTCTAAATTAAACGATATATTTTGCCTTAGTGAACTTTGATTATCAAAAGTTCTTACAGAAAATTCTCCCCCTTCAGATTCAAAGAATTCACATAGTGTTCCACTTGTTAAAATATAAAAGGGGTTTGCTGTTATAGTTCCAAAAATATCAAATATAGCAGAAACAATTAAACATGAGTCCTTTTCTTCTTCCTCTCCTGTTTCGTTTAACTCTTTTAATAGGACTTTGTAAGTATCTCTACTTATCCAACTTTGAAAGAATAGACTATCTTCAAACTCTTTTGAGTCAGGGTCGTCTGATGAGCCCATGAAATTTCTTAATTCCGAAGTTTCGTTTATATCTCCAAAATTGTATAATTTAGGAATAGTAGTTGTTGGACATCCGCTATTAGCAAAACAAGTTGAATTTAGTTTTCGGCCAGCAGATGTGTTAACTGCATTAGGACAATATGTACCATCATTATCCTGTCTATCCCATAATGTAAAACTATATTCTTCGCATAAATTAAATGGTTTTTTATGTCCAATTTCGTGCGCCATAGTTTTGGTCTGTTCAGACTCTACTATCGCTGGATATGTGACTCTACCATGTGTAAAACCAGTGGTATCAGGAGATAAATCGGTTCTATCCTGAATCCAATTTTTTCTAACAATACCCACACCATATTTAAAACCAGCTTGAATTGCTTTTTCTTGTATATCCAGTAATAGAGAAACCCTATCTTCTTCATTTAAAATTCCCTGTTTTACATTAATATTAGTTTCTGCTTGCCCAACGACCAATCCATTATCTGATACGGGGTAAGTATTATTAAAGAAATTTGTTAAATTAATTTTTGCATCATTAAATTCGCTTTTTGTTATATCATCAACTGGCACATAATAGATACTAACATTTTCAGTTTCTACGACATTGACTGTTATGTTTATAACATTATTGCTAGGATTGTTATCCGAAATAGCTATTACCCCCTGTATTAAAATTAATATAATTCCAATCAACAAAAATCTATTTTTTCTGCCCATTTTAAGTTCATATTATCTTTCTTTTTCTTTCATTTCACATTTACCATCTATACATACTGCAATGTATGCACTTGGTCGTATTGCACATTCGGCATATTCACAAGCTTGGTAATCTTCTTGATCACAAGTTTGCCTCTCCCATTGTCCCCTTTCAAGATTTGCTTCTTTATTTACTACTTCTATAAAGCACCAACCGCAACAATCAAATTTTTTTATACTTGTAATTATACAATCCTCATCCTTTTCACAAAATTTAGAATCGAGAAGTGATATGTCCACAGTAGGTTTCTTAAATAAATTAAAAATTATTATGCCCACAAAAAATATAAATGCCAAAATTAAAAACCAATAAATTTTAGATTTTCTCTTTCCCATCTTCATTCCACCTTTACCTCAGCTCTTATCGTTCTAGTTCCTGTTTGTGTAGGCTTAAAACTGAAATCAAAAGTTTGATTTTTAGAAACATTTATCGTTTTGTTTAATACATCTGCTGGGTACGGATTAAGTAATACGCCATCAAGCGTGGCATTAACAGTAGCGTTTGCATCTAAAGGTCCTTTATTTTTAACAACAACTCTTACAATTCCTGATTTTCCTTTAACCATATCAACATCTCTTACTACTTGTATTGGGATTACTTCAAGAATTTCTAAATCTGTAGAAT
>JACPDF010000010.1 GCA_016184145.1 Candidatus Woesearchaeota archaeon | reverse complement strand
TTTTAGGCCAAATCCAGCTGCGGCAGCGCCAAAAACACCAAAAATATTGTAAAAAACAGCCGCTATTATATGGAACAATGGCGGCCTTGAAAATACTGAGTCTCTGCCAAGGTCTTCGAATAAAGGTATTTGGTAATTTTCCCCAACAAACCTTGCTATCGAAAGATGCCAGCACGCATCTCCTGATACATGTGACATTGAGGCAAGGAGGAATCTAAGAAGAATGCCAATAACTAGGACAAGAATTGTTATTTTTTTGTAATTAAGATTAAAAGGTTTTTTAGTTTTCATATTGCTCCAAATTAAAGCTAATAAAAAACGACTATTATTTTAAAAACTATCTAAAATCTATACTGATTTAGCAAATTTAAACATAGAATTAGCGAATTCTTCTCTCTTTCCTTCAGGCACTAGAACACTTCCTTTTTTCTTATCAACAACTTCAGGGTGCGCCCCTATATCAAATGCAATTACCGGTTTGCCGCAAGCTTGGGCTTCTGCTACTGGTATATTAAAACATTCCCAGGAAGATGCTGTTACATATACATCACAAGCGGCGTAATAATATGGGAGCTCTTCATCCGGAACAAAACCCGTAAATATAACATCTTTATCAGCCATCCTTCTTAATTTTTTGTAGTATCTATTAAATCCAGAATTTCCTCCAACTATAATCAGTTTTGACTCTGGTCCATGTTCTTTTCTATCAATAAAAGATTTGATTATAACTTCAATTCTTTTATGAGGTGCTATCCTTCCTACATATAAAAATACTTTCTTATTTTCTAAATTATATTTTTTAATTATACTATCTCCTTTTATATTTTTATTAAATCTTTTTTTATCTACTTTAATATACTGAACCTTACTATCGATACCCGATTGTTCTTTTAACTCTTTTTTTGCCCATTTACTAACAGAAAAAGCTTTATCTACATTTTTAATTGTTATATTATTAAAAGGTATTAAAAACTGCATATAAATGTTATGCAATAAACTTTTCTTGAACTCTATATTGATACTATGATTCCAATAAATGTAATCTATGTTGTAATGTTTTTTTGCTTTATATGCTAACCAATTCATCGGGTAAAAATGACTGATTATTTTGTCGTAATTTTTTAATTTTTTATAATAATTGATTTTCTTGAAATCTAAAAAAAATAATAATCTATAGATCCTTTGCAGAAAAATATTTTTTGGCATCCCTAAAGTAATAACTTTATATCCTTTTGGTTTTATATTTGCTTTCAATGCAATAACAACTACCTCATCTCCTTTTTTGGCGTAGCTCTCTGCCTGTTGTTGGACCACTCTATCTATACCACTATCATACTTAAATGTAGGCGTAAGTATTGCGATTTTCATTTTTTGGTATTAAAATCCCACCCCTTATTGGGTAAGAGGTATGGTTTTACCTTTTTTAAAGGTTGTTCTTTTGAATAAGAAAAAGTAGTAAATTTGTAATTGGCTCTGCCCTCTTTTTCCATTTATGGAACTCCCCTTTTATTATGATAAATAATATTATTGGTATTTTTAAATCATTTAGCTGACAACACCTATATAAATTTTACTAAAACTAAGCTTTTTAAAGCTCACCAATCAAATGCTGCATTTTCAGCTTTAATACTATAAAATAGCCAACTGTAAGCTGCTTTAACCCTAATTTTGACTTGCCTTTTGTCCTGTTGATAAAGGTTATCGGGATTTCTTTTATTCTAAAGCCTTTTAAATGAGCCTTAAAAAGCACTTCTTGGACTATTGCAGGGCCCTTTGATTCCAGCTTTTCTGCCTTTATTCCTTCAAGCACTTCTCTTTTAAAGCATCTAAAGCCGGAATTGCAGTCTTTTACCTTTATTCCAAGCATTAAAGTTATGTAAAGGTTTGCTCCCCATGTCACAAATCTTCTAAAAAAGCCCCTTCCTATTTCCCTGCTGCCCTTTACTCTTCGTGAGCCTAAAATTAAATCAGCATTTTTCAGTTCCTTGACCATTGAAGGAATATATTTCGGGTCATGGCTTAAATCAGCATCCATTTCCACTATAATATCTGCATTATTTTTTAGGCAATAAATAAAACCGTCCCTTCCTGCACTACCTCTGCCTTTGTCTTTTTTCCTCAACAATAAATGAACATTCCTATTTTTTTTGGAGATATCTTCAACAATTTTCCATGTGCCATCCGGACTATTGTCGTCAACAACAACTGTATGCAGATTTTTTATTTTTAATTCCAGTATTTTTTTAATTAATAAACTGATATTTTCCTTTTCGTTGTATGTCGGAGTCATTACATAGGTTTTCATTTTTCAAACCAGCTTTTTGACAGCATTAACCATCTCATCAATATTCCATTTTGGCGGATTATCGCATTTTGTCTTATAAGAGCAATAATCTTTTCCTTTGCCAATGATCTTTATGCCCCTTCCATAAGTTTCAATTTCATTTTTTGATGTTGGATAATAGAATGACACAACCTTCTTTTTTAGTGCAGTCCCTATATGCAGTGCAAGGCTGTCAGACGCGACCAAAACATTGCATAGGTTTACCAAGGAGGCAAATTCCATCAATGAATTATCGCAGCCCGCATCAATTATTTCCATTTTTATTTTTTGCATTATTTTTTCATTTCTTTCTTTTTCCTCAGGGCCGCCAAAAAGCAATAATTTTGCATTACCTATCTTATTATTTAATTTATCAATCAACTCAGCAGTTTCCTCAACGCTTAATTTTTTGTCCTGCCACCTGCCGCCAGCACCAGTGTTTATCCCAATTACTACATTATCATTTTTAATGCCATTATCTTTTGCAAATTTTTTCCCAAAATCAATTTCTTTTTTATTTAAAACCAAAATTGGCTCCTGCTTCTTATAATTCAGCCCAAGAATATTATACATTATTTCCTGATAGGTTTTTTTATTTTTGGCCTTCAATTCATCTGCTTTTTTCTTGCCATATTTTGAGATTAACCCCATATCAAACCATAAAGAGGAATCTTCTGTATAAGCTATCTTCCTGTTTTTTAGATAAGCGCCAATGAGTTTTTTTGATTTAATGCCAGCAGCCAATCTGCATGCATCATAATCGTCGTCCAAGTTTATTATTAAATCAAACTTTTCATAATCAAACCCATTATTAATATTTTCAATAGCCACTACATTTTGAATCAAATTATTATTTTTTAAAATATCTAATGACTCATTTTTTGTTACCCAAGTTATATTGCCCTGAGGATATTTTTCCTTTAGCCCCGGGAGTATCGAGGTTGTCCTGATTACGTCTCCTATCGCTCCAAGCTTTATAACCAGCATATTCATAGCGTCAAAATAATCTATAGCCTATTTTAAAGCTTTCCCATAGGGACATTAAAAATAGAGTCTAAACTTAAATCAATGTTTTAGACCAGACCATTCAAATTTAATACACTATTGGAATGCTCAGTAATATTTATAAATGAACATGTATGCATGAATAATATGAAAATAAGCAAGGGTCATCTCAAAGCAGCTACTTTTGTTGCTGTCTATCTTCTTGCACTTTATTTATGGACACTTCCATTCCAGGACAATAATATCCCTTACGGCGAATTTGATGCCATCTCCCACTGGGAGCTTGGAGACTTTATCGCGGAAAGTGATCATACTTTTGTAAAATTACCAGCTTTCCTTGATGTTTCCTATGGCGGAAATAACTATTTTAGGCCGCATACATTATGGTATCCCCCGCCATATCATACGGATTTTGCGATAATATCAGCTTTTTCCCCCGGAAGAATTGTTCCCATATACCTGACTAATGCTGTGTTCGCGAGCTTTATCCTAATCTCAGTTTTTTTTGTTATTAACAGGCTGTTTGGATTTATGCCAGCTATATTGTCTTCTTTCATGCTCACTTTTTCACTAAGGGATATAATGCCTTATCTCTGGGGCCAGTGGGTTGAAAGGTTTGCATACGCATTCATTCCAGTTATATTGTATTGTTTCTATATGTACTTTATAACCTATTCAAAGGAAGACAACAAGCCCTTATACCTTTACATAATGGCAATCTTATTGGCTATAAACCTGCTAATACATCCGCTTGTATTTTTTCATTCTATTGTAGGCCTTTTTGTTCTTGGCATATTTTTGGCAATAAAACAGAGAAAAATACCCTTTAACATAAAGCAAATAGGAATTTCTTTAATTCTTTTTTTAGTATTGCTTGCAATATTCCCTTACCAAACTGGAAATGTCATTCTTACTTTCACAAAACCTTCTTCTGAAGAGCAAAAATACTCTCCTCTTTCAAGGCTGCTGCAGTGGTCTTTGAATCCAGAGGATTATGCAGGCTCAGTGCCTGCTTCATATTTTTCCTTTAAGGAAATGCATGGATTGTGGACATTGCCTTTCCTGCTTCTTGGAATATTGGTTTTGGTTGTAAGGAGAGAAAACAGGGATATCTTCCTGCTGACCTGGCTCATTAGCTTATATCTTATTATGCACCGCGACTTAATAGGAAAATTCACCTTTTTGCACAGATCGCTTTCAGCAACAGCCCATATATTTATTCCAATAACAGTAATAGGCGCTTTATCAATTGCTTCTTTTATCAAAATGCCAAAAATATACCAAAATTTTGCAAAATACGGTCTTGCAGCCTTGGTCGTTGCATTGACTTTAATTTATAACATGCCGCAAGCCTACTCAACTTTGAATAATGCCTATGACAGCCCTCTTGCGAGGCTCAATCAGGGACAGATAGATGTGAGTGAATGGATAAAAAGTAATGTCCCAGAAAATACTAATGTTTCTATTATAGGACCGCCTCCGCAAATAATGCAGAAGGTGTGGTGGATGGCATCTTTCTCCCACAGGGTAAGCCATTATTTTGAGGGCTTCCTTACATGGAAAACATACGAGGAAAACAGAAATGAGACAATAAAGTACCATTTGCTTAATGATTATATTGTTGTCGATTACTCGGATATTGCATTGCTGAGCGACAGGAGTTTCGTTAACACATGGCAGGAATTTGAAAAGGCAAATTTGGCAAATCATACCTTGCTTTACAACAAGGACAATATAAGGGTGTACAAGTATGAAAATTCCTAGAATTGAGAACATAGGATTTATGGGAATAATCTTAGCAATAATTTTGATATTTTTTTACATGATACTGGGAGCAAGCGGAATGATTGCTATTTTAGGCATTGTGCTTTTTTTTGCCGTGCCTTTTTACCTTATGCTAAACAATTTTGAGCTTGAGCAGGATGAAAAGCTTATACTCTCATTCCTGATTGGTGTCGGGTTGTTCCCGTCACTAGTTTACTGGCTTGGAATTTTTATATCCTTTAAAGCATCAATATTCATAACTTTCGCAATTTACGTTATCCTAGCTTACACATTTCCAAAATTCTTAAGAAAAAACCACCTTAAATCCGACTAGATTTTTTATTAGGCCGCTAAGTGTAAGATTTTTTTCTTAATATAACTATCCAATTCGGAAGAAAATTATTCAATAAAGCCAATAAAAACCCTGGAAAATATCTGGATACGGAAAAGACAGAATAAATGCCGCCAAAGCCATAATCCTTGGGATTTTTCAATATTTCCAATGTGTAATTTTCCAGCCTGAAATACGCCTTTAGTTTTTTTGAGAATCTAGGATAGGTCATTGGGCAAATGTCATATTCTTTTCCCTTTCCCATGACCCTTACATAAACATCCGCAAGGCCTTTTGGAAGATAGGAAAGGAAAGGAAGCTTAAGATGAGGCTCCATTGGCCATAGCCTGTTAGGGCATGTCATGTAGCATATGCCGTCTTTTTTCAGCAGCCTGCTTATCTCTTCCAGGAGCCTTTTTTGGTTAGCAACATGCTCTATGACGTGGTTGCACACAATAATGTCAAATGAACCATCTTTTAGCGGCACATTCAAAGCATCAGTTCTCAGGAAAGTAAAGCCTTTGACTTTCCTCTCATCAACAAAATCCATGCCTATATACTGTTTTGATTTTTTTTGCAGCAACCAGCCAAGATAACCAGAGCCGCACCCAATGTCAAGGATTCTGCATTTTTTTATATTCTTGTACTTTGACAGTATCTTAGCTATCTTTTCTGCTTTACTTATCCTTGAGCTTTTGTCAAGAGCTGCATACGACCTGAACAATTATATCACCTTCCAATCATTTCCATTCAAGCAAATCAAAAATCATGATTTTTTCTAAAATAATGCCTCCAAATTAAAAATATTACAATTGCTAAAACAGACAGCCCAATCAAGTTTAATAATAATCCATTCCATCCAAAAACACCCTCCAATAAACGGAAAAATGAGGATGAAGGGCCGTTTTGGAGAAAGTCAATTCCCGTAACAAAGCGTTTTTCACTGATATCGTACTGCACCAGCCCCTGATGGCCGCCATATTGCGCAGCAGTCCAATTAAGCAGGATTGATATAATGCCAACGCCAATGAATAAAATTTTCAGCTTATTGCCCTTTGGCAATGCATTATTATTAAAAATATACGGCATAAAAATAAAAATGAAGGGCAGTATCGGGGCCATATACCTCTTGAATGAAGGCGCTACTATTTCAGGATAAACAAATGACAATACAGAGGCATAAATCAGCGTGAATATTCCAAATATGGCTATGGACACGGCATCAGGATGGTACCCGTCTTTTTTCAAAAGCGCTTTGTAAATGCCATAGAGCGCAAAAAGTATAATCGGGGAATACAAGAAGAGCCCCGACATATGCAACAACGTGATTACGCTTGGAAATTTCATGTTAAAGATATCTGAAACTTTATGGACACTTTCAGGTATGACCGAGTAAGCGTAAGACTGGGTAAAAGGATTGTCAAAAACAAGGTAATAATACAAAAACATCGGAAAAACAGCTATTGAAAAACCTATGATAAACTTGAGCAACAGGCTTAATCTTGGCTTGTTCAAGTCAAAAATCCAAAACCTATTGATGTCTTTGCCCTTGGAGGACTTATTTTTTATATAGGAAGACAACAAATAAAGGAACAAAAGCCCTGCAACAAATAAATGAAAATAATCAAACCAAGCAGAAAGCCCAGCAAGAATGCCGGCAGCAAATATCACAGACCCTTCAGGCTTTAATTCTTTGTGCCTTACCTTAAATAAAACCACAAATGCTGCGAACATAAATGCAATTGCTATTGGCCTTTCAAAAAACTCGGTCGATAATGGGAACAGCAATGTCCCAAAGGCATAAAATGACGTTATCAGCAGCCTAAACTTCTCATTCCGGGTAAAACTGCCTAGGACAGAATAAAGCAAAACAGCAGTTATTGCGCTGAATACAGGAGTTGTGAATACCGGAAGTACAAAGCCGGAAATAATAAGATATTCCAATATCTGCCTTTTATCAATGTCCGGAAAGTAATTTGATGGAATCTTTTTATTCCCGAGATAGTCGACAGGCAAAGTTTCTCCATAAGATTCAATATTCTCAAACAGATAGTCTACGGTATTCTGAGGCAAAAAATAAAAAACAGGCTTGGCTAAAATATAAAAAGGCACGGAAATGAATGAAATTCCTGGAGCCTGAATCGAGTAGTAATGCCCGTTGTAGAATGATACCCCTCCAGCAGCAGCTCTGTAATATGTATCTATCTCAAATCTGCCTTCATTTACAATTGCCGCTGTGAGAGCCGACTGGTTGATTGCCATATGGCTTTGCCCAACCATTTGCAGATAGAAAACATATACAATCCAGACAGTTAAGAATACCTTAAACTCCCTGCTCTTTAAAAAACCCGGCTTTACAGGATTGAAGCGCATTTTTGTAGAATGCTTATTTCTTAAAAAAATTGACCAGCAGCCCAACTAATATCAAAATCAATGGAAGCAAAACTGCATGGTACTTTATGTTTATCCCAGACAATCCAATGTAGTAGCTGAATGCCCCCATTACCGCTGCTGATAGAGCTATGCCGATTATAAATCTTTCCAGAAATTCAAGCCTTTCCTTCCAATAAAGCATTATAAAGTAGCCTGGCAATGCAAAAAGCCAGAATATGGACAAAACATTTCTGAGCAAAACAAGTAAATCCTCTTTGTAAAAGGCAATTTTGAATATTATCAGAACCAAAACAAAAACAAGCCCTATATACTTTGCCTCTTCTCTTATTTTATCAAAAACTTCTTTCTTCAATGCAATCATCTCCTGGATTGTTGTTTTTTAATATAAGTGAAACTTCATTTTCAAATATTGGTTTTATAAAATCTTTTTTTAGCAGCTCTTGGGCTATTAATAAATTATATTGAGCAAGCACCTGCTGCCCTGACACTTTATCAAAAACATAATAATCAAAATTGCATATGTCTCTAGGACCGTAATAGAATGCATCAGGCTCGGTATCCTCATAACTTTGAAAGCCGAAAAATGAGCTCCTGTAAGAAATGCCGCCTCCGCTGTCTCCAGGAAATTCTGTTATATATTCTCTTTTTATCTTTCTTTCCTGCAGGGCATTTATGAAATCTTCTGGTTCTATTAGATAGTGAGTTCTTTTTGAGTTTCTCAATAAAGCATCCTGGCCGTATATGTCCCCATAGGAAAAATATATTTTTGCATTCTTTTCAGTGTTTTTGCTCAGCCATGAAAGGACTTCCCAGTGGTATGGGTTCATAATTCCCTGGTTTGCAGCCCTATTAAGGTACGGTATTACAGGAATTACCTGTGCGTTTGTTTGCTTTATTATTGGGAATTTTACTAATCCACTAAGCAAAACTATCAGGACAATAAATATAGCGGAGGTATAAGCAAAATTCCATTTTTTCACAATAAACTTAACCATTATATAAATACCAAAACCAAAAAATACAGCCAAATAGATTGGCCAAAAAAACCTTATTTGAAAAGACCTTAAGCCAAATCCTATATAGTTAAGGAAACCGCTGAGGAGCATTGCGAAAGCCAGAATTATAGAGACGTGCAGCTCCTTTAATTTTGATAATGAGAATAGCGCTCCGAAAATAATCGGTATGAGCAGCAGGCCAAAACCAGCTATGTAAAAGCCAGGGTTGCCGTTCCATACAGGCTCAACAACAAATGAGTAAGCGTTACCGGACATCCAAGTGTTATAAAAAATAACAAGATAATAAAATGATGCTGCGGCAAAGATTATTAATGACAAAGACATGGTTTTTATGTCATTTTTATTGAGTTTTTTGGCTAAAATCTTTGTACCGAAAAACAATGCAAGAAATATGAAAGCAAAAATCAATTCCGAGGTGTGGGTTAATGCGATTGCTGCCAGCAATAAAGCTATTATAATGAATGATTTTTCAAGGTCAATCCGCATTATGCTCCAGAAGAAAACAACCATGAAAGACTGGGCCAAAATAGAAGGCCAGTGGCCCCATAAGAATCCTATTGCAAGAGGATGCGAGAAAACCAGGGCGCTTAGAGGCAATGAAATCAAAGCCACTGTCTTGTTGAAATTCCTTATAATCAGGTACATAACAAGGCTTCCAATTATTGCAAAAAAAGCAACTACAAAATATATGGAGTCATAAGTTTCAGTCCCGGCAGCGTAAGACATAATAATAGCCAGGTGGTAAAGGCCCGGAGGATACCTTCCAACAACATTTTCAATGCCTTTTGAGATATACGAAGCTTCATAACGGAAATTCCCCGCATCTTTTATTGCCTCTGCCCTAATCTGGTGCTGAAAGCTGTCAGATGCAAAATAAGCAAAAGGAAAATCATGCTTTATCTTATGGTCAAATAATGCTCCCGGGCCTAGGAAAAGAATTAAGGCAAAGAATGCAGCCAATATTATTTTTTCAAGGTCTATTTTTGCCATTTTTTAAGGTAAATGATGTAAACAATATAAACCAATAATATTAAAACAGTTGCTATTGTAATAATCTTCCCTTTTTTGAAGGATTCCGGATAGTACCTAAATACCAGCTTCCCCTGCTCCCCATTTAAATAGACGGCAGTTATTACATTGTCAGCCTTGTGCATTTTTAATTCCTTGCTGTTTATTGCCGCTTTCCAGCCAGGGAAACTTGAGAATTTTTCGCTAAGCACAAGCCAGCCTTTTTCCCCATTTAACTCAACTGCATATTCATTTATTGAAATCTGTTTAATCTCAATTTCCTTATGTTTTTTTTCTGATTTCAATGCATCTTCTATAAGCTCTCTTGATATTTCATTTTCGCCTTCAAGAACCCTTGGCAGTATTTTGCCGCCTTTGTCCTTGTAGGCTTGGAGCAATGGAACATCATTCTGATCTACAGAGCTGCCAAGCAGAATTATTGCGTTATACTCCTCAAGCTCGTTTATGGTATATTCTGACAATAAATCTTTTCCTTCTATAATAACTGATGATAAAGGATCAAGACTCTCAATTATCATAGTATATGCAACACTTCTTTTGTCATTGTCGTTTCCAATAAGAAGCACACTGTTTGAAACAAGGAATGCGCGCGAGACGGAATTTTTATTCTCATAGAGGTAAGGTCCATACGCTTCCCACACGGCGCATTTTCCACAAGTTTGAAAAGTGCCTTTCAATAAAAGCCCAGAGTCGTTAATCTCTTTGTCCGATATCAGATACTTTCCATTTAAGATTCCATACATCTTTGAGGGGGCATATTGCTGGGCTATTGCAAGGTACTGGGCATATTCACTTACCCAAATTCCACCGCCGCCTTTTACTTCGGGTATGCCGAGCTGGGTGTAATAATTATAGCCAGAAGCGCCTATTGGCGTGGACAAAGCATAAGTGGCAATCCTGAACTGGCCAGCGTCTTTGCTTATCTCATTTATTATTGGTATGTCTTTTGGCTTTACAACCTTGATTGCAGCATGCGCGTCAACAGAAAAGAATATTTCAACTGCCAATAAAGCCACTACACCTGAAAATACGGCCCATTCCTTGATATCCTTCTTATGATTTTTTATAATATTTACTAAATTAATGAAGCCATATGCTGCTATAACTGGCGCAACAAAAACAAACAAGACTAAAGCGCGCTCAATATGCCTCGTCTGGCCAAAACCAGGCAATTTGTAGAAAAAATCTGCAATAAAAGTCCCGGATGCCATCAATATTGACAATACAATTATTAATATGGAAAACAGCACATTCTTTTTTTTGAAAGACAATAAACCCAGCAATAATAAGGCAAAAGCAAGTATGCCCAGGGATCCTGCAAAATCCTTATTATATGACAAATTTACCAGCTGATTCCACAAGTTGTTTGTTTTTATAGGGTTCCCAAGGTATTCCTCAAAACTTACCCCAGCGCTTCTGTTTGATATTCCTGTGAATTCAAGCACAGGAAGCAGTTTCAAAGCGGACAATCCAAACAGGACAACTAAAATAACCAATGAAATTAAAACAGTTTTTACAATATTTTTTCCAAAGTTTCCAGAAATTAAATTCCAAATCATGAATAAGCCACTAATAAGGCCCGTGTAGAGGAAGAATATTATGCCACCAGCATAAATCATCATTGAGAGGAAAACAGCGGCTATTATGCAATTGTTAATCCAATTTTTTTTATGCAGTGCCCTGTAAACAAACAGGAATGCAAATGGCATCAAAGCATAGCTTTCCAATATGTTGAGATGGCCGGTTAATGCAAACCTCTGCACTAATCCATTAAACATAAAAATAAGAGATGCAATAAAGGCTGCATTCTGCTTTCTAATCATCTCATAAACCAGAAGGTACATGCCAAGTCCTGCAATGAAAAAATAGCTTATTACCGCTAAATTCATTGATAAGAATATATCATTAAAAATTAAAATATAAATGAAATTCAAATCAAATAGATAATGCTCCGGAATTGCTATAAACGGCTGCCCAGCGTAGAAATAAGGGGTCCATAACGGAAAAGCCCCGTTTTCATGCAGAAAAACCCTCATATTTTCCGACTGGAATGTCATGTCATTTATGTAGTGCATATTATCCAGAATTCTTTCAGAGCCCAGGAGCGGAAAAAAGAAAAAAATGCTTACAAGAAACAGTATCCCAATATAAAAATGGCCTTTGGCAAGGGACTTTAGCTTAGAGGTAATCAATTCCTTTCTCATCGTCCCTCCAGAGCTTTAGCGTGTCATGGGCCCACTTGAAAGGGTTGTCGTTCTTCTGCATCAGATTTGAAACTACAGAAATAAATTTTTTCCCAACATCTTTCCCATAGAGTTTTTTTCCGGACTCCATATTCTTCCTTAAATTTTCATTCTCAACTATATGCTTTACCATCTTTACTATTATGTCCTTGTTTGCCGGAGGCACCAGTATATTGCTTCTTGCATCAAAAACAGTTTCTGGCCTGTCTGTTGTAAGTCTGCACGTCAAGCACGCTTTTCCTATGAGGTTTAGCTCTTCCTGCACTCCGCCAGAGTCTGTAAGCGCTGCAACGCATTTATCCGATTCAAAGAACTCTATGACATGGCCATATTCAGGCCAGACAGCGGTGTAAAGGAAATTTTTCCTTTTCCTCAATTTTTCAATGTCTTTTTTCAATCCATAAAAGTCCAATGCCATTCTTGTCGCGCTCATCTCAATAAAATTTACATTCTGGCCTTTATCGACCAGCTCCTTTATTGCCCCGATTATTGACCTGAATCTTTTTGGAGTAAGGTTTTCCCTCCTGTGTATGTCTACCCTTAGCCAGTTCCCTTTCTCAAGTTCAGGGTAAATGTTAAATATGCTTGTCTCTGGCTTCATTTTCCTTTTTAACTCAAGCGCATCAACAACAACACCGCCAATGACCCAAACATTTTCTTCTGAATAACCCTCCCTCAATAAATGCTCTTTGTTAAGCTCTACAGGAGCAAAATGGTATTGGGAGCCTGCAGCAGATGTGTAAGTATCCCATTGCTCCGGGAAAGGCTCATTTCTCATCAACATCCACTTGCCATAAAATTGCTGGTCAATGAATGTTTGTATGTCTACCTTGTTGTATCTTTTCATTACCTCTGGGGTCATGCTCCTCAAGCCTGCCTCATTTTGTATGGCTTTCTCATTCCTTGAGAACATCCACGCAGCAGGAACAATGCCTGTCATTATAGTGTCGCCAAGGACAACCGGAATTACAGTCACATCAGGCCAGTTTTTTTTGAGGTATTTGGCAAACCAGGAAATTTTTATCATGAGCTCTGCTGATTTCTGCGCAAGGTCGCCCCTAATAGATAAGTTCGAGCCTATCTTATCCACAAAATTAAATTCCTTGAGGCCATGGGTAAGTATATCATCATAATGCTGGTTTGAGTTTATTACGAAAAAGGGAATGTTTGCTTTTGATGCCGCAACTATGCTGCCATAGAACTTGTAGAAGCATGGCTTTGTGCCAATTACAAAGGCCAGCACCCATCTCTTTTCCTTTTTTGCCTGCTCCATGACTTTGTTTATCAATGGCTTGTTTACTGTCAATGGAAGGATGGCAGGCATGAAATGGTCTGCTTCTGTTGCTGTTTCAGAGCCAAACATTGACTCATAAGCGTCATTGAGTTTCATTTCCACACCTCAAGCTGTTGTGAATAACGAGTGTATAGGTAAAGTATTTAAAATATTATGGTGTTAAGAGGGCAAAATGAAGGTAAAATACATAGTAATCTTTCTGCTTGTCCTGATGTTCCTGCAGGGATTTGCAAGCACCATCCAGAAGTCAAGGACAGTTGACGAGACTAAAACCCATTTAAGAGACGGCTACAGGTATTTAACAACCGGAGAGTGGAGAGGCGGCATAGACAATCCCCCATTGACTGCTACACTATCAGCTATTCCTCTGCTATTTGTAAAAGACAAAAGCACATTTAATGAGACTTTTCGCAGGCTTAACGCAGATGATTATATCCTAGAAAGAGCGCCTTCGTTCCCAAGGCATCTTCTTATTGCTTCAAGGCTAATACCTTTAACTTTTATGCTCATATTAGGATACCTGGTTTTTTTATGGGCAAGGGACCTTTACGGCATAAAAGCAGGCATCTTTGCGCTGTTTTTATACTCTTTTTCCCCAAATATACTCTCTTTTGGAGGGATTGTTACTGCTGATATGGCAGGCACTCTTTTTGTCTTTGCCGCATTGTACGCTTTTTGGAGATATATAAACAAGCCGTCATGGAAAAGCCTTATCATAGCGGGAATTGCGCTTGGCCTGGCACAGGTCTCAAAGCTGCTTTCAGTTTTTGTAATACCAGCCTTAATATTCTACGCATTGCTGGTCTATTTTTTCAGGGATTTTGATGTAAATCTGTTTTTTGATATCAAAAACAGGAAATCAAAGAAAATGGCTGATATTGTGATATCATTGGCAGTGGTATTTTTGCTAATGCTCTTTGTAATAAATGGGATTTATCTTTTCAAGGGGACATTCAAGCCATTAAAGAATTATGACATAGAGGTATTGAGGAGCAGCACTTTCAAAAGCCTGCATGAAAATAATATTGTTAACTGGATTCCATTGCCATTGCCGGAAAAATATGTCTTAGGGCACGATCTCGCGCAGTTCAGCGCAAAAGACGAAAAAAGGGCATATTTCTTTTTTGGAAAATTGGCAGAGGGCTTTAAGTCGTATTATGTCTTACATATCCTAATCAAGACTCCGAT
Organism: Candidatus Woesearchaeota archaeon; assembly: GCA_016184145.1. Classification (GTDB taxonomy): domain Archaea; phylum Nanobdellota; class Nanobdellia; order Woesearchaeales; family GW2011-AR4; genus JACPDF01. Next base: position 5,560 of record JACPDF010000010.1, on the reverse strand, counting down.
AGCGCTTTTTGTCCTTCTTATATTGGGGTTTATTTATCTCCGCAGAGCCAATTTGACAGAGGCATACATCATCTTTTATATTATATTCGTATTGGTAATGCTTTCCTTTTTCAGCAAGCTGCTTATAGGCTACAGGCATATCCTGTCAATATACCCCCTGCTGTTTTTGCTTTCAAGCAGAACGCTTAAGAATGGAATGCCAAAAAACATTGTTGTCGCGTCAATAATCATAATCTCTGCATTTTGGTATTTAATTTCCTCGTTGTTCATCTTTCCACATTATCTTGCATATTTCAATGAATTTATAGGCGGCCCTAAGAATGGCTATAAATACACAATTGACTCTAATCTCGACTGGGAGCAGGACCTTGATCTGGTAAAGAAATACATAAAAGGCAGGGAAGGGGAATTTTTGATTGATCCTGGATGCGTTCCTGTAACCGGGAAGGTTTTGGTTCCCGCCAGCAGCCTCCAGTTCCAAAAATGGGTATGCTACCAATGGCTTAAGCAGAGCTTTGAGCCTGTTGATTACATAGGCTACTCGTGGCTGGTTTATGATGTAAAGGGAACGTGGCAGCAGACTGATGATGGCTATATTTTTATCAAAGCACCATGACTAAATGCGCATCTTTCTCAATCTTCCATAGTTTGCAATAAGCTCGTACATTCCCTGGAACACTATTTTTATTATATACTTAGGATGCCTTGTTCTTGGCTCCTTATGCTCGATGGGAACTTCAGCATACATTATTCCTGAATTCTTTATTATAGCCCCTATCTCTACTTCTATGAATGCGCTGTTGGAAGAGGTTTTTGCCAAAACCTTTTTGCCGACACCTGTCCTGTACATCTTTATGCCATCTATGTCCGTATACTTTGTTTCAAGGATTAGATTTACGAGCCTTGTATGGATTATCGAGACCATTACCCTATGCAAAGGCCTTTCCTGCCTGCCTTTTTTCACATATCTTGAGCCGTAGACAACATCATAATCCTTGATTTTTTTCAACGCTTCCTTAAAATAATCCATGCCCCAGAGATCAACCGGAAAGAGAACAACCTTGTCGTATCTAGCTTTCGAAGTTCCTGCCCTTATTGATGCTCCAAAAGATGGCGCATTGCTGAAGATGCAGGAAAAATTGTTTTTTTTGCATAGCCTCTTGCATATTTCCCTGCTCCTGTCTGTGCTGCCGTTTTCAGAAAGTATTATTTCGTAGTCTATTTTTAATTTTTTTAGATGGTCGCCAAGAACCTTCATGTTCTTTTCAAGGATTTTTTCTTCATTATAAACAGGAACAACAACAGAAAGACCTTTCTTGAGTTTGGCTATTTTAACCACCGAAGCCTTTGACAGAATCTGCTACATAATCAACTTCTTCTTCTGTTAGCTCAGGAAACATAGGCAGGGAAATTATTTTTTTTGAGAATTCCTCTGTTACTGGAAAACTTCCTTCTTTAATGGCAAGATCAGAATAAGCTTTCTGCAGGTGAATTGGTATCGGATAGTGTATGCCTGCTGCAACCCCTTTTGATTTTAAATGCTCCAGAAGCCTGTCTCTTTCACTAGCCTCGTTAACCCTTATGACATAAAGATGGTAGACGTGCTTTCCGTAATGCATTTCTTTTGGAGTTATTGCGACCCCTTTTAGCTTTTCATTGTAAAGCAAAGCAAGCCTTCTTCTTGACTCATTCCATCTTTCAATGTATTTAAGCTTGACATTAAGCACAGCTGCCTGTATTGTATCCAGCCTGTGGTTCATGCCTTTTTCGAGATGGTGGTATTTCTGCTTCTGCCCGTAATTCCTGAGCATTTGTATTTTTTCAGCAATCTCTTCATCATCAGTTGTTATTGCACCGGCATCACCATAAGCTCCCAAGTTTTTTCCAGGATAAAAGCTGAAGCATCCTATATGGCCAATAGAGCCGGCTTTTTTGCTTTTGTAAACAGCGCCATGGGCCTGGCATGCGTCCTCAATCACCTTAAGATTGTGCCTTTCCGCTATTTCTATTATTGGATCCATATCAGCCATCTGCCCATAAAGGTGCACGGGCAAAATCGCTTTTGTCTTTTTTGTTATTTTTGATTTTATTTTTGAAGTGTCTATATTATAAGAATCAGGATCAATTTCAACAAAAACAGGCTTGGCTCCTGCTTCAGATATTGCTAGGGCAGTAGCTATGAATGTATTAGGAACAGTAATAACCTCGTCGCCTTTGCCTATATGGCATGATTCCAGAGCAAGCTTCAATGCAGAAGTTCCGCTATCAACACCAACACAAAATTTTGTCTGACAGAACTTGGCAAAGTCTTTTTCAAATTTCTCCACTTCGCTGCCAAGAATAAAGTCGCACCTTTCCAGCACGCTGTCCATTGCCTCTTTTATCTCATCCCTGATATCTTTGTACTGCCTTCCAAGATCAACAAAGTTTATCTTCATTTTAATACGCTAAAATTCCACCAATTCTATGATTGGTGGATAAATAGTGGTGGAATTCGAGTGAATTGTGAGCGAGTTCGCTCTAAAAACGAGCTCACTCGCATCTCACTGTCAAGAATCACCTTGATACTCATACTATACCAAATTCATGCCACCCGTCTTTGACGGGTGGTTCTTGACGAAAACAACTTATTCAATCCTTATTTTTACACTCCCATTTTTAAGCGATTTCTGGGCTGCCTCGGCCACCTTTACAACATCATAGCCGCTTTTGCCGTCTGTAAGAGGCTTCCTGCCCTCCATTATACTGCTGATGAATTCTCTAAATTCCCTTTTCAGAGGCTCCTCTCCCCTTATCTTTGGGGATATTATATCACCATCCCTCAGCAATGTCTTGAATTTGCCATAATCTGCCCCTCTTTCCAGGTAGCTTACCCCTTTATCAAAAAGCCTTATCGGCTCGCTTGCTGATATGTCATCAAAAACCACCATCTTCTTATCGCCAACAACTGTAATGGTCCTTACCTTATATGGGTCAAGCCAGCTTACGTGCAAATTTGCAAGAATCTTATTTTCGCATTCAATTGTCATGAAGACAACATCCTCAATGTCTTTCTGCAGGTAGCATTCCCCTCTTGCTATTATGTTAAGGGGCTTTTCCTTTATCAGATAAAGAAGTATTGAAAGGTCATGCGTTGCAAGATCCCATAGGGTATTTACGTCTTTCCTTATGGGGCCAAGACCAGTCCTTGAGAAATGGAGATAAAGCACATTGCCTATTTCTTTGCTGTCTACGCATTCCTTAAGCTTCCTTACTGCCTCATTGAAGATGAATATATGGCCCACCATAAGCACTTTTTTCTTTTTGCCGGCAATTTCAATAAGCTCCTTGGACTCTTCGGATTTCAGCGTCAAAGGCTTCTCGACAAGAACATGCTTTCCCGCATTTAAGCAGTCTTTTGCAATCTTATAGTGCGTTTCCGTGGGGGTTGCTATTATCACGGCATCAACTTCCTTGTCTTCAAGGATGTCTTTGTAGCTGGTTGTCACCCTTATGTTGTCCCTTCTCCTGAGTATCTCAAGATTTTTTTCCGCTTTATCGCAGCACCACTTTAACCTGCAGTCTACAGATTCATTCACAATTCTTACATAATTTGGCCCCCAATAGCCGAGGCCTATTACAGCAACATTTATCATTGCTGTTCCGGATATAATACGGCATTTATAAATATTTATGTTGAGAAAGCTCTGTCCCAAGAGAAGGTTAGCATCAATGTCACGAGCGATTTCTAATGCAAAACATTAGATGCGGAAGGGGAAGTTCCTTACGGGAGGGAACCGCACACAATTTATTCCAGCAAAGAAGCGAGTCGATGCTAACCCGAGCAAAGCGAGTCTTGGGACAGAGCCCGTTGAGAAGCAGGACATCTTAGCGGTTTTTTATGCACAAAAAGGCAAAAAAGCCTTTTTGGCATGCTCAAAAATACAATGTGTTTTTGGCATCCTCGAAAATTCAGCGAATTTTCGGGAAACAGGAAATCTTTGATTTCCAAGTTCACCGGAAAACTTTGTTTTCCTTGTGTCCTGAAAATCGGTCTATGGATGCAAGTGTCCGTTCAAACTCAGCCCTTTAGGGCTGAGTGGGACACTTGCGACCGATTTTTATGATTTCGCTTGTCTTTTTTATAACTCTCGCCGGGTTTCCTACTGCAACGCTGTTATCCGGGATGTCTTTTGTAACAACAGAGCCAGCGCCTATCAGGCAGTTTTCGCCTATCACAACGCCAGCAAGTATTGTAGAGTTGGCGCCTATGCTTGAGTTCTTCTTTATCATAACCCCTTGAAAATACTTTTTCTCCCTTGGAGGGTAAAGATCATTGGTAAAAACAACGTTAGGGCCGACAAAAACATTGTCTCCTATATCAGCATCTTCCATAAAGCAGCCTGTGTGTATTCTTACATTATGGCCTATCCTGTTTCTTGGGGCGCATTCCGTATTTGTGCCTATGCTTACGTTATCCCCTATTATATTGTCCTCCCTTATAAGCGCCCCATGGCCAGACTGGAAATCTTTTCCGATTTTTGTTCCAAGATGAACCACAGTAAAGCTCCTTATTACTGAGTTGTCTCCTATCTCAAGCTTCAGATTCTTATTTTTTTCTTTTGGCGGCTTGCCTAATATAACATAGTCTTCAACGACAACATTTTTACCCAAAATAACATTATTAGCGTTCATTTTATTTCCATTTGTGAATATCCTTAAAAAGCATAATGGTTTCCTTAAGTATGTCTTTAACAACTTTTGGCTTCGGCAAATTTGAAAGCTTGCTCTCAAATATCGGCTGGCCGTGCAATCTTGGGTAATGGGCAACTCCAATCTCTTTTATTTTGAAGCCTTTTTTTCTTGCCTTTGCCAGCATTTCTGTTGTAGCAACTCCGGTAACGCAATTGAGGCTGATATTATTTATAACCCTTTTGCTTACAAGGCGGAAGGCGCAATCCAAATCCCGCTCCTTGACATTGAAAAGCATTTTCATCATAATGTTATAAATTTTTGAAACTAGGATTCTGGCCATAGGGTCATGCCTTTTTATCCTGTAGCCGGCAATTATGTCATACTTTCCTATATACGGCAAGAATTTTTCGAATTCATTAAGGTCGAACTGGTTGTCAGAATCAGCATAGAAAATATAGGGGTATTTTGCATTGTTGAAGCCCATTATCTTTGCATAGCCAATGCCTTTTTTGTCTTTTGGCTGCATTACGAGCCTTATTTTTTTATTGTTTTTTGAGAATTTTTTCACCATCTCTGCAGTTTTGTCCGTAGAGCCTGCGTAAACAACAACAAGAATCTCATATTTATTTGCAACTTTCTTGAGAATCTTTACTGCTGAATTCAGGAGTTTTGGAATATTTTTTTCCTCATTGTATGCAGGAAAAAACATTGTTATATTGGGCTTTGGCATTTTAATCAATCCATGAACCTGTATTTTAAAAGGTAATACGCAGCCTTGATACCGTCCTTCCAGGTTATCTTTTTTCCCTGGGCAAAGGTTCTTGCCTTGAACTCTATCGGGACTTCATGTATTTTATAGCGCCTTTTTAATATTTTGGCTGTAATT